>CAZOTR010000029.1:0-34094 GCA_964582755.1 uncultured Methylococcaceae bacterium | reverse complement strand
CGCCAAGGCCCGAAAGCCAGAACCGCCGTGAGGAGCTGCGCATTATGGGACTTCAGGAGAAGGATGTCAACAGGTTTTCGGAAAAAATCACATCAAGATAAAACTAGGCGGCCTCTTGCCAGAGCAAAGACGGCCCGCGAACCGTCGCCTGAAATGACAAAGGATGGTAAATTGTCGCCCACATATCATTGATTACTAAGAGAACAAAACCAAGTCTATGCGCGTAAACTTAAAAACCTTGGGCTGCCGCCTAAACGAAGCCGAACTGGAAACCTGGGCTCGGCAATTCCAGGCGGAGGGCCACCGCATCGTGCCCGATGCGGATGAAGCCGACATGATCGTACTCAACTCCTGCGCCGTCACCCAGGATGCGGTGCGCAAGTCTCGCCACCTGATTCGGCGCATGCATAGGGAAAGCCCCCAAGCCAAGCTGGTGCTCAGTGGCTGCTATGCCAGCCTGAACCCGGAAGAAGCCAAGAATGCGTTGGGGGTGGATCTGGTCGTGGGCAACGCCGACAAGGCGCGGCTGGTGGAAATCGCCAGGGAAGCGCTGGATCTGCCGACCATGCCAAACTATGCCACCGAACCGGGCGAGGCATCCTTGTTCACCCTGGGCCGGCAACGCGCCTTCGTGAAAGCGCAGGACGGTTGCCGCTACCGCTGCACTTTTTGCGTCGTAACCCTGGCCCGTGGCGAGGAAAAGAGCCGCCCGGTTGCCGAGATCGTGGATGAAATCAACGCGCTACATGGACAAAGCATAGAGGAATTCATCCTCACCGGCGTGCATCTGGGCGGCTGGGGGAGCGACTTGGGGCTGCGGCTGGAAGATTTGATTGAGGCCGTGCTGGAACAGACGCAGATTCCCCGCTTACGCCTGGGTTCGCTGGAGCCTTGGGAACTGTCGGAGAGTTTTTTGGGATTGTTGCAAAATCCCCGTCTCATGCCACACCTGCACCTGCCGCTGCAAAGCGGTTCCGATTCGGTGTTGCGGCGCATGGCGCGGCGCTGTAAGACTGCCGAATTCGCCGAACTCGCCGACAAAGCCCGCGCCGCCTGTCCCGACATCAACATCACCACGGACATCATCGTCGGCTTTCCCGGCGAAAGCGAAGCGGAATGGGAAGAAGGGCTGAAATTCATCGAAACCCAGGCGTTCGGCCATGTCCACATCTTCAGCTACTCCATCCGCGCAGGCACCAAGGCCGCCGGACTGCCGGACCAAGTCCCTGAACCTGTCAAAAAAGCCCGCGCCCAACAATTGCAACAGCTTGCCCAGGGACAAAAGCAGGCCGTCCTCGCCCGCTTCCTAGGAAGGGATTTGCCCGTGTTATGGGAAGGAGGCCGGGAAGTCCTGGAAGACGGCAGACAGCGATTCCGAGGGCTCACGCCCAATTACCTGCGCGTCGAAACCCTGGCGGAAGCGGGCCTGGATTTGAGCAGACACATCACCGATGTCCGGCTGGCCGCCATCGCCGACAGCGGGGATTGTTTGATCGGCAAGCTACCCCTCTTATAAAGGGGCTTAAGAAGCAAGCGCCCGCTTCCGGTCGATGACATAAAGCGTCGCGCCGACCACCGCAGCCGGGGGGATGAGGATATTCAACAACGGAACGCTCAACCCGAGCATCACCACTCCGCCAAAAACCAAGGTTTCTAAGCGATGCGCGCCTGCCAGTTCCCGTTGCCGGTCGAAGCGCAAGCCTAGCGCATCCAATGGATACGCCAGGTATTCCAAAGAAAGGCTCCAAGCGCCGAACAGCAACCAGAGAAACGGCGCGGCGATATTGGCAACCGGGATGACAGACAGCAACAGCAAGGGCAAGGCACGCCACGCGAAATAGCCCATGCGCCGCGCTTCGGAGGCGAGATCCGCCGCCAGGGTGGCCGCAAGCCCCAAATCCGCCTCCTGCGGCAGGGCCAGCCCCAAGTTTCTTTGCACCTTCGCGGCGAGCGGGCCGTAAAAGGGCGAGGAAACCAGATTGGCAACCACGGTGAAGCTGAAAAAAGCGATGACAAACAACAGCAGGGTGAACAACGGCCACAGCAACCAGCGCAGCCATTCCAACCAGCCCGGTATGAGCCAATTCAGCACCGACGAGAAATAATGCGCCCCCGCCCAGAACCCTAGGGAATAGAGCGCGAGATTGATGAGCAACGGCCCCCAGACGAAATGGCGCAGGCCAGGCTGCCCCAACATCTTCAAGCCACGCAACAGATAGGCCGCGCAGGCCAGAGGGCCAATGAAGTTTTGGCGGGAAGTGTTCATGGTCGATCCAGGAATCTGCTTGGAATTGATGAAGGACATTGCCTGCCGGAACCTGCTAAAGTCCCATGCGTTTCCGCTCAAACCGTCGTTTTGAAATCTTCCGCCTTCATGCCGTGGCGTCCCAGCAAGCGGTAAAACTCGGTGCGGTTGCGCTTGGCCAGCTTCGCCGCCAAGGTCACGCTGCCGCTGGTCGTGAGCAACAGCCGGACCAAATACTCTCGCTCGAATTTATCCCTGGCATCCTGCAAAGACAGGTACTGGGCCGGCTCGTCCCGCACCGCCCGCTGCACCAGGGTGACGGGGATCAAGGGCGTGCTGGACAGGGCGACACATTGTTCCACGACGTTGCGCAACTGGCGGACATTGCCGGGCCACTCGGAATTCACCAAGCACTCCATCGCCTCTGGCGAAAAACCCTTGACCCGGCCGCCGTAGACCTCGCCAAGGTCGCGCAAAAAATGCTGCGCCAACAAAGGGATATCCTCCCGGCGCTGGGACAGGGTGGGCAATTGGAAAGTCACCACATTCAGCCAATAGTACAGATCCTCGCGGAAACTGCCTTCCCGCATAGCCTTTTCCAAGTCGGTGCGGGTGGCGGATATGACCCTCACATCCACCAGCACGTCCCCGCTCCCGCCGACCGGCCGCACTTTCATGTCCTGCAGGGCGCGCAATAGCTTAACCTGCGCCGACTTCGGCATGTCACCAATTTCGTCCAGAAACAAAGTTCCGCCGTCCGCCGCGAGGAACAGCCCGCCATGGTCGCGGATCGCGCCGGCGAAAGCGCCCTTCTTGTGGCCGAACAACTCCGACTCGAACAATGCCTCCGGGATGGCGCTGCAATTCACCGTGACGAACGGCCCCTCCTTGCGGCCGCCGACCTCGTGCATGGCCTTGGTCAGCAATTCCTTGCCGGTGCCGCTGTCGCCGCAGATCAACACGCTGGCCTTGTTTTGCGCCACACGCCGGGCCTGGTTCAGCAACTCCTCCATGAGCGGACTCTGGGTGATGATTTTTGCGCGCCAATCGTCGGCAAGCATTACATCAATATTGGCGAGGCCGATCCGCATGGCGTCTTCCACCTGCTTGATCAGCTCAGTCTTGTCTATCGGTTTGGTGATGAAGCCAAACACCCCGCGCTTGGTGGCATCGACCGCATCGCCTATGGTGCCGTGGGCGGTCATGATGATGACCGGCAGGGTCGGATACTGGTCGTGCAAAGCCTCGAACAAGGCCATGCCGTCCATGCCGTCCATGCGCAGATCGCTGACCACCACCTGCGGACGGAAGCTTGCCACCCGCGCCAGAGCCGCCACCCCGCTGCCCGCAGTGTCCGTCTCGAAGCCTGCGGAACTTAGGCGCAGGCCCAACAGCCGGAGCAGGTCGGGATCGTCATCCACCAACAAGACGCGCTTGCGTGATTGGGTCATAATGTTTCACATCCAAATGATTATGTTGCAGAAAAAATGGCAGGGCAGGCTACACAGGGATTTGAACCCTGATGCGCGCCCCCGCGCCGCCGTCTAGGGACTCCAAAACCTCCACCTTGCCATGATAGTTGGCGACACATTCGGCGACGATGGCGAGGCCAAAGCCCGTCCCCTTGACGCCCAGATCGTGCGCGGCGCGCCCCTGGAAAAAAGGCTCGAACACCCTGCCGCGCTCGTCGGGGTCTATCCCCGGACCGTCATCCTCGATCTCCAACTCCATGTGGCCGCCAGCTTTGCGCAGCGACAGGCGGATACCCCCTCCCACCGGCGAATATTTGACGGCATTGGAAAGCAGATTATCGACGATGGTGCGCAATTGCTCGGCATTTCCCATGAGTTCCAGGGGTTCTAGCGAATCGGCCACGCTGACCGACTTGCCCCGCAACTGCAACTGGTAGTCGTCCAGCACCGCCAGCACCAAGCGCCGCATATCAACCAACGCCACTTTCTGGTACTCCCTTCGGGCGCTGACTTGGCTGTAATTGATCAACTCGGCGGTCAGCCTGTCCAGCTTGTCGGCGTTGCTGACCAAGATGTGCGCGATTTCCTTCTGCTCCCGGTTCAACTCGCCCACCACCTCGTCCAGCAGCAGATCCGTCCCCTCATGGATGGTCGCCAAAGGCGTCTTGATTTCATGGGAGACATTGCGCACAAACCGCTGCTTGGCCATCTCCAGGTCATTCAGGCGGGTGCGCAGCCATTCCAGGCGCTCGCCCAAGAATTCCACATCGCCCGGCCCCACCACCCGCACCGGCTGGCTGAAATTTCCCGCGCCCAGCGCCCGGATGACATGGTCGATCTGCTGGATTGGGTTCTGCAACAGATAAACGAAAACGGCCAGCAAGACGCAGGAAATCGGCAGCAGCACGGCAAGGTCGATGAGCAAGCGGCGCTTGATATCTGCGGACAGGACTTCAAGGCGCTTGGCCTCCTGTTCGACCTGCGCGGCATACCCATAGGCCACGTCACGGGCCTTGGCTTTGGCCGAGAGAAAACGCTCGGTGACAGGCGAGGCGTCTGGCACCGGGCCTCGCGGCGGCACTGCCGGGGAAAACTTGCCCGGCCGGGGAGGATAAAAAGCAATGATCGAATCGAAAACCTCTTTTTCATCGCGTGCCAACGCGTCAAAACTGCGGGCCAGATGGCTGTCATCGGACGGCAAGGCACTGGCAAGCTCCCGCACTTGCCCGGCGAATTGCTCGTGGGCCAGGCGGTACTCCGCGAACGCCCCGGCATCTTGCGCGCTTAAATAGCCGCGCCCCTTGCGCTCCAAATCGTCCAATCGCTCCTGCAGATCTTGGCTGGCTTGCGCCTCCCTGGCCACATGGCGGACGGTCCGCTCCGACAAGGCCGCCAGGCGCTCGACAGCGAAGACCGCCGAAACCAAGCCCATCGACAAAGGCAACAACGCCACCCCCACGCCCAACAACACCAACCCCCGGATGGAAAGATGGCGCAGCCCACGCATCAAAAATTTCATCGCCCGCCTTTCCACGCAAGACTGTAGGGCGGCTCTCAGGCCGCAAAATCCAGCAGCGCATCCTCCAGTGTCCGCCGCAACGGCCTAAAGGCCGCCACCGATATGCGCTGCGCAACATCAATTGTGCAAGTGTGAAAAGTATAAAAGAAATTGTTTTACAATTCCCAAAGACTCCGGGCATCCAGCCCAAACGCCCGCCATTAAGCCTCCCTGGAAATTCCCCCCATGCGACTAGCCAAGACACCACCGACCCGCCGCCCCCTGTTGACGGGGGCGTTCGCCGCGCTTTGCCTGAGCCTGTCCTCCCCCTGTCCATCAGCCTCCGACTGGTCGCAGGTGGAAGCGCCGACGGACGAGCCACCCCGCGCCATCGGCCAGACCAACGCCGGCTGCATCGCGGGCGCCCACGCCCTGCCGCTGGAAGGCCGGGGCTATCAAGTCATGCACATCGAGCGCAACCGCTTTTACGGCCACCCGCGCCTAGTGCGGGCCATCGAAACCTTGGGCCGGAAGACCGAGGAACACCGGCTGGGGGTGTTGCAAGTCGGCGACCTGGGCCAGCCACGGGGCGGCCCGATGTCGTTCGGCCATCGCAGCCACCAAACCGGGCTGGACGTGGATATTTGGTTCAACCTCGATCCTAAAATCTTCGCCGAGGCCAACGCGCTGCGCAGCGATGTCAACGCCCCCTCTATGCTCAATGCCGCGAAAAGAGGGCTAGACCGGCGGGTGTGGACAGCCAAGCAAGCCCGCCTGCTGGAATTGGCGGCGAACCTGCCCGACGTGGACCGCATCTTCGTCAACCCCTATGTCAAGCAAGAGCTTTGCGACCAAGCCGAAGGCGACCGCGAGTGGCTGCGCAAAATCCGCCCCTGGTACTACCATGACGACCATTTCCATATGCGCCTCGCCTGCCCTGCGGACAGCCCAAGCTGTGACGCCCAGGAACCGATTCCCGAAGGCGAGGGCTGCGATTCCAGCCTGGACTGGTGGTTCGGCCACCTCCCCGCCACCTCCCTGCCGACGCCGCCACCGCCGAAACCGCGTTTGCCACAAGAATGCCAAGCGGTCCTGTCGGCGCCTTGATCTGTCAATTTTTTTTACAGCGGGCCAGCGGACGGGCGGTTGTTTGGCGGCATCCAGGCTATGCCTGCCCGCCACGATGGCCCCGCGCTTCCAGCCCTCCCCAAACATTCGGCCACACCGGAATTGCCGCCGGTTCGCCCAAGCCCGCCGTGCGGCCATTGAGAGGGATATAAACAGGGCGAAAGCAAGTGTCAGAATTTTTTACACCCTTAAATCAGGATGGCTTGCAGACATGGAAAACGACGGATTCCGCCGCCTTGCCACCGCGCCTGTGCCGCAAGTCTATGATGGTCAAAAGATTCATCTCGATGCCCCGACGGAGTGGACCGCCACCCACACAAGGCGGCCCGGCGGGTGGGTACCCAGCGCATGGCAGCGTCCGACGGCAACGGCGGGATTACTCCCTGCCTCGAAGGACGGAAGCCGACTAGGGCAACAAGCTCTGTCAGTTTTTTTTACACTTTTCCCCGCAGGGCGGAGGAACAAACCCCAACAAAGTCAAAACCCACTGATTTTATTGGTTATTGCATTTTCGGCACGATACCTGCTTTGGCCCTCAAGAGTCCTAAACCCGATTCCCGGAAACAGGCACTTAAAAACTTCCATAGATCACGACCCACCTTTAGCTTAATGGAGCTTTTAACAATGAAAAAACATACCCTGATTGCCCTAGGTCTGATGACCGCTGGCTTGGCTATGACCGCGCCCGCATCGGCCGCTACCCTCCTCACCCCGTGGCAAGACCACGCTTTCGGCAAAAACAGCTTAAACCAATCCCAGAATATTCTGGTCGATGGCTTCGATAGCAGCTTGGGAACCCTCACCAGCGTCCACCTGCAATACACGATCTCCGAGTCGCTGTTCAACACGGCCAGCGTCGATCCCCAGGGTTCCGGCGACCAAGAAGTTGGCGCGAGCTTGGGCAATCCATTGACCGCCACCGCCACCGTCACGGCTGCGGGCCCCGGCGGACTGACCGCGACCAACACGCTGACCACTCCGGGCTTCAGCGGCTTCATCGTTGACAACATCGGCACCCAGACCGTCGGCACCACCAGCATAACCAACTTCCTGGTCGGACCCACCGTCTTGACCAGCGGCCTGGGCGGTTACATCGGCGGCACCAGCTCTGTCACCATTACCGTGTCCAGCAACGGTACCCAGGGCGGTTCCGTGACCGACTTCGTTCTGACCGGCAACAAAGGTTCTTACACCGGCACCTTGTCCATCCGCTATGACTACTTCGTGCCTGACCAAGTGCCGGAACCCGCCAGCTTGAGCCTGATCGGCATCGGCTTGGCCGGCGCCGCCGTGGCGCGTCGCCGCAAAGCGAAAAAAGCCGCTTAATCGGTTTTGTGCGTGAAAAACCCCGCCCCTGCAAAGGGGCGGGGTTTTTTAATGCCCAGACAATGACTCGCCGATCTTTTTCAACATTTTCGCCAGCACGTCCGCGTCTTCGCTGACGAAACGGCCCGCCAACTCTTCCCGCCGCAACCAAGTGAACTGGCGCTTGGCGAACTGCCGGGTACTGATGACGCCGCGCTCCACCATCTCCGCGTAATCCCCTTCCCCGTCCAGCCAAGCCCAGACTTGCCGGTAGCCCACCGCGCGGATGGCCGGCAGATCCGCCCGCAAATCCCCGCGCCGGTACAAAGCCCGCACCTCGTCCACAAAACCCTGCTCCAGCATCGCCAGGAAGCGCCGCCGGATCAAGCCGTGCAACACCTGGCGGTCGCCGGGCGCGAGGACCAGCCGGACGATGTTAAACGGCGGCGGTTCGCCCCGGCCTTGCGCGCACAATTCGCTCAAAGGCACGCCGGTCAGCCGGTAAACCTCCAAGGCGCGTTGGATGCGCTGCGGATCGTTGGGATGGATGCGCGCCGCCGCCGCCGGGTCGATCCGCGCCAATTCCCCATGCAGCTTCGCCCAGCCCAGCCGCGCCGCCTCGGCGTCGATTTGCCCGCGCACGGCCTCGTCGGCGGCGGGCAGTTCGGCCAAGCCATTGAACAAGGCATTGAAATACAGCATCGTGCCGCCCGCCAGGATGGGCAGCTTGCCCCTTGAGGTGATCTCCGCCATCAAGGCCAGCGCCCGCTCGCGGAACTGGCCGGTGGAAAACGACTCGGCGGGGTCGATGATGTCGATGAGATGGTGCGGCACACCTTCCCTCTCTTCCAAACTGGGCTTGGCAGTGCCGATGTCCATGCCCCGGTAGACCAAGGCCGAATCCACGCTGATGACTTCGCCGTCCAGCGCCTGGGCTAGTTGGATGGCAAGCCGGGTCTTACCCGAGGCGGTCGGCCCCATGAGCGCGACGGCGGGGGGCAGGTTTGAAGATTGGTCCGTCATTGTCCGCGCAGAAAAAAACGGTCCAAATCCTTGCCGCTGAGTTCGATCCAAGTGGGCCGGCCATGGTTGCACTGGCCGCTGTTCGGGGTCGCCTCCATCTCGCGCAACAGCGCGTTCATCTCCGCGATGCTCAGACGCCGATGCGCCCGCACCGAGCCGTGGCAAGCCATGGTCGCCAACACCCCGTTCATCGCCTGCTCCAGCCGCAGGCTGCGGCCATGCTGGCTGAGATCGGCCAAAGCATCGCGCAACAGGCTTTCCGCATCCGCCACACCGAGCAAGGCCGGGACGGAACGCACCAGCACCGCGTCCGGCCCGCAGCGGCTCAATTCCAAGCCCAACTGGGCGAAAGCGGCGGCGGCCTCCTCGGCCAAATCGGCCTCGGCCTCGCTCAACTTCACGCGCACCGGCAACAGCAGCGGCTGGCTGGCGACGCCGCCGGCCTGTTGCTGGCGTTTCAGCTTCTCATACGTCACCCGCTCGTGCGCCGCATGGGCGTCCACCACAATCAAGCCATTGGGCGTCTCCGCCAGAATATAAACATTGTGCAAATGGGCGATGGCCTGGCCCAAGGGCGGATGGGCTTCTTCGGGCTGGGACTCAGGCGCGGCAGCGGCGGGCGCAGGCGAGTACAGCGCGTTTAGGCCACGCAGGGTCTCCCGCACTTGCAGCGGCAGGGAAACCTGCCGGGCATGGGCGTAAGCAGGGGCCGGATGCCGGGGCGCGGCAGGGCGGGGAGCTTCCGCGCCGGACAATACTGCCGGGGCTTCCCCAAACACGGCGGGAGGCGGGGTGGAATGGCCGGGGCGCTCGTCGGCGATGGCCCGCTGCAAGGCGCGGAACAGGAAGTCATGGACCGACCGGCTGTCGCGGAAGCGCACCTCCAGCTTGGCCGGATGGGCGTTGACATCGACTTGGGCCGGATCAAGTTCCAAATACAGCACATAAACCGGCTGCCGCCCGTGGTACAGCACGTCTTGATAGGCTTGGCGGACGGCGTGGGCCACCAGCTTGTCGCGCACCAGCCGCCCGTTGACATAGAAAAATTGCATGTCCGCCTGGCTGCGCGAAAACGTCGGCAGGCCCACCCAGCCGGACAGCCGCATCCCGGAAGACTCGAACTCCACGCCCAAAGCATTGTCCAGGAACGCCGCGCCGCACAGCAAGCCCACCCGCCCCTCCCGCCCGGCCTGGTCCAAAGCCGGTTTCAGGTTGAGGATTTCGCGCTGGTTGTGGCGCAGCAGGAAAGCGGTCGCAAAGCGGCTCAAGGCCATGCGCTTGATGAGGGTTTCGATATGGGAAAACTCGGTCTTCTCGGTGCGCAGGAACTTGCGCCGGGCCGGGGTGTTGTAAAACAGGTCGCGCACTTCCACGCAAGTCCCTGGTGGGTGGGAGGCGGGCTGGATGTCGTAAGCGCTCTCCGTGCCATCCGCCACGATGCGCCAAGCATGGTCCGCGCTTTTGGCCCTGGAAGTCAGCGCCAGGCGGGCAACCGAACTGATGCTGGGCAAAGCCTCGCCGCGAAACCCCATGCTGGACACCCGCTCCAAGTCGTCCAGGCTGGCGATCTTGCTGGTGGCATGGCGCGAGAGGGCCAGCGGCAACTCGTCCCTCTCCATGCCCGCCCCGTCGTCGCGGATGCGGATCAGCCGCAGCCCGCCCATCTCGATGTCCACTTCCACCAAACTGGCTTGGGCGTCGAAAGCGTTCTCCACCAACTCCTTCACCACGGACGCGGGGCGCTCGACCACCTCGCCGGCGGCAATTTGGTTGATGAGTTGGGGGGGGAGGACGCGGATGGGCATGGCGGGGGGAGTGTCGCAAAAAGGCATTATAACAAACGCAGGTAGCGGTCTGGCTGGCTTCGTAAAGTGCGCGTAAAATCTCGCTCGATGACCTATGTTGTCAATCCTTTGCCTAAAGAGGTCGCCATGTCCGCAGAAAAAGAACCCGTCCGCTTTAACTTGTTGCTGTCGCCGGAACTCAACGAACGCCTAGAGCAACTGGCAAGCGCCAATAATGTCACCAAAGTCGAGATTCTTCAAAAATCCATCGCTTTATATGATGTTGTCTCTGAGGCCAAGGCTGAGAACAAGCGGATCGGCATCCTTAACAAAGACAAGCAACTCGAAACCGAGACCGTGGGAATTTGATGGCTGATTCAGCAGGTAAACCTGAGCCAGCTCATTGGACAGAACCAACACAACCACAAGTACAATGTGCGCCTAAACAATGAGCCAGCCGAAGACGCTGATGCTCGACGTGTGCAGGAAGCTAAAGATGCTGATTTGAGGAAGAAAAAGGACTTTATCCTTTTTTGTTTTGCCTTGGCAGTCATTGCGGTGGTTTTCTGTGGCTGCATCTATCTGTTTGCGACTGGCAGCCCAGACGATAAAAAATGGACAGCCGGCATCGTCAGTTCGATTGCCTCCGGCTTGGTGGGCTACCTAAGTCGGGCAGGGAAAGAAATAAAACCTCTCAAACCATCACTGCCTAGAAGCCACAACCACTCCCTTACCCTTGATGCTCATGTCCGGCACGGAGCGGACGGCGCGGACATAAGCGCGAATCCCGTTGAAGATCGAGCGGGCGACCTTTTCCTGGTACGGCGGGCTGGCGAGCAGGCGCTCCTCTTCCGGGTTGGAGACGAAGCCGGTTTCGATCAGCATGGAAGGCACATCCGGGGATTTCAGCACCGCGAAACGGGCCTTTTGCACATGGCGGTAGTGCAGATATTGCCGCTTGCGCAACTCGCCCAAAATTTTGCCCGCTGCGCGGCCGCTGGCTTTGAGGGTGTTTTCGGCAAAGTCGGCGTACTCCACCCGCCGGGGCGAGAGGATGAACACCGCCGAGCCTTTCGCCTCGCCGTCGGTATGCGCGTCGGCATGGATGGAGATAAACAGGTCCGCCTCCGCGTCGCGGGCGATTTCCGCCCGCCGCGCCAAGCCGATGAACGTGTCGCCCTTGCGCACCATCAGCGGCCTCATGCCCGGCTCGGAACGGACCAAGCTTTCCAGCCGGCGGGCGATGGCGTAGACCACATCCTTTTCCAACGTGCCATTGTAGCCGATGGCCCCGGTGTCCTTGCCACCGTGGCCGGCGTCGATGGCGATGACGAAGGGCTGCGCGCTGGCGGCTTTCATCCCGCGATCCGGGCCATTCTGCACTGGCCGCACCCGCGCAGGCGGGGCATGAACCTGGCTTGCGGAGGCTGGCTGGGGATGGGGTTTCGATCCGGCAAGTGCCGGTGGCGGGTTCGCCTGCCTGCTGGCGGCGGAATGCCCGGCAGGACTGGCCGCCGCAGCCATGCCATCGGCGGCATTGAGAAAACAGGCGACAATCAGGCAAGCAACGCGGCTACTTTTGTTCATGTGAACGCCTCCCCGTGATGGGCGCAACATAGCGCGGCAGGGCCGGCACCGCAAGCGGAATTTAATCGCCCTCTCATCAGGAGCCGCCGCATCCGGTAATTTTCCGGGGGGCGGTTTTTACCGCGACTTTTGGCTGTTCGCGGCGAAAGTCGGATGCCGCTAATTCCCCTCTTGCAAGCTCCGCAACACCTCATGCCCAACGGCAGAATTCGCAACCACAGCCAAATCTCGCGCAGTGCCGACGATGGCGATGGACACTTCCACATCGGCCATGGGCAACCCCCCTTCCCCGCGCTCCGGCCATTCGATGAAACACAAGGCGTCCGAGCGCAGATAATCGCGGATTCCCATCCACTCCAATTCCTCGGCGTCGGCCAACCGGTACAGGTCGAAATGGTAAATGGCGCGGCCCTCCAAAGCATACTCTTCCACCAACGTGAAGGTCGGGCTTTTCACCGCGCCCTGGTGGCCCGCCGCCCGCAAGCAGCCACGCACGAACGCGGTCTTGCCCGCGCCCAGGTTGCCACGCAGGAACACTAGGCAACCCGCCGGCAAAGCCCGGTAAAAGCGTCCGGCCAAATCCAGGGTCGCAGCCTCGTCAAGCAGATGGAACTTCATAGGTTCACCCATGCGCGCAGACACGGCAGCAAATCCCCCGCCAGCAGGCCGCGCTCACCGCCCAAGGCTGCTTGGTCGCCCGCCGCGCCGTGCAACCGCGCCCCGGCCTCGGCGGCTGCGGTGAAATCCAAGCCCTGCGCCAACAATCCTGCAATCACGCCGGTCAAGACATCGCCCATGCCACCCGAAGCCATGCCCGGATTGCCTAACGCGCAGATGGCAGGCAGCCCGGCAGGGCCAAGGACCAAAGTACCCGCGCCTTTCAACAGCACCGTCCCGCCGTAGCGCTCTTGCAAGGCGGCGACGGCGGCGAAACGGTCGGCCTGAATCGCGGCGGAAGTGGTTTGCAACAGACGGGCGGCCTCGCCGGGGTGCGGCGTCAATACCCAATCGTCGCGTTTGCGTGGCGCAAGCGCCAGCAGGTTGAGCGCGTCCGCGTCCACCACCAAGGGCAGGCCGCAGTCCAGCACCGCCTCAAACAAGCCCCGCCCCCAATCGGCCTGCCCCAAGCCTGGGCCGACAGCCACCACGCTGGCGCGCTCCAACAGCGGACGCAACTCAGCCGCCGTGGCGACGCCCCGGCACATCAATTCTGGCCGCCCCACATTCAACCAGGCTGCATGTTCAGGATGGGTGGCCACGCTGACCAGCCCCGCGCCGACGCGGGCGGTGGCCTCCGCCGCCAGCCGCGCCGCGCCGCTGAACCCCGGCGCGCCGCCGACCACCAACACATGGCCGAAGTGTCCTTTGTGCGCCCCCCCCGACCGGCGCGGCAGCCCTTCCGTCCACGCGGGCAGCAACCGGGCGGAGGGGGATTGGCCGGCCTGCGCGGCAGGCTGCGTTTGCAGGTCGTCGAACGCCACCTCGCCGCAATGCTCCGGCCCGTCGCCGGTGAACAGACCCTGTTTCAGGCCGATGAAACTCACCGTCAGATCAGCCTTGACCGCCACCCCCATGGCCTTGCCAGTGTCGGCATGCAGCCCGGAGGGAATATCCAAAGCCAACACACCGCCCCGGAAGCGGTTCACCGCACGGATGATCTCCGCATAATAACCCTCCACCTCGCGGTCCAAGCCAGTGCCTAGCAAGCCATCGACCAGCACTTCCGCACCCTCAAAACCGACCGGCACGAAATCCAGCAGCGGCCCGCCGGCCTGCCGGTAGTCCTCAAAGGCGGCGAAGGCGTCGCCGCGCAGCTTTTCCACCGGCGCCAGCGGATAAACCCGCACATCCAGTCCGGCCTCGACACCTAGGCGGGCAAGCACATAACCGTCGCCGCCGTTGTTGCCCGCGCCGCACAGCACCGACACCGTGCGGGCCTTGGGCCAACGCCTGCGCAAGGCGGCGAAAGCGGCGGCACCCGCCCGGCGCATCAATTCAATGCCGGGAATGCCCAGTTGTCCGATGGCGAAACGGTCCATGGCCCGCACATGCTCGGCACGGTAAAGGCGGGAGGGCAAGGGGAGAGTGTCTGTGCCGTTCATATCAGTCAGGAGACAAGGCAAATAGGGTTACCAAATTAGGGCTGGCGCGCAAGGCGGCTTTCGCGGGGCCGCATGGGGAAACTAGATCGAGTAAAGGAGCAAAGACGCCACGGAAGGGCAAAAGCCTTGGGTAACCCAGGCTGGGCAACAGGTTGAGAGTATACTTTTTCACCCCAACCTTAGCCTATAACCTCCCATGCCCAACCTCCAGACCGACATCGACGCCGCCGAATGGGCGCAAACCATCAAGCAATGGGGGAAGGATCTGGGCTTCCAGCAAATCGGCATCGCCGACACCAATCTGGCCGAGGCCGAGGGCCATCTGCTGGCTTGGTTGCAAAACGGCTTCCACGGCGAGATGGATTATATGCGGCGACACGGCAGCAAGCGCAGCCGGCCGGAGGAACTGGTCCCCGGCACCGTCCGCGTCATCAGCGCCAGGCTGGATTATCTGCCG
Source organism: uncultured Methylococcaceae bacterium (assembly GCA_964582755.1). Classification (GTDB taxonomy): domain Bacteria; phylum Pseudomonadota; class Gammaproteobacteria; order Methylococcales; family Methylococcaceae; genus Methylumidiphilus. Next base: position 19,493 of record CAZOTR010000029.1, on the reverse strand, counting down.
GAAGACCGCGAGGCCATGCGGGAACATCTGGAAACCCCGCTGGACGCCTATATTTCCCGTTATGCTTTGGGCCGGGATTATCACAAACTGATGCGGGGCCGTTTGCAAAAACTGGCCGAACGCATCGCAACGGCCATAGGCCCGTTCGGCTACCGCGTGTTCAGCGACAGCGCCCCGGTATTGGAGAAAGCCCTCGCCGCCAAGGCCGGCTTGGGTTGGATTGGCAAGCATTCCAACCTCATCAACCGGCAGGCCGGCTCGTGGTTTTTCCTGGGCGAGATTTACACCGACTTGGCGCTGCCTGTTGACCGCCCAGTCAAGGACAACTGCGGGACTTGCACGGCTTGCCTGGACATCTGTCCGACCGGCGCCATCGTCGCGCCTTACCGGGTGGACGCCCGGCGCTGCGTGTCTTACCTCACCATCGAACTGCACGGGGCCATCCCGGAGGAATTCCGCGCCGCGCTGGGCAACCGCATCTACGGCTGCGACGACTGCCAAATCATCTGTCCCTGGAACCGCTTCGCCCGCTTGACCGAAGAGGCGGACTTCCTGCCCCGCTTTGGGCTTGCGACCGCGCAATTGATCGAATTGTTCGGCTGGGACGAGGAAACCTTTCTGCGCCGCACCGAAGGCTCGGCCATCCGCCGCATCGGCCACGAACGCTGGCTGCGCAACTTGGCCGTGGCCCTGGGCAACGCGCCGCCCGGCCCGGAAGTTCTCGACGCCCTGCGTGGCCGGGAAAGCCACCCCTCCCCGCTGGTCCGGGAACATGTGCAATGGGCCTTGCGGCGGCAGCGCGGCGTGGACAGATGAAGGCCGGCACGGTTGTCAACGCCGAGCCGGCCTGCCCAAGCGGGACGCGGGACCGCCTAAGCTTTCACCGGCGCCACCAAAATGGCGGTGATATTGTCCGAGCCGCCGAAGGCAAGGGCGGCCTCGATCAGTTTCGCCAAGCGTTGCTGGTTGTCGCGGGTCGAAGCCATGATCTCGCCGATTAGATATTCGCGGACTTCGCCGGTCAAACCGTCGCTGCACAACAACAGGGTATCGCCAACCGCCAAGGTGCCTTCCACCTCATCCACCTTGACCGAATTGCCGACGCCGTCGCCGCCCACCCCCAGCCCCTGGGAAATCACGTTGCGGGAAGGATGGTTAAACACTTCGTCTTCCATAATCATCCCCAAATCCAGCAACAACTGGACATAGGAATGGTCTTTGGTCAAACGGCGCAATTCATGTCCGTTCCATAAGTAGGCCCGGCTATCCCCCACCCAGGCGATTTGGTAGTGCAGGCCGGTCATGCGCAAGGCGACCACGGTGGAACCCATGTGCCGGGCGGCGCTGGATTGCTCGGAAGCCACCTGGATCATCATATGCGCCATGTCGATGGCATCGACTAGGCTCTCGCCTTTCTGGATGCACTGCGGCAGTTCCTTGACCACGATGGCGCTGGCGACTTCCCCAGCCTGGTGCCCGCCCATGCCGTCCGCAATCAGCCACAAACCCAGTTCGGGGTCGGCGAAATAGGCGTCTTCATTGACTGCCCGCACCAATCCAGGATGTGTCCCGCAGGCGTAGTCGATCTTCGTCATTGAATTTTTCATTTAAGTCGCTTTACACGCCGTGGCGTGTCCGCCTGCGGCGAATGGATAGGGTGGAAGAAACAAATGCCATGTTGCATAGGATAGCGCAGCGGAACGATACCAGATTTCCGCGCCCAGTAAAGCGGTCGCAGCCAAATCCGAACGGACTGGCGCGATAGGATTTCTTCCCCGGCCCGGAGATGGCGTAAAATCCACCCAACACCGCTAACAGTCGTTTTTTGGAGCTTATCGACAATGCAGTTTCACCGTCCCTTTGTTTTGGCCTGCCTGTTCCTGGCCGGCTGCCAATCCGCCTCGGTGGAGGAAAAACCCGCCGCCCCGATGGACCAGGAATGGCATGCCTCCACCTTGTCCCCGGCAACCATCGCCAAGGCCGACGCCGCCGTGCGGGATTACCGCCAATGCCTGACCCAGGAAACCCTCGCCAGGGACCAAGAACGCGGCGACCCGCGCGCCATCACCAACACCATTTTGCAGGCCTGCGAGGGCCGTCTGCCGGCCATCAAAACCGCCTACGACGCCGAGCAGGTGCCGGCAACCATCTCCGAACACAAAATTCGCCAGACCCGCAGCCAAGGCGTGCAAAGCGTCCTGCGCCATGTCTCGGGTGTGCAAGCCCAACGCGCCGGCGAAGAGGAGGAGGCCAAAAACGCAGCCCAGCCCCCGCACGGCAAAACCAAACAAACCCAAAGCCACACCAGCAAGAGAGTCCCTGAATGAATATAGACCTGTCCCTTATGCCCAGCACTTTTGACGCCATCCATGCCGGACTGGCCGCCATCATCGTCTTGCTGCTGGTTTTGCAAATTCTCTTTCTAACCGCCGCCTTCACCGCCATTTACCGTCGGCCAGCCGTCGCACCGGCGCAGGAAAAACCGGCGGAAGCCGCCCCCGCGCCCGCGCCAGTCGTCGCGCCGCCGCCCGCGGCCAAGGCCGAAGAAAAACCCGAACCCATCGTGCAAGTCAGGACGGAAACCGTGGTGCTGAAGGAAGCCACGCCGGACGCCGCCCTGCAACTGCTCGGCCTGTTGCAAAAGGAAGCCCGCTTCATCGACTTCACCCAGGAAAACATGGGCCAATATGCCGACGAGGAAATTGGCGCGGTGGCGCGGGTCGTCCACGAAGGCTGCCGCAAAGTGTTGCGCCAGCATTTTGAACTGGCCCCGATCCGCGAGGAAGAGGAAGGCAAGCGCATCACCTTGGCCCCAGGCTACGACGCCGCCAGCGTCCGCATCACCGGCAACATCGTGGGCCAGGCGCCATTCTCCGGCACCCTGGTGCATCGCGGCTGGAAGGCGACCGACATCAAACTGCCCAAGATCACCGAGGGCCATGACGTGAAAATCATCGCTGCGGCGGAGGTGGAACTGTGAGCGAACAAACCCGTTTTTCCGTAGGCATAGACCTAGGCACCACCAACAGCGTCGTCTCCTACCTGGAGCTGGGCCGCTGCGACGGCGAACACGCCCCGCTGGAAGTGCTGCCGATTCCGCAGCTCACCAGCCCCGGCTCGGTGGGTGACAAGAACCAACTGCCCTCCTTCGTCTACCAAGCCCACGAATCGGAGCTGGCCGAAGGCGACATCGCCCTGCCCTGGGACGCGCACCCCGAGGCCATCGTCGGCGAAATCGCCCGCCAACTCGGCGGCAAGACCTCCATCCGGCTGGTGTCCAGCGCGAAAAGCTGGCTGTGCCACAGCGGCGTGGACTGCCGCGCCGACATTCTGCCGATCCAATCGCCGGAGGAAGTGCGGCGCATCTCCCCCTTGCAGGCATCCACCCATTATCTGCGCCACATGCGCGATGCCTGGAACGCCCGCTTCCCCGACGACCCCTTGAGCGAACAGGAGTTGGTCATCACCGTGCCGGCCTCGTTCGACCCGGCGGCGCGCGAACTGACCGTCGAAGCCGCCCAAAGCCTGGGGCTGCGCCAAGCCATCTTGTTGGAAGAGCCGCAATCGGCATTGTATAGCTGGATTCAAGCCAGCGAAGGCCAATGGCGCAAGGACGCCAAGCCCGGCGACATCATCCTCGTCGTGGACGTGGGCGGCGGCACCACCGACTTGTCACTGATCGCCGTCACCGAGGCCGATGGCAACCTCGAACTCAACCGCATCGCCATCGGCGACCATATCCTGCTGGGCGGCGACAACATGGACCTGGCGCTGGCCTACGTCCTCAAGATGAAGCTGGAAAAGGAAGGCCACAAGCTGCAACCTTGGCAGTTGCAAGCCCTCACCCACGGTTGCCGCGACGCCAAGGAAACCCTGCTGGCCGACAAAGAAACCCAAGAAGTCGCCATCGTCGTGCCCAGCCGTGGCTCTTCGCTGATCGGCGGCACCCTGCGCACCGCGCTGACCCGCGACGAAGTCAGCCGGACTTTGGTGGAAGGCTTCTTCCCGAAAGTCGCCGCCAGCGACCGCCCCGCCGCGCAGACCCGGGGCGGCTTGACCACCCTCGGCCTGCCCTACGCCAAGGACGCCCGCATCACCGCCCATCTGGCCGCGTTCCTCGCCAAGCAGGTCAACGCCACGGGCGAGCTGGCCGGCTTCAACCCGCCGCCCGACGCCCGCTTCATCCACCCCACCGCGCTGTTGCTGAACGGCGGCGTGTTCAAATCCGACGCCCTCGCCCAGCGCCTGTTGGACGTGGTCAACGCCTGGCTGGCCAGCGACAACGCCCCGGAAGCCCGCCTGCTGGCCGGGGCCGACTTGGACTTGGCGGTGGCGCGTGGCGCGGCGTATTACGGCTATGTGCGCAAGGGCAAAGGCGTGCGCATCCGGGGCGGCACGGCGGCGGCCTATTATGTCGGCGTGGAAAGCGCCATGCCGGCCGTGCCGGGCTTCCCGCCGCCGCTGGAGGCGCTGTGCATCGCCCCGTTTGGCATGGAGGAAGGCACCGGCGTCGAACTGCCGCATGACGAATTCGGCTTGGTGGTCGGCGAGCCGGTGCGCTTCCGCTTCTTCGGCTCCAATGTCCGCCGCGAAGACCAGGCTGGCGTCCGCCTAGACGACTGGGCCACGGGCGAATTGGACGAACTCAACGAAATCGAGGTCAACCTGTCTTCGCAAAACCGCAAGGCTGGCGAAGTCGTCCCCGTGCATCTAGCCTCGCATGTCACTGAAGTCGGCACCCTGCAACTGGAAGCCGTCGCCACCGACAACCAAGAGCGCTGGAAAGTCGAGTTCGACGTGCGCGCCAGCGAGACGCCGAAACCGCACGAACCGGCCAGCTTTGAGGAAATGCCGGAAAACCCGGTGGACTTGCCGGAGGAGGAGGCGGGCGGCGAGGAAAACCAACAGGAAACCGAGGAATCGACGCAGGAAAACCCAGGCGAAAAGAAATCCTTCTGGCCGTTTAACAAATAGCCATCCCTTCCCACTCCCAGCGTCACTGCCATTAACTTCAGCGATAACATCCCTTGCAGGGATGTTATCGCTTTTTCTAACTATCGCGTGAAAATAAGAAAAGCCTTACTGCCAGCCCTATGCGGCCTTTTCCTGGCCACCGCCGCTTGGGCCGAACCCAGCGTCGAAGAAAAGGCGCAAAGCCTCAGCAACGAATGGTCGGAAATCTTCTACCGCCTGCCCGGCGACCAACAGGCGGAGAAATACAAGGCGCTGTTGTCGCGCATCCAAACGCTCAAAGCCCAATATCCGCAAAGCGCCGAACCGCTGATTTTGGAAGCCATCACCCTCTGCACCCTCGCCGCCGCCGACTGGGGTTTTGATTCTCTAAGCCGCATCCGCGAAGCCAAGGAACTGCTGGAAAAATCCATAGACCTAAACCCCAAGGCGATGGAAGCCACGGCGTTCATCACCTTGGGCAATTTGTATTACCGCCTGCCCGGCTGGCCGATTTCCTTCGGCGACGACGAGCAAGCCCTGCAATATCTGGAAACGGCGATCAAGCTGGACCCCAACGGGTTGGATGCCAATTATTTCCTCGGCGATTACTGGTTGAGCGAGGAGGAATTCGACAAGGCGATGCCTTATCTGGAGAAAGCGAACCAAGCCCCCATCCGCCCTTACCACCAATTATCCGACATGCGGGTGAAAGCGGAGGCCAAGAAAGCCTTGCAAGCGGCGAGAAACCGCGACAGCGGACGCAATAGTTTCTTTTCCCAGGTCAAGCCGGATTTGGAGGAATGACACCGGCACAGGGACGGCATCGCCAACGACGAGGAGGCGGGTTTGATTGATTGAATGGTTAGGGAACGGACCCTGCCCGCGATCAGCATGGCCTAGAGCGTCTCGCGGCCACAGGCCGCTCCTAAATTCCTGTCAAACCACCCGCAAATTCGCCTTCGCCCCAACCAGTGCCAAATCCTTGCTGCCGAGCCGGGCAAAATTGACCCGCACATACGCGCCGGAGCCTTCGCCGCCCAGTTTGAGAATAATGCCCTCGCCGAATTTGGCGTGGCTTACCCGCTGCCCAGGGCGGAAATTGCCAAACGGTGAAATATCTTGCAAAGCCGAAGTGGCAATGGGAACCGGCGCGGGCTTGGCGGCCATGGGCCGGGTGACGTTGGCGCGGCTGCGGATTTCCTCCAAATGCTCGGGCGGAATCTCGCGCAGGAAGCGCGAGGGGCGGGGATAGGTCTCCTTGCCGTAGAGCCGGCGCGTTTCGGCGTGGGTGAGATAAAGCTTGCGCTTGGCGCGGGTCAGACCGACGTAGCATAGCCTGCGCTCCTCCTCCAAACGGCCCGGCTCTTCCATGGATTGCAAGGCCGGGAACAAGCCTTCCTCCAGGCCGACCACGAACACTAGGTCAAACTCCAAGCCCTTGGCGGAGTGCAAGGTCATCAATTGCACACAATCTTCGCCCGCCTCGCCTTGGGCCTCGCCGGCCTCCAAGGCGGCATGGGCGAGGAAATGGTCTAGCGGACTCAGGGTTTCGCCTTCCTCCAACTCCACCGGCTCGAATTCAAACTGGCGGGCGGCGGTGACCAACTCCTCCAAGTTCTCCACCCGCGCCTCGCCCTTGCCGTCCTTCTCCAGCTTGTAAAACTCGATCAGGCCGGTTTTTTCCAGCATGGTTTTCACCTGCTCGTGCAAGGGCTGGCCTTGGATTTGCGCCGACAGGGTTTCGATCAAGTCCAGGAAAACGCCCAGCAAGCCCCGCGCCCTGGCCGGCAAGCCTGGGTTTTGGCGCAAAAACACCGCCGCCTGCCACAGCGAAATATCCTGGTCGCGGGCCAGCTCGCGGATGGCGTCCACGCTGCGCGCCCCGATGCCACGGGTCGGCGTGTTGACAGCCCGCTCGAAAGACATGTCGTCGCCCCGGTTCGACAACAGGCGCAAATAGGCCAGGGCGTCCTTGATCTCCTGCCGCTCGAAGAAGCGCAAGCCGCCATAGACGCGGTAAGGAATGCCCAGCGCGATGAGCTTTTCCTCGAACTGGCGGGACTGGGCGTTGGAGCGGTAGAGGATGGCGGACTCGTCGCGGCGTCCGCCCTCCTCCGCCCATTGCTGGATGCGGCGGGCGACGAAATGCGCCTCATCCTGCTCGTTGAAGGCGGTAAAGACCGAGATGGCGTCGCCCGCGCCGTCCTCGGTCCACAGGTTCTTGCCCATGCGGCCTTCGTTTTGGGCGATCAAGGCATTGGCGGCGTTCAGGATATGGGCGGTGGAGCGGTAATTCTGCTCCAAGCGCACCACTTGATGGTTGGGATTGTCTTCTTGGAACTTGAACAGGTTTTCGATCTTCGCGCCGCGCCAGCCGTAAATCGACTGGTCGTCGTCGCCGACCACGAACAGATTGTCGCGGTCGCGGGTGAGCAGGTTCAGCCAGGCATATTGGATGGTGTTGGTGTCCTGGAACTCGTCCACCAAGACATGGCGGAAACGCCGCCGGTAATGGGCGCGGGCCTCGTCGTTGTCGCGCAGGTATTCATGGGCGCGCAGCAGCAGTTCGGCGAAATCCACCCAGCCGGCCTTGTCGCATTGCGCCTCGTAAATCCGGTAGATTTCCAGCATCCGCCGCTCGAAATGATCGTAAGACTCCTGCATGTGGCGGGCGCGGATGCCCTCGTCCTTCTTGCCGTTGATCCACCATTGCGCCTGGCGCGGCGGCCATTTCTTGTCGTCCAGATCCAGTTCTTTCATGATGCGTTTGATCAGCCGGAACTGGTCGTCGGAATCGAGGATCTGGAACGTCTCCGGCAAACCCATCTCTTGCGCATGGCGGCGCAACAAGCGGTGGGCCAAGCCGTGGAACGTGCCCATCCACATGCCGCCGGCGGCGAAGTGGAGCAGCGTCTCGATGCGCCCGCGCATTTCACGGGCGGCTTTGTTGGTGAAAGTGACCGCCAGGATGCTGTTCGGCGAAACCTGCTCCACCTGCATCAGCCAAGCGATGCGGTGGACCAGGACGCGGGTCTTGCCGCTGCCCGCCCCGGCCAGCACCAGCATGGCCGTGGGGGGAGCGGTGACCGCCGAACGCTGGGCGGGGTTGAGTGTGTCGATAATTGGGGTAATGTCCATGGGCGGCATTTTACCGCAGCCGCGCCTGCCGTGCCGAAAGCTTCGGCATGCGCCGCAGGGCAATCACGCCATAGGCTTTTAGCGCCCTCCCGCAGTCGGAAAGGCCCGAGGCGAAACGGTTTTGCAGACCCCGCCCAAAGCCCATAAGTATCCACACAACCTCCCCCAAGAACTGCCGAGCGGTTGTTGCTAGTCGGTCTAGCTCATCTTGGGAATAGGCATCCATGTGCAACCCCGAAGCGAGTGTGTAATCGCATAACTTGACGATTGTCTGCGAAGCAGCGACCCTTGTGGCTTCTCGCGTTTGCGCCAAAAGCCCACTGTTCCAAGGGCGCGCCCGGTTGGCCGACAATTTCGTCGTTGCGTTTTCCGTCCAGTCAGGCCAATATAATTTTCACCCTTCCCGCCGACTTGGCCTCGTCCGTGCGGCTATTTGCCCGGACTCTCCCGCTCGCGCCGGAGAAGGGGGGTCTTATTTGATTGGTGGCGGCATCCTGGGGGCGGGACGCCCGCGCTCCTGGCATGACAAACCCATAAAACCCACCACACTCGCGCCGTTTTTAGGCCGTGCAACCGGATTGCAATGGCCCGGTGGCCGCGACATTTCCACCCTCCGGTCTTATCGGTGGCGGGGCATGATATTACAATCTCCATGAACCGTGTAAAAAAAATAGCCCACATTTTAAAACGTCAACATGAGTTGTCATAAGGAGGAAAAATGGCTTTGCGGCGCTGCGAAAACGGTCATTATTATGACGAAAACAAATACAGTGTTTGCCCCTCGTGCAGAATTCCTGGCTTGGACATTGAAACCACCCGGGCCATGCCCGGCGGTGGGGCTGATGCCGGGAAAGCCGAAGGGCAAAGAAATTTTGCGGATGCGCCCACCCGCCGCAAAGACGAACCCCGAATGGAGCGCGAACCCGGCGTGACCAAAGCGTATTGGACCGCCAAGCTAGGGATTGATCCGGTGGTGGGCTGGCTGGTTTGCGTTGAGGGCGCGGACCGTGGCAGGGATTACCGCATCCGTAGCGAACGCAACCATATTGGCCGCGATCCGTCTATGGATATTTGCATCAGCGGGGATGATACGATAGCCCGGGAAAAACACGCCGTCATCAGCTTTAATCCGAAAAAGAACACCTTTTTAATCGCGCCAGGGGATGGCCGCGGCTTGATTTACCTGAACGAGGAGGAAGTCATCGTTCCCATGGAATTAAAAGCGTATGACATGATTGAAATGGGACAGACTAAGCTGGTGTTTGTGCCGTTTTGCGGTTCCAATTTCCAATGGGCCGCGCAGTCGCCGCCGAGTGTATAGCTGACTTTTTGGCGGGGAACGCGCTAAAAACATCCCTCAAGGAATTTAAGCAATGAACAGAGCGTGGGAAGCATTGTGCCCTGGCTGTTTCAGGGAAAAAGGAGGGACGGCGGTTTGCCCTTATTGCGGCTATGACGAATCCGTGCGCCGCAGCCCCTTGGCCCTGCCGCACCGGACTTTATTGCAAGGGCAGTTTTTGATTGGACGGGTGCTGGGCAAGCCTGGCGGGTTTGGCATTACTTACCTAGCCTACGACGTTGGGCTGGAAACCCGGGTGGCTGTCAAAGAATATCTGCCCCGCGATTTGGCCGGGCGCGAGGCGGGGCAAACGACCGTCGTGGCCCATTCCCGGGAAGAGGGCGAGTTATTCCGCTTCGGCTTGGAGCAATTCATCAAGGAAGCCCGCACGCTCGCCAAATTCGACCATGCTCACATCGTGCGTGTGCGGCATGTCTTCGAGCAGAACGCAACGGCCTATTTGGTGATGGATTATTACGAGGGCCTGACTTTAGCGGAATACCTAACCGAAAAAGGCCGGTTGCCAGAACAAACCGCCTTGGCCATTATCACTCCGATTTTGGACGGGTTGCGCGAGGTGCATGGAAAAGGTTTTTTGCACCGCGACATCAAGCCGCAAAATATTTATATCACCACTGAAAGCCGGCCTATCTTGCTGGATTTTGGCTCGGCCCGGGTGGCGATGGGGGAGCGCACCAATACGATGTCAGTGGTGCTGACCCCAGGCTATGCCCCCTTTGAGCAATACCATAAAAGGGGCGAGCAAGGCGAATGGACCGATATTTATTCCTGCGCCGCCGTGCTGTATCAAATGCTGACCGGCGAGGTCCCGCCGGAAGCCCCCGAGCGGGCTGACCAGGACGAGCTGGTCCCGCCAAGTGCGATGCGCCCCGACATATCTCCCGCCGTCAACCAAGCCATTTTGGACGGGTTGGCGTTAAAACCCAGAGCCAGGCCACAAACGGTGCGGGATTTCCAAGACCGGTTGCGGACGGTTTCCACCCCCCGGCAACCACCACCCGGCCCGCACCAAACCGCGCCACCCCCGCCACCAATCGCCAGCCCGGTGTTGTGGGGCGGGGTTGCGGTGCTAGGAGTGGCGGTCCTTTGGGCAACCGCCAACCGGGAGTCAAAAGAGGCCAAGCCTCCCGCCCCCCAAGAGGTTGCCCCGCCAGCCGAAACTAGCGGTTCTTCATCGGACTGGCAAATTCCGCCCGAGCAGTTGCGGCCGGCTCGACGCGAGCAACAGGCCGAGCGCGAACGAATTATCCGGGAACAATTGCAGGAAAAACAAAGGCAGGAAGAAAAAAGGGCGCACGAGCGGCAGGCGGCGGTTCAGGCAGTCAGAAGCTACTACGCCGCCTTGGGCGGCCGCGATGTATCGGGGGTTCTTGCCCTGCTCGACCCGGATGGGGCGCTTGACCCGGCCAAGCGGGCGAAGAGCGCCCAGCGATTTGAATCTGCCGAGGTGAAAAGCGCCGAGTTTGAAAGCTTTAGCGGCCAGCCCGGCCCTGGCGAGTGGGCCGTGGTCAGCGCCGACGTGGTGGTCAAGGCCCTCGGCAGTCCGGCGGAGCGTTGGCAGGGTCCGATCCTCGTGCATAAGCCGGCCGGTTCAGCAAGCTGGTATATCAACAGCCTGGCCTCCTTGCGGCGCATAGGGTCGGTGCCTTCCAGCCCGCCGCCGGCGGCGGCGGGCGTCGATCCCACGACGGTCATCCATTCCTATTACGATGCCTTGGGGCGCAATGACGCCCGGCGGGTGGCGGCGCTGCGCAAATCCCATCCGGGCAACCTGGAGGATGTCGTCAGGGGCGTCCAATATGCCAAGGTCAACAGCGCCTACGTCCAGGGTATCTCGGGCGGCTTTGCGTATGTCATGGTGGATGTCGCCCTCAAATCTTACCAAGGCCCAAAGGAACGCTGGCAGGGTGTGCTGGAATTGGAGCCGGCGCCGAGCGGTTGGGTCATCTCATCATTCAAAGGGCTGAGGAAAACAGAATGAGCGGGCGAGAGCGTGCCTTTTTCCATCCGGCCGGATGGCGGGTCTTGATGGGCGTTTGCCTAAGCCTCGCGTTGGTTCTTCCAAGGGCCGCGTGTGCCTTGGGCGAGCCGGAGGACGTGGTCATCGATTTTTACACCCGCATCAGCGAGCACCGCTGCGAGGAGGCTGCGGCGCTGGCCAGGGGATACAGCCCGCAAAGCTGCCGCGAAACCACGGAATTGAAAATGGGGCCTAGGATGGAGCGCCAGATTCAGCAAGACAGAAGCCATGCCGTCATCAAAGCCTTTGTGGAATACCGCAAGGCAGGTTCTCCAAAGGTTCATGCCTGCGAGGTTTGGGTGCCGTTGGACTTGGAGGCGAAATGGACCATTGATTTTCCGTCTTTAAAAACCCATTGCGGCGGCGCGGCGGACAAGCCCCCGAAAACCGCGCAAGAGCCAGCCGCTCCGCCGCGCTTGCCGCTGGCCGGTGCCCCGCCGGGCGAGGAACCCAAGGCCCGCCTGCCGGCGCATCCAGCCGAGCCGGACGAATCCGCTTTGCTCAAACTTTGGCGCCCCGAAGAGTTGCGCGGGCGTCCCGGCGAAGAGCGCATCACCTCCCTGCCCAAGCCCGACTTCGACCCGCCCGAGTATCTCTCGCCCAGCGAAAGCCTGCCGCGCCTAGAGCCTGGCTTTGCCGACTCCATCCGCCGTGTCCGCCTGCCCCCCGGCAAGAACCTAATCGCCCTCACCTTCGACCTGTGCGAGCAGGCGGACGATGTCACCGGCTACGATTGGCGCATCGTCGATTACCTGCGCGACAACCACATCCCGGCCACTTTCTTCGCCGGCGGCAAATGGATGCGCTCCCACCCCGAAAGGGCCATGCAGCTAATGGCCGACGGCCAGTTCGAGATCGGCAACCATGGCTGGACCCATGGCAATCTGCGGCGGCTAGGCGGGCAGAGGATGCGCGACCAAATCGTCTGGACCCAGGCCGAATACGAAAGGCTGTGGGGGCAATTGGATCAGAAAGCCCGCAAAGCGGGTTGGGCCTCGCAAATGCTGCGGGTGCCCAAACAGCCTGCGGCGTTGCGCTTCCCCTACGGGACATGCAGCGCCGAATCCTTGGGTACCGTCAACGGCATGGGTTTGAAGGCGGTGCAGTGGGATGTGGTCAGTGGCGACGCCGCCCCGCGCCTCTCGCCGGAAGTCTTGGCCAGAGGGGTGGTCGGCAGCGCCAGGGCCGGCTCCATCATCGTTTTCCACGCCAACGGGCGCGGCCACGGCACCGCCGCCGCCTTGCCCCGGATCGTCGCCGCCCTGCGCGAGAAAGGCCTTGCCTTCACGACGGTCAGCAAGCTGCTGCAAGAAGGCGAGCCTGAGCGGGTGAAGGAATGCTACGAAATGCGACCCGGCGACAATCTGTACATCGACGCGAAGTTCGGCGACGGCACCCAGTGACACCGGCGGGTGGCCCGGGAACAAGATCGTTGCTTGGCTGGGCGCAAAGCGGCAGGCCAGGATTACGGCGAGGCCAGAAGTTTGCAGCAGGCCTCAACGCGGATGGCCTTAGTAAAATCGGCGATGGGTTTAATGGCTAGGAGCGCGGGCGGGACGCCCGCGCCCCCAGGATGCCCCGCCACCGATCAAATAAGCCCGCCTGCGCAAAACCAACCGCTTCCGTTCGCGTCGAGCCTGTCGATGCGCGGACGGAAACGGTTTTTCGAGGCACCCCATCACCTTCCGCATCCCTTCCCAAATGAATCAGAGGAGTTTGGCGTCCCATGAAATCATTCCTGCCCCTGCTCTTCGCCTTGTTCGCGCCCTTTGCCTGGGCCACGGGCCTACCCGCCAGCCTAAAGCTCAGCCAAGCCTGCTGGGCGCCCCCCGGCTTGGTGGCTTATTTGGACCTCCGCGACGGCGAGGGCGGGCGGATCGCCGAGATCAAGCCCGAGCAGTTGGCCGCCAGCTTGGGCGAGGCCAAGCTGGCGGTGGAGCAGGTCCAGCCTTTCGAGAAAAGCGGTGAGGGGGTGGCCTACATCTTCCTGGTCGATGTCTCCAAGTCGGTCAAGCCGGCCCAGTTCGCCCCGGTTCGCGCCGCCTTGTCGGACTGGGCCGACGCGCTGCAAGCCAAGGACCGCATGGCGGTGTTGAGCTTCGGCGAGAAAGTCAGCGAAATTGCGGACTTCACCGCCGACAAGGCTTTGTTGAAACAGAAGATCCAAGCCTTGAAGCCGGAGGACAAGCAGACGGCCTTGCACCAGGGTTTGATTAACGCCATGGAACTCGGGCGGCGGGCCGATCCAAGCCTGCCCGGCCGGCGCGCCGTCGTGGTGTTGTCGGACGGCCTGGACGACCAGGCCGGCGGGCCGACCCGCGAGGAGGTGCTGGACAAAATGGCCTCCGACCGCGTGCCGGTCTATGCCATGGGCTTGGAGCATCCCAAGCGCGGGGCGAAGGCCGGGGAGGGCGCCAAGGCGCTAGGCGTGTTCGCCCGCACTTCGGGGGGCGATTACATCGCCGTGGGAAGCCAGCCCCTGGGCAAGGTTTACGCCGAGTTGCGCGGCCGCATCCGCGCCGTGTCCGCCGTCCGGCTGGATTGCGCCGGATGCCCGGCGGACGGCAGTCTCAGGCACCTGCAAATCACCTGGCAAGCAGGGGATGTGGCCCTGTCCGACGGCGAGGACTTGCGCCTTCTCCCTAAGCTGGCGAAAGCCCCCCCAAAGACCAACCCGTCTCCCGACCAGGGTGGCGGCCCGTCGCCTGCCGACACGCCGTGGCCGGGCAAGCTTTGGTTTTATGCGGCCGGTGCGCTGGCGGGTTTGGCTGCGCTAGGCGGGCTGGCCTTCGCTCGGCGGCGGCGTCCCGAAGCGCCGGCCCCTGCGCAACCCGAGGACACCGAGGACACCGGGGTGCTGCCGCGCCGTCCGCGCCCGGCGGCGCAGGCGGTCGGCGCCACGGTGCCGGAGGCGAGGCCCGGGCCGAAAACCCGCGTCAAGCTCGTCGAAATCGGCGCAAAGGGACGGCAAGGCAAGGCGTATGAGCTGGAGGTGGCGGCGGCGGAGTCCGCCATAGGCCGCGGTGGAGCCTGCGCGGTGAGCATTGCCACCGACACGGAAATTTCCACCCGACACTGCGCTTTGGTGGGCAAAAGCGGGGCTGTGTTCGTCCGCGACCTAGGCTCGACCAACGGCACCCGTGTCAACGGCGTGCCCATACAAGCCGACTACCGCTTGCAAGAGGGCGACATCATCGGCATCGGGCGCACCGAATTGCGCGTCTTGACTCCAGGGAGCAAACCATGAAAGTCATACCGGGCAATGCCCAGCACATCGGCTGCCGCCAAAGCCAGCAGGACGAGTTCTGGTTTTCCGACGTCAACGACCATGGCTTCATCGACCATGGCGGCGTGCTGGCCATCGTGGCCGACGGCATGGGCGGCTTGGAAAAAGGGGCCGAGGCCAGCCGCCTAGCGGCGCGGACGTTTGGCCAAGCCTACCTCGCCAAAGATCCTGCGGACAGCATCCCCGATGCCTTGGCGAACGCCTTGGAAGAGGCCAACCAGGCCGTCTGCGCGTTGGCCCGCGACGTGGGCGAGTTGGGCAACGTGGGCACGACCTTGGTGGCGGCGGTGGTCGCGGGGCAGTCTTTGCATTGGCTGTCCGTCGGCGACAGCCGCCTGTATGTGTTCCGCAACGGCGAGCTGACCCAGTTTACAGAGGACCACAATTATGGCGGAATGCTGCAAAAGCAAGTCGCCGAAGGCCAGTTGTCCGCCGACGAGGCGGACAGCGACCCGGACCGCAACGCCCTCACCAGCTTCGTCGGGATGCCCGGCCTGGAGACGGTGGACCATAGCATCGCGCCGTTTTCCCTGGAGCCTGGGGATTGGGTTTTGCTGTGCAGCGACGGCTTGCATGGCACCCTGGGCGAAGAGGAGATAGCGCGAGAACTGCGCGGCACTCCGCAGGAGGCGGCGGGCGCGTTAGTGCGGCGCGCCTTGGAGAAAGGCAACCCCCATCAAGACAATGTGACGGTCGCCCTGATGGCCTGTGCGCGGGGGGGCGGGGCGGGCCAGTTTTGGCAGCAGCCTTATGCTTGGCTGGCGTTGCTGGCCTTAATTGTGCTGCTGCCGGCCGGCTGGGGGGTGAAACATTATTTTTTCCCCGAAGAGCAAGGCAACGCCATATCCGCCCAGCCCCCGTCCAACCCCATCCAAGAGTTTGCCCAGCAAGCCGGGGAAGGCTCCGCCAGCCCAAATGGCAATCCCGAAAAACCGCCTCCAAGCAAGCCGGCTAAAAAAAATCAAAATCCCGATCCAGATCCTAAACAGTTAGGCGCGGCGAAAGGACAAAGAAGCCACGCGACGGGAGAGAAAAAAGGAAAGATGGACGCCAAGCCAAAAGAGGCCAGGCCCGGCGAAGGACCAAAAGCCGCCCCGCCGGAAGAGCGCAAGCCCGCCGCCGAACCGGAGCCGGAGAAACCAGAGGAAGCCAAACGCAAGGAGCCGCCGGCACCTGCCAAGGGAGAAAAACCCCGGGCCGATGCGAAACCGAACGGGGCAGGCCAAGCGCCTGCCCCGGCGGCCCAGTCCATTGAATAAGCGAGGAATGGCACGCGATGACTGGTCAACATGACGGTTCGATTTGCCCCGGCTGCTTCCTGCAAGCCACGTCCGCCGCCTGCCCCCATTGCGGATACCGCGACGGGGAACACCCTTATCCGCTGGCCTTGAAAGCCGGCACCATGCTCAGCAACCATTTCGTGGTGGGCAAGGTGCTGGGCAAGCCCGGCGGGTTTGGCATCACTTACCTCGCTTGGGACAACGACCTGGAGGTGCGCGTCGCCATCAAGGAATTCCTGCCGCAGGAGCTGGCGGGCCGGGCGGGCAACGGCCTGGGCGTTGTGCCCCGTTCCGGCGAGGGCCATGAAGCCTTCCAAAGCGGCCTGCGCGGCTTTCTGGAGGAAGCCCGCATCCTGGCCCGCTTTAACCACTCGAACATTGTCCGGGTCAAGCAGCACTTCCGCGAAAACGGCACGGCCTACATGGTCATGGATTACTACCCTGGCCAGTCTCTGTGGGAGTTGCTGGAGCGGCGGCAGGCCCCGCTTGGCGAGGCAGAGGCGCTGAACATTATCTTGCCGGTCATGGAGGGGCTGCAAAGCGTGCATGGGCAGGACTTTGTCCACGGCGACATCAAGCCGCAGAACATCTATCTGGCCGAGGATGGCCGCTCCATCCTGCTGGACTTCGGCACGGCCCGCAGCGCCATCAAGCAAAAGACCCACGGGGCGGCGATGGCCTGGACGACTGGCTTCGCCCCTCTGGAGCAATGCCAAAGCGATGGCAGGCAAGGCCCCTGGACGGATGTCTACGGGCTGGCGGCGACCTTGCTTTATATGCTGGGCAGAATAGTTCCCGAGGATTCCACCGAGGCCAAAGCCAGCTTCAAAGTGCCCGCCATCCCCGGCGTCTCCGCCAGGACGCTGCAAGCCATCCAGCAAGGGCTGGCGTTGCGCTGGCAGGATCGGCTGCAAACCGTGCAGGCGTTTCGCAAGCTGCTCGACCCGCCTCTTCCGCCAGTGCCTATCACCGCTACCGCGCCGGGTAGCCGGGTCAACCCGAGGCCCCCGGCGAGCAGCGCCTATGTCATGGGCTGCGCGGCGTTTTACGCAGGGCTGCTATGGCTTGGCTATGTTTTATTGGTGGCCACCCAAGATCCGTCGCAGTTGTCTCAAAATCCCGTCGGCATCCGGGTTGTCGCGGTTATGTTTTCCATGCTCGGTGTTTTCATCTGGCTGGGGATGGCTTATGTTTTTTCGCGTATCGGACGGAAATTCGGGATCGGACGCTTCCTGGGTTTTTCCGTCCCGATTTACAACGCCTATCTGCTCTGCCGCTGTGGCGGGGTTTCCCCTTGGCTGATCCTGCTGGCGTTTGTCTTTCCCGGCACTGGCGATGCCGGGATAATGGTTTGGTTGCTCTGCGTTTACGCTTTAAATGTTTTCGTGTTCGGTGCCATCGCCAGAAAGCTGGGCAAGGGTTTTTGGGCTTACGGCCTGGGCAGCGTGTTGCTGGGGATTCCCGTCCTGGTGCTGGCCTTTGACAACTCCGCCCCCGGCGGCGGCGCGTTGATCGAGGACGTGGACTACCATGAAATTCCAACACCTTCCGCCGCGCCGGGGGCGGTCGTCGAATTCTTGGACGGCGAGTTCAAAGGGGAGCGGATCGACATTCCCGAGGAGGGCTTGGTGATTGGCCGCCACCCCGCCATGGCGAACGTGGTCGTCCGCGACGATTCGGTGTCGGGCGGCCACCTGAAAATCACCCCGCTGGAGAATCGGCAAGGGACCATGATCGAGGACTTGGAATCCACCAACGGCAGCTATTACCGCCACGCCGCCGCAGGCGATTGGCAAATCCTGAGCGGCGGCCTCCTGCTTGAGGCCGGCGAGATTGTTTGGGTGCGGCTGGCCCAGGCCGGCCCGGTCTTGAAGGTCTACTGACATGAACCTCGCGGCCAGCCTTTGCCGGTTGCTGGACATCGCCCCGCCCGCTTCGTCCAAGCGCTTGTTCAACATCCATCCTTTCCGCCTGCGCCCACCCGAGGAAATCGGCGAGGTGTTCGACACCGGCGGCGGGAAGGCCGCGCCGCCGCTGGCCGACATCCCCACCGCCAAGATTGACGTTTGGGTGTTCGCGCAAATCGGCTTCATCGGCGCCTCCGCCTTTGCCGTCCTGTGCTACTTGGTTTACCACTTCGAGAACATCAGGCTTTTGCCGGCCTTGATCGTCGTCGGCGCCTTTGCGGTGCCAATGTCTTGCCTGATTTTCTTCTGGGAGATCAACGCGCCGCGCAACATCGGCCTGTTCACCCTGTTGTTCATGGTTCTGGCGGCGGGGGTGCTGGGCATGGCCAGCAGCCTGTTTTTGTTCGATTACACCCAGCTTGGCAAAACCTGGCTGCACGCCTCCAGCGCGGGACTTATCGAGGAGCCCGGCAAGCTCGCGGCGGTCGTGGTGCTGGCCGGGCGGCGGCGCAAATATCCCTGGATGCTGAACGGCCTGCTGTTCGGCGCGGCGGCCGGCACCGGCTTCGCCGCCTTCGAGTCGGCGGGCTACGCCTTCGAGATCCTGGCCCGCTCCAACTCGCTGGAGGCGGCCATCGCCAACACCGTGCTGCGCGGCGTCCTCGCCCCGTTCGGCCATGTGATTTGGACGGCGGCCTCGGCGGCGGCCTTGTGGAAGGCCATGGAGGGCCGCGAGTTCAGCGCAAAGGCCTTGTCGGATGGCCGCTTCTTGAAAGTGTTCGCCGCCGTGGCCGGGCTGCACATGCTATGGAACTCGCCCGTCTCGCTGTTTTCGGTAATATCTCTAGGGGGGACAGTGTTGATCGACGGCAAGGAAATCCTGGCCGGCTGGCTGGGATGGATGGTCGTGCTGGGACTGGCCCGCGAGGGTTTCGAGGAGATCCGGCAGGCGCAGCGGCGCTCGCCCAAGCCTGCATCGGCCTGCCTGATTCTGGAGGGCAGCAATTTCCGGGATGCCTTCGAACTGAGGAAGCCGCGCACCACCCTGGGCCGCGACGCGGCCAACGACATCGTGCTGGGCCACCCCTCAATTTCCCGCCGCCACGCCCATGTCACCCGCGCCGGCGAGGACTTCGTCCTGGCCGACCTCGGTAGCGCCCACGGCACCCGGGTCAATGGCGAGGCCGTCGGCAGCCGCAGGCTCCGCCACGGCGACCGGATTGACTTGTGCGGGATCGAATTAAGATTTGAACAAACCGCCCCGCCCAGGTGATCGGATTGACTCAGCGACAGCCGATGCGGTTTTCCACGGCGGCGGCCAGCAGCGAGGGTGGCCGCCGCAACAACGAAGATTGCCTCGACTACCGGACCCGCCCGGCGGGGGATGCCTGCTGGGTCGTGGCCGACGGGCTGGGCGGGCATTACGGCGGGGAGCTTGCCTCCCAGGCCGCCACGCAGGGTTTCATGGCCAGTTTCATGGAGCAGCCGGGGCCGCTGGGCGGCGAAAGCCTGCGGCGGCACTTGCAAGCCGCCCACCAGGCGGTCTTGC
>CAZOTR010000028.1:10277-34198 GCA_964582755.1 uncultured Methylococcaceae bacterium | reverse complement strand
AAATTCTCCTCGCAGACCAAGGACAAGCTGGTTTCCTCCGAGGTAAAGCCGGCGGTGGAAGGGGCGATGAACGAGAAGTTCGACGAGTTTCTGTTGGAAAACCCCGCCGTCGCCAAGATCATCGCCGGCAAGATGATCGACGCCGCCCGCGCCCGCGAGGCCGCGCGCAAGGCCCGCGAGATGACCCGCCGCAAAACCACGCTGGACATCGCCGGCCTCCCTGGGAAACTGGCCGACTGCCAGGAGCGCGACCCGGCCTTGTCCGAATTGTTCATCGTCGAGGGCGACTCGGCCGGCGGCTCGGCCAAGCAGGGCAGGGACCGGCGCACCCAAGCCATCTTGCCGTTGAAGGGTAAGATCCTCAACGTCGAACGCGCCCGCTTCGACCGCATGTTGTCGAGCGAAGAAGTAGGCACTTTGATTACCGCGCTGGGCTGCGGCATCGGGCGGGAAGAGTACAACCCGGACAAGCTGCGCTATCACCGCATCATCATCATGACCGACGCCGACGTGGACGGCTCGCACATCCGCACCCTGCTGTTGACCTTCTTTTACCGGCAGATGCCCGAGTTGATCGAGCGGGGTTACATCTACATCGCCCAGCCGCCGCTGTACAAGGTCAAGAAGGGCAAGCAGGAGAACTACGTCAAGGACGACAACGAGTTAGACAATTACCTGCTGCAAATGGCGCTGGAGAAGACCAAACTGTTCATCGACGAGGCGACTCCGCCCATCCAAGGCCAAGGCTTGGAGCAGTTGGCCCAGGAGCATTTGAATGTGCGCGATGTGATCGAACGCCACGGGCGGCGTTACGACGAAACTTTCCTCGAAGTCCTCATCGACATGCCTCTATTGCCCAAGGACGAACTGCACGACCAAGCCCGTTGCGGAGCCTGGTTCAAGCAGTTGGAAATCCAGTTGCAGGCCAAGGAGAAGGGCACCTTGTTCACTGTCGAAGTGGACTTCGCCCCAGGCTCCGGTGAATTCACCGCCAAGATCATGAAGCGCATCCATGGTGTGCAGAAATATTTCGAGGTCACGCCCGCCTTCTTCCTCTCCCATGACTATGGTCGGATCGTCTCTTTCGGCAAGACCGTAGAAGGGCTGTTTGGCGAGAACACCGCCATCGGCACCGAGGAAAAGAAGACCCCGGTGAAAAATTTCAAGCAAGCCTTTGAATTGATGATGGCGGAAGTGCGCAAGGGCCAGCATATCCAACGTTATAAAGGCTTGGGCGAGATGAACCCCGAGCAATTGTGGGAGACAACTTTGGATGCCAACACCCGCCGTTTGTTGCAAGTGCGGATCGAAGACGCCATCGCCGCCGATGAGGTGTTCACCACCCTGATGGGCGACCAAGTGGAGCCGCGCCGGGATTTCATCGAGAAGAACGCTTTGGAAGTGGCCAATCTGGACATTTGACCGATAGTAAAATGTTCCACGTGGAACATAAAGCGGGCCGTCTTCGGCCCGCTTTTTTTAAGCCTGTCTTAAGCTTGGATGTCCATAATGTGTCCCATGCGGATGCCGAATCTGGCACGCGCAATTCAACACTTCATGACAAGGATCAGGAAAAATGGCCACCGTTTACATCAAACTCTATCACCCGTTGAATGACGACCAAGCCCTCGCCAGGAACCTGTTCGGCATCTGTTGCGAAATCGAATATCTGAAATCCGCCGCCCCCGACGACGGCGAGGCCATGGCCCACCAAGGCCGTTACGGTATCGCCTGCCCGGATAACGAATGGCAAAATGTGATTGAGAGCCTTAAGCAAAGCGGCGAGAGCCTGGTTTATTCGGTGGTCAAGAAAGGGGCCGATGGCGAGGCCGATATTGCGGAAGCCGGGGAGCTGAACTCGGATGTCTGCCATTACACGACGCGCTCCAGCAATAGGAAGCGGATATTTGCCTTCTGGTTCGAGGATTGTCTGCCAGAACGGCAGCTTCAGTTGGCGGCCTAGCCAAGACAGCGGGCCTTGCGGAAGCGCTTTCCAAAGCGCGGCTTCTGGATCTGCGCCGCAATCATGGCGGCGCTCACGCATTCAATTGGCCCGCCATTTCCAGCGGTGCAAAAAAAGCACCGCCGGTTTTCCCGGCGGTGCCATGAAAGGCCAAGACTGTGCGCTTGGCCGACTAGCCTCTATGGAATCGGCTTAATGGCCCACGACGTTAAAGCCATCCGGGCCAAGCCGGGTGCCAAAAGGCGTCACCAATGGCTTGGGTGCGGCAAGAGCCGCCGGCCCGCCAGGGCGGCGGAAAGTGACATGCGAAGTGACCTCGGTGTATCCGATATAGCCGTAACCGTTGGTGACCCTGGGCCTTGCGCTCAAGCGGAACTGGTAGGCGCAAGTGCGCGGCGGGAACTTGTCCGGCGCCACCGGGCAATTCACCGTGGTGTCCGCCACCCCCGTCCAAATGCCAGCGCCGGGATAAGATCCCATTCCCGCCGGCAGCAAGTTGACGGGAGCCGTCCCCGGCCCCCCATAATAGGCTTGCAACGCGAAGGACAGCAGATTGCCTTCGGGGTCGAAAGCACGGAAGCGAACCTGGACAGGATCGGGGGTCTCGGTAATCTCCACGATGGAGCAGGGCGCGACGGTTGCGCCCTTGTAGCGGATTTCGTAAAGCTGCAATTGCGGCAGCGCGTTGTCGATGTAAAGCTGCAAGGTCTGCGCAGGCGAAGCCACCAAGCCTCCTGCCGTGTTGAAGAACTGGATCTGAAATTCATGTATCCCCGTCGCCGCAGGCGCTTCGCTGGCATTTCCTGGGGTATTCCACTGGAACAACAGATCCTTCGTCGAATAATCGAGCGAGGGATTTTTCAGCTCGTACCGGCTATTGGCGTCCGGCGCGAAGGAATCGAGCACAAAATCGGTGCCGGTCCAGCGGTAATTGGACCAGGCTCTGCGCAAGGGCGTGAAAGCCCCGCTGCTGCCGACGCGGTGCAGGACGCTATAGCGCCTGGCCCCGGCGGCCCAGAAACCCTGCACGTTCGGGCGGTTGTAGATAAAGTTCAACACCTCGCCAAACGCCGCGTTGATCACGCGGGGATAATAACCGGCGTCGGTGGTGGCCCGCCCGCCTATTATCTTGGTGAACGGGATCAAGCCCACACCGGCGATCACCGGCCCGGCCGTGCCGGGGGGATAGACCGTATCCGGCGAAGTCGCTAGATAGATCGTGTGCAATCCCGCGAAGTTCGTGAAGAATCCCGGCGGAAAATCGGTCACGAAGGATGGCGAGGAGGATGCCACCCGCAAGCCGAACCGCACATAGGGCAGCGTCCCGCCTCCCCATGCCGTGATGCCCACTTCATCCAAGGGGATACGCAACTCCCAAATGCGATGCGGGGTCGCCGAAGAGCTTGTGGCCGAAAAGCCTTGCTGTGCCGCCGCCAAGCTGGGCGTGGTTTGAATCCCCGTCCAAATGCCCGGCCCCAAATAAAATGATTTTCCGATCCTGATCGGCAGCGTGGGGTAGATCCCGTAATCCACGTCAACATTCGGCGTGATACTGCCATTTCGGTCCACGTCGAAACTGAGCCAGAAATAATCGCCGACACCGGGGCTGTTGCCGGTGTCATTGACCATGTCGAGGGCCACATACAGGAAGTTGGCGTCATTCTTGACGAAAATAACCCCGCCCGGCATCGGCAACGCACCCGCCCCGGTCCATTCGCCGGGAGAGAACGTGCCTGAAATTGCCGGAGCGGTGCTTGCCCATTTGCTTGTCACAGTAGCCATGAAGAAACTCCTTGTTCGGTCAATGCCGTGAAATGAACGGGGAGCGCCGACCACCCAGCCCAACGCATCCAACGCGCTTTGCGAAAAAGGCAATGCCTGCGCCCATCATGGCGCGTCTGGGTGGCCCGGAAAACTATGCCACATAGCCGTTGATTGCCGCACAAAGCGGCAGCATCATAGGCGCAAAAGACCTGCGGCGAAATACACGGGTTTGCGTATTTTATCTACCGTAGAACGGGTAATGCGGACTACCGCAAAGCATGGCCGCGCTTCCAAAACGTCTCGGCATTAAGCGCGGAAACCAAGGCTGGCCTGCCGCTGTAAAATGTTCCACGTGGAACATCAAATTTGCCCGTTCCACGCATCCACATGGCCGGACATGGCAGTCCACTGGCTCCTTCCAGACACGCCCTACAAGTATTGATTGCCAGCCTCGCTTCGCGCCAGGAGAAATATTAAGATGGGACGGTCTTTTCAATACGCCCCAAATCACTCCAAGCCACCACGCCAGCATGAATTTCTCCGCCATCCTGCCCCCGCCCGCCCGCAGGCTTGCCGACGCCATCATCGCAGTCGGTGGCCGCGCCGTAGTGGTCGGCGGGGCGGTGCGCGACCACCTACTAGGCCTAGTTCCCAAAGATATCGACATCGAAGCCTACGGACTGTCCGCCGAAAAACTCCAAACGGCTTTGGAGCGGGTGGCCAAGGTCCATGCGGTGGGCAAATCGTTTGGCGTGTTGAAGAGCAGGATAAACGGCATGGAAATCGACGTGTCCCTGCCGCGCCGGGAGAGAAAGACCGGCCAAGGCCATCGGGGGTTCGCGGTGGACTACGACCCCTTCATGCCGTTTGCCGAGGCGGCTTCCCGCCGCGACTTCACCATCAACGCCATCGGCGTGGATCTAGGCAGCGACGAAATCCTCGACCCTTGGGGGGGCAGGCGCGACCTTGAAGCCGGCTTGATCCGCCATGTCTCCGATGCCTTCGGCGAAGATCCCTTGCGGGTGCTGCGCGCCTGCCAGTTCTCCGCCCGCTTCGGCTTTCCCATCGCTGCCGAAACTTTGCAAAAATGCCGTTCTTTACAAGACGAACTGGCCACCTTGTCCACAGAAAGGATCTGGGAAGAATTTAAGAAACTGCTGCTGAAATCACCTACGCCTGCCGTCGGCGTCCGGGCTTTGGAAGACACGGGAGCATTAGTGCTGTTTCCAGAGTTGGCGGCATTGCGCGGGGCGCGGCACGACCCGGCGTTCCATCCCGAAGGCGACGTGTGGACGCACAACAATCTAGTTCTGGACGCCTGCGCCAGGGTTTGCCGCGACGAACGGCTGGAAGAGAAGGACGCCCTGCCGCTCATGCTTGCCGCCCTCTGCCATGGTCTCGGCAGGCCGGCCACGGCCAAGTTAATTGATGGCGTCTGGCATAATCCCGTCCACGGGCAGGCAGGGGAGGCACCAACTAGAGGCTTGTTGGGGCGCATCGGCTGCACGCCGTCATTGGCCGAGCGGGTCATTCCTTTGGTGCGTGAGCATGACGAGCCTTATCGGCTGTGGACGCAGAACCGTGTCAAACCGGTTGCGGATAGCGTCATTCGGCGGCTGGCGCTGCGCGTTCCCATCCTCCCGCTGTGCCGACTGGCCTTGGCGGATTTTCGTGGCCGTGCGGCGGCAGAGGCTGCCGGCCCTTGCCCGTCGGCAGAATGGCTGCTGGCGCGGGCGGCGGCTCTGGGCGTTTTGGAGCAAGCACCGCACGCTTTGCTGCAAGGCCGCGATGCGCAGGCTTTGGGCGTGAAGCCTGGGCCGGCCATGGGCGCGTTGCTCAAGGCGGCGTTCGAGGCCCAACTCGATGGCGAATTCAGCGATTTACCCGGCGCCATCGCTTGGGCTCAAACCCAGATCAAAACCCACTTTTAACCAAGCCTGTGAATATGAGCGATTATCCCCAAGACAGCATCGCCGCCGTCGCCACCCCCCCTGGGAAGGGTGGCGTGGGCGTCATCCGCGTCTCCGGCGGGCGTGTGTCCGCCATCATCGAATCCGTGCTGCGCAAACCGTTACACCCCCGCCGCGCCCATTTCCTGGCTTTCCTCGACGCCGACGGCTCGACGCTGGATTCCGGCCTAGCCTTGTACTTTCCCGCGCCCCATTCCTTCACCGGCGAAGATGTGCTGGAATTGCACGGCCACGGCAGCCCGGTGGCCTTGGATCTGCTATTGCGCCGCATCCTCTCGCTAGGTGTGCGCCTGGCCCGGCCTGGCGAGTTTTCCGAGCGCGCCTTCCTCAACGACAAGATCGACTTGGCCCAAGCCGAGGCCATCGCCGACCTCATCGACAGCGGCACCGAACAGGCCGCCCGCTCCGCGCAGCGTTCCTTGCAAGGTGAATTTTCCCGGCTGATTGGCGCACTGGTGGAGGAGTTGATCCAACTGCGCCTGTATGTGGAAGCGGCCATCGACTTCGTGGACGAAGACATCGACTTCCTGGGCGAGGGCGAGATCCAGGAAAAACTGGCCGGGCTGCTGTCGCGCCTGGAACATATCCAGCGCACCGCCAAACAAGGTTGCGTGTTGCGCAATGGCCTGACCGTGGTCATCGCCGGTCGCCCCAATGCCGGCAAATCCAGCTTGCTGAACACCCTGGCCGGACGCGAAGCGGCCATCGTCACCGAAACCGCCGGCACGACACGGGATCTCTTGCGTGAATACATCCAGATCGACGGCATGCCCTTGCACATCATCGACACGGCGGGTTTGCGGGAAGGCGCGGATGCGGTCGAACGGGAAGGCATACGGCGGGCGCGGGAAGCCATCGCCAAGGCCGATCTGCTGCTGTTGATGATGGATGACGGCTGCTGCGAAACGGACGGGGACTTGCTGGCGGATGCGCCGGAGAACCTGCCAATAATCCGTGTGCGCAACAAAATCGACCTGACCGGCAGGCCACCCGGCTTAAGCCAAACTGTGGCGGGACCAACCATCAGCCTGTCGGTGAAAACCGGCCTGGGGCTGGAAGAACTGCGGCAACATCTCAAGCAATGCGCCGGTTACGACAGCGGGGCAGGGGAGGTGTTCATCGCCCGCCGCAGGCACTTGGACGCCCTCGCCCGCGCCCATGGGGCCGTCGAAAGCGGCCTGCGCCAATTGCAAGGCGCATGCGCCCCGGAACTGCTGGCCGAAGACTTGCGGCTGGCCCAGCAAGCCCTGTCCGAAATCACCGGCACCTTCACCACCGAAGACTTGCTGGGCCGGATATTCGGCAGTTTCTGCATCGGCAAATGACGCAGGGCGACATCGCTTGGCGTGCTGCCATCCCCGCAAAGAAGGGGGAACCGGGCTTAATCCTTAACCCCCTTGAAATGGTAAAAGGATTTGTCCATGTAAAGCAGCACATCGTCCACTTCGTTGTCCCCCCATTCGGTTCCGCTATGGCTGGCCCAGCTCATGATCTTGTTGCGCAACTCCTCCGCAGTTTTCACCTTGCCTTCCTTGCCGGCAAACCTTAGGTCGCCATGGCATCCCCGGCATTGATGCTCAAACAACTCCTGGCCGCGCGCAAAATTTTCCGCCTGGGCCTGCGTTAGAACCAACCCCGCCAAGACCAGCCCGGTGGCGCATGATTGGATGACCGTGTGGATTCGCATAATTAGCTCCTTGGCAGTTCGGCAAACATAGGTCAAAAACCCATTATAGCCTTTCGCCCGGACCCCGGCGGATGCGCAAACCGGTCCAACGCCGCCCTTCATGCCAAGGCGGCAACCACCAGCGCCACCGCCTCGGCGATTTCGATGCTCGCCCCCAAAACATCGCCCGTGCAACCGCCCAGCCGCCGCAACGCCAAACGGCGCAGCCACCACGCCATGCCAACCACGGCCAGCAACGCCCACGGCCCCAGCAAGACCCCCGCGCACAACAAGGCGAACGCGGCCGAAAAGCCGGCGGCAAAACGGGGCAGCTTGTCCAGCAACGGACTGCCTAGCCCGCCGGGACGGACATAGGGCGTGGACAGCAACAGCAACGGGACGAGGCCACGCCCGACGAGCGGCGCTCCCAACAAGGGCCAAACCGCCGCCGGACCGGGCAACTCCGCCAAGGCGGAGAATTTCAACAGCAACAGCAAGACCACTGTGACGACGGCGACGGGGCCGGAGCAAGGGTCTTTCATGACGCGCAGGCTGCGTTCTTTGTCGTCCCGCCCGCCCGCCCAAGCGTCGGCGCAATCGGCCAGCCCGTCCAGATGCAAGCCGCCAGTCACCATGACCCAGGCCGTCAACAGCAAAGCAGACCCCAACAGCGGCCCGGCCTCACCCAAAAACCCGCGCAACAACAATAGCAAGGCCCCAATCAGCAGGCCCACCAACGGATAAAACACCACCGACCAACCCAATGCCTGCGGCGAGTACCGGACGCTAGGCGGAACCGGCAGGCGGGTGAGGAACTGCACGGCCAAGCCGAAGGCATGAAAAAATTTCATGGCTTGCCCCTGTGAAAAACCAGCCGAGGCGGCTCCCTGTTCTGCCGTTCGATGCGGACCAAACAGGCGGGGGGAATCTGGATCGAAAACAAACGCGTGGGCGGAAAACCCAAGATCCGCCGCAGCACAACGCGCAGCACACCGGCGTGGGCCACCAACAGCCAATGCCCGCCCAGCGCGGCTTCTAGCAGTCCGTCCCAGGCTTCCACGACGCGACACTCGAAATCGGGGTAATGCTCACCCCCCGGCGCGGGATTGTCGGACCCCAAAGGGTTGCTTTGGAAGGCCAATAACGGCCCGCCGGCGTCTTGGTATAAATCAGCCCACGGCTTGCCTTCCCACGCACCGAAACCCAACTCTCGCCAGCGTGGTTCCCGGCGCAGTGGCAAACCGTGCCGGTCCGACAGTTCCTTGGCGAAATCCGCACAGCGTCTCAGCGGCGAAGAAACCACGCCATCCCAAACACAGGGGTGGGCTGAAGCCTCGCTTACAACGGCATTAACCACCCCGCGCATCTGCGCCCAGCCCATCGCGGTCAAGGGCGCGTCAAAATCGCGGCCCAGGCACAATCCTGGAGCGGCCTCGCCATGGCGCAACAAGTCGATGGTTGTCATCATCCCGTGGGAATCCCGGCCTCGGCGAAGGTCGCCATGTTGTTATGCAAGGCACAGGCGGCGCGCAATATGGGCAAAGCCAACGCCGCACCGCTGCCTTCGCCTAGGCGCATGGACAAGTCCAGAATAGGCCGGGCATCCAGAGCTTCCAGCACTAGGCGGTGGCCGGGTTCGGCGGAACAATGGGCGAACAGCAGCCAATCCCGGCAAGCCGGTTGCAGGCGCACCGCCAGCAACGCGGCGATGCTGCTGATGAAGCCATCCACCAACACCGGCAGGCCCAAGGCCGCCGCTTGCAAATAAGCCCCAGCCAGCGCGGCGATTTCAAAGCCGCCCAGACGGCGGAGGATTTCCTTTGGCCTGTCCAGGCTATCGGCATGAAGAACCAAAGCCCGCTGTACCACTTCCCGCTTGTGCGCCACGCCCGCCGCGTCCAGCCCGGTGCCAGGGCCGGCCAGCCTGTCCGGCCCGAGCTTGAGCAGGGCGCAGGCCAGGGCGGTGGCGGAGGTGGTATTGGCGATGCCCATCTCGCCGCCGATGAAAATCTCCGCACTGAAATCAAATGCCCGTTGCGCCGCCTCCGCCCCGACACGCAAAGCCGCCGCCAGTTGCTTCGTGTCCATAGCCGCTTGCCTGGCGAAATTGGCCGTGCCGGCGCCGACGCGGGCTAAAATCAAACCATCGGCAGCTTCCGCAGGCCCGGCCACGCCGACATCCACCACTTCCAGCCGGGCGTCCAAATGCCGGGCTAGCACGCTGATCGCCGCCCCGCCCTGGACGAAGTTGTCCAACATCAGCCGCGTGACGGCTTGCGGAAAGGCCGAGACGCCTTCTTCCGCGATGCCATGGTCGGCGGCGAACACGCTGATCCAGGCTTTGTCCACCTTGGGTCTTGCGCAACGCTGCATGGCGGCGAGGCGCACGGCCAGTTCCTCCAAAAATCCCAACGAACCGGGCGGCTTGGTCAGTTGGGCTTGGCGGTCTAGGGCGGCTAGTCGGATGGTGGGGCAGGGCGGTTTGATGTCAGGGACAGTCCAGTTCATGGGGAACCTTTAAGCATTTGCGGCAAGCCTGCGACGACCCAGACGACACGCTCGCAGATCGCAGCCAAGTCTTGATGCAGCCAGCCGGCTTCGTCCACGAAACGGCGGGCCAATGGGTTGGCGGGAACAATGCCTTGCCCGACTTCGTTGCTGACCAGGCAGACCGTCCCCGGCAGGCCGGGCAAGCTGCCCAGCAAGGCTTGGCGTTCATGCTGGAAACGCCCATCCTCTTCCACCAACAGGTTGCCCAGCCATAGGGTCAGGCAGTCCACCAGCAAAAAACGCCCGGCGGCGGCATGGCCGCGCAAGGTTGCCGCCAAAGCGTAAGGCTCTTCCACGGTCAGCCAATGGAATGGCCTGCGTTCGCGGTGGCGGCGGATGCGCTCCGCCATTTCCCCGTCGCCGGCCCAGGCCGTGGCGATGTAGACGACCTCCAAACCGGATTGCCGGGCGAGACTTTCGGCATGGCGGCTTTTGCCCGAACGCGCGCCGCCTAGGATCAATGTGCGCCCGCTCATGCGGCGGCTGGCTTGTCCGATGCCACTTGCGGGGGCAGGTAAGCGGCGGTCACACGGTACTTGCCATTCTCGGACAGCACATCCCATTCCGCCAGGATGCGCCTGTCCTCCGGGAACAGCCGGTCCTTGCGATGGACCAAGGCTTTGATGAGTTCGACGACATTCATATTGAGGCGGGGCTCTTCGGTCACTTCCTCGTCGCTGCCTGCCGCGACGATTTCGTCAAACGACAGATCGAAGCCCGAATCGGCCTTGAAAAATGCCAGCAATTGTTGCCCGCGTTCTTCTTTGGGAAATTGCGCGACATTCCAAGCCACTGCCCCCAACCCAATTATGGCGCGGTATTCGTCCAATGACATGTTCTGCTCGTCATAAACCGGCGCGACCAAGTCGATCAATGCGCCCGACATGGAGGCTTGCTTGGGCGCGGGATGCGCGGGACGGGAAGAGGGCTGTTTTTTGCGGCTGGCTTTGCCCATGGGGTTTCTCCTTATGTCAAAATGACTGATGTTTTGCGGACAGGACGGACGTTATGCCCTGCCAGCTTTGGCGTTATACTCGGCAGACTTTGGCGCTATTTTAACCGCCTTGTCCCGCCACGCTCAGGGATTTTCGCTTTCGCTTAACGCCGCCCATTCAAACCAACGCAACCGGGAACGCCGCCATGCACGACCCACTGAACCATCTCTTGGCCCAGGCCAACACCGTCATCCTCGGCAAGGAGCGGCAAATCCGCCTCGCCGTCTGCTGCCTGCTGGCGCGGGGGCATTTGCTCATCGAGGACATCCCTGGCGTGGGCAAGACCACCCTGGCGCACACCCTCGCCAATCTGCTCGGCCTGCATTACCAGCGCATCCAGTTCACCAGCGACCTGCTGCCGGCCGACGTGATCGGCTCGTCGATCTTCGACGGCCAGACCCACAGTTTCAGGTTCCAGCCCGGCCCCATCTTCCACCAGATGGTGTTGGCCGACGAGATCAACCGCTCCACGCCCAAGGCACAAAGCGCCTTGCTGGAAGCCATGGAAGAGCGCCAAGTGACGGTGGAAGGCGAAACCCGGCCTTTGCCGGAGCCGTTCTTCGTCATCGCCACGCAAAACCCCTTGACCCAGATCGGCACCTTCCCGCTGCCCGAATCCCAGCTTGACCGCTTTTTGATGCGCATCGAACTGGGCTACCCGGACAACCGCTCGGAGCGGGCGCTGCTCAAGGGTGAAGAGCGCCAGACCATGCTGGAGCGGCTCCCCGCCTGCCTGGACACCGAGGCGTTGAAGGCTATCCAGCTTGAAGCGAAAAAAGTCTTCGCCGCTGACGCGCTGCTGGATTATTTGCAGGCGTTGATCCGCCACACCCGCGAATCCGGCGCTTACCAGGGCGGACTCTCGCCCCGCGCCGGCCTGGCCCTGCTCAACGCCTCCCGCGCCTGGGCCTACATGGACAAGCGCAAAGCCGTGCTGCCCGAGGATGTGCAAGCCGTGCTGCCCTCCGTCGCCGGCCACCGCCTGAAACTAGCCACCAGCGCCGCCACCGACTCGCAGGCGGTGGTCGGGCCATTGCTGGCGGAAGTGGCGATTCCGTAAAAACCGCCTTTTCAATCATTGAGGAAGTGTCATGGCAAATTCAAAAAGCATTGTGGTTCAAGGTGTTGAAGTCCACCTGTTGACGCAGAATGAGGAGGATTACATCAGCTTGACCGACATGGTTAGTTCTTTCGAGGGGCGCGGCACCCTCATCGAACAATGGCTGAAAAACAAAGATACATTGATGTTCCTTGGCGTGTGGGAGCGAATCAACAACCCTGATTTTAATTCCCTCGAATTCGAGGGAATTAAAAATGAAGCGGGCCTCAACAGTTTTTTCCTGTCTGCCAAAAAGTGGGTAAAACTAACGGGGGCGCGGGGACTTATCGCCAAGGCAGGCCGCTACGGCGGCACCTTCGCCCACAAAGACATCGCCTTTGAGTTCGGTTCATGGTTAAGCCCGGAGTTCAAGCTCTATCTCATCAAGGAATTTCAGCGCCTTAAAGAGCAAGAGATACAAAGCGGGCAGTTGGAATGGAACATCCGCCGCTCGCTCACCAAGGCCAACTACCGCATCCACACGGATGCCATCAAAGCGCATCTGATTCCGCCAGAACTCGACAAGCGGCAGGAAAGCGTGGTCTATGCCTCCGAAGCCGATGTGCTGAACCAAGCCCTGTTCGGCATGACCGCCAAAGACTGGCGTTCAAACAACCCTGACAAGGAAGGCAATCTGCGCGATTACGCCACGGTGGAACAGTTGGTGGTCTTGGCCAGCCTGGAGAGCCAAAACGCCTTGCTGATCCAGCAAGGCCACAGCCAAGCAGACCGCCTACGCTGGTTGAACCAACTGGCTAGGGCGCAAATGCAATCCTTGTTGCACAGCCCCGCCGTCAAAAAGCTGAAAGACACGCCCTTGTTTTAGCGCCCCATGTCCGCCCTCACCCTACGCGAACGCCTGGACCCGCGCCGCTTTTTCCAAGGCGAGAAAGCCGCCGCCGGCCCGATCACCCTCGGCCACCGCCGCATCTTCATCATTCCCAACAAGCGCGGCTGGGGATTGGCTCTGCTGCTGTTGGTCCAACTGCTGGTTTCCATCAACTACAACAACAGCCTAGGCTTCATCCTCACCTTTCTGGTGGGCAGCATCGCCATGTTTGGCGCGGTCTACAGCTTCCGCAACCTCGCCGGGTTGGCCCTGCGCTCCAGCCGGCCGGAACCGGTGTTCGCCGGCGCGGCGGCGCAATTCAAATTGAATCTGGACAATCCCGGCCAAACACCCCGCATCGCCTTGCAAATCGGCCTGCGCCATGACCCCGCGCAAGATTTGAATCTGCTTCCCGGCGAAAACCAGCAAGTCATCCTAGGCGTGAAAGCGGACCGGCGCGGCTGGCTGGAACTGCCCACCGTCACCCTGACCAGCGCGTTTCCCTTGGGCCTGTTCCGTGCCTGGTCGCCGGTCAGGCTCAAAGAACGGGTGCTGGTCTATCCCCGCCCCGCCCCGGACAGCCTGCCGTTCCCCGTGTCCGCCGGTGGCGACGGCGGACAGCGCCGCGCCAATACCGACGATTTCCACGGCTTCCAAAGCTACCAGCCGGGCGACCCGCTGCGGCGCATCCACTGGAAAGGCGTGGCCAAGGGACAAGGGGTGCATGTCAAAGAATACCGTGGCGAGGAGAGCATCCAGCTTTACCTGGACTGGACGCAAACCCCCGGCCATGACGTGGAGGCGCGCCTGAGCCGGCTCTGCCGCTGGGTGCTGGACGCCGAGCAGACCGGCGCGAGTTACGGCTTGCGCCTGCCGGGAACCGACATCAAACCCGCGTCGGGACCGGCGCATTTGCGGATGTGTTTGGAGAGTTTGGCGTTGTTTGGAATCTAGCCGTTCCACACGGTTTCGCCAGCATTGCCAGACCTCTGCCAATGGCCACCAGCCGTCTGGCAATGCCGGTTTTGCCCTTCCTCATTGCCCCACCAATAGGCGGTCTCAGTGCCTCCCCGCGTCGCGTCATCCCTTGAAGCCCGGCAGCCCATCCGGCCTGTGGAAAACTAGATCCCCAGTCCTGTGGACAAGCTGTCAAAGCAGCGGGGACAAAATTCACCCACTAAGTTATCCACAGGAAAGCACACACTCATCCGCGCTTTTCCCACACGTTTCATTCTTCCCAAGCAATTGTTCCACAATGGAAAACTTCGGTTCCGCACAAAAACTCGCCGGCTAATAGTAGAAGAGAAAAGATCTTTTTTCCCCAGTCTTTCTATCATTAACCCAGCCTCCATCCGAAACGCTCCGGCCATCCCCTCGGCGCTCTTGCCTAGCATAAAAAATCGACCGGACGTCCCTGAAGCCGTGCATAATGTCACCAATGAAAACACCTAAACGAATTGAACCCTTAGTCCATGATGGCCTCGTTGACGAGGTCATCCGTCCGCTGATGAGCGGCAAGGAAGCCGCCGTCTATGTCGTCCGCTGCGGCACGGAGATCCGTTGCGCCAAAGTGTACAAGGAGGCCGAGAAACGCGGCTTCAAACAGAGCGTGCTGTACCAGGAAGGCCGCAAGACGCGCAACAGCCGCCGCGCCCGCGCCATGGAAAAGGGCACCCGCTATGGAAGGCAGGAGCAGGAGATGGCTTGGCAGAATGCCGAGGTGACCGCCTTGTATCGCCTTGCTGCCGCCGGGGTGCGCGTTCCCAAGCCGCATATTTTCGTCGATGGCGTGTTGTTGATGGAATTGGTGGCCGACGCGGACGGCCATCCCGCGCCCCGGCTCAACGATGTGGAATTGACGGCGGAGGAGGCGCGGGAATATTTTGGCTTTTTGATCCGGCAGATTGTCTTGATGCTGTGCGATGGTCTAGTGCATGGGGATTTGTCCGAGTATAACGTGCTGCTCGGCGCGGACGGGCCGGTCATCATCGACCTGCCCCAAGCCGTCGATGCCGCGGTCAACAACAATGCCCGCATGATGCTGGAGCGGGATGTGGGCAACATGGCCGCTTATTTTGGCCGCTTCGCCCCCGAGTTGCTGGCCACGGAATATGGCAAGGAGATGTGGAAGCTCTACAAGGCCGGCGAACTGCATCCCGATGTGGCGCTGACCGGCCATGTCGAACAGGATCGCAAAAAGGCCGATGTGCGCGGGGTGTTGCGGGAAATCGACGGGGCGCGCAAGGAGCACGAAGCCCGGCTGCGCCACGAGGCGGAAAAGAACGGGTAATAATGCCTGCCAAGGGTGTGAACTATTGCCGTGATAATATTTCTGCGAAGTCGATAATAAGCGCCAAGTTTCGGAACACCCCAAACTATCCGAAACAACCCGCTTATTAAATTCTGTTAAAGGAACGACTGCCATGAAAAACTTCGCTTTGCTTGCCACCCTAACCGTCCTGTTTGCCACCGCCGGCACCGCCCATGCCGTCGTCAACGCCCCCGTCAATATCGCCGCGCCTGTTAGCAATTCAATTGTCGCAAACAACTTTTATACCAGTTTCACCGTCAACTGCCCCGCCGGGCAGAACAAGGTAAACTGGTATTTAGACGGTGCGCAAGTCGGCAGCGCCCTTTTCTACGACACCGCCGGCATCCACTTCGCCTACAAGTTGGCCTCTGGCACCGCCCATTCGCTCAAGGTTGTCACTTCATGTGGCGGTGGCGACGGGGTGGTGTTCAAAGTCCAGTAATCCTCCAACGGAATGACGCAATAAAAACCCCGGCCTTGAGCCGGGGTTTTTATTGGCCCAAAATCCTCTGGCCCTGCCTAGGTTTACTGGATCAGTTGCTTGATTTCTTCGCCGCTGATGACTTCTTTTTCTTGCAGCTTTTGCGCGATGGCATCCAAGGCGGGGCGCTTTTGATGGAGGATTTCCTTCGCCCGCTGCTGGCCTTCCTCTATCAGTTCCCTGACTTCGGCATCGATGATCCTGGCGGTGTCCTCGCTGTAATTGCGCTCTTCCGCGCCTTCCACGCCCAGATAAGCCAAACTTTGGCGTTTGCCGAAAGCCTGCGGCCCCAGTTTCTTGCTCATGCCGAGCCGGCAGATCATGGCGCGGGCGATTTCGGAGGCGCGCTCCAAGTCGTTTTGCGCGCCGCTGGAGACGGAACCCAGGACGATGTCTTCAGCGGTGCGTCCGCCCAGCAGAATGGCGATTTGGTCTTTGAGTTCCGGCTCGGTGGAGAGGAATTTCTCGTCCACCGGCAATTGCAAGGTGTAGCCCAAAGCCGCCGCGCCACGCGGGATGATCGACACTTTATGCACCGGCTCGCCGGTCGGCACGGATTCGGCCACCAGGGCGTGGCCGGCTTCGTGGTAGGCGACGCGGCGTTTCTCTTCCTCGTTGAGCGCCCGGTTCTTCTTCTCCGGGCCGGCCAGGACGCGGTCGATGGCCGCCTCGAAATCGGCCATGCCCACGCTGTCATGGTTTTCGCGCACAGCGATGATCGCCGCCTCGTTGGCGACATTGGCCAAGTCCGCGCCGACGAAACCGGGGGTACGCTGGGCGATCACGCGAAGGTTGATGTCCGGCCCCAGCGTCATCGTTTTGGTGTGCAGTTTGAGAATTTCCACGCGGTCGTCCAGGCTGGGCTTGTCCACGACGATCTGGCGGTCGAAGCGGCCCGAGCGCAGCAAAGCCTTGTCGAGGATTTCCGGCCGGTTGGTCGCCGCCATCACCACCACGCCCACGGACGGGTCGAAGCCGTCCATTTCGGTGAGCAACTGGTTCAGAGTCTGCTCGCGCTCGTCATGCCCGCCCATCACCACCGGCCCGCCGCGTGAGCGGCCTATCGCGTCGAGTTCGTCGATGAAGATGATGCACGGGGCTTTCTGCCGGCCCTGCTCAAACAGGTCGCGGACGCGGGAAGCGCCCAGCCCGACGAACATCTCGATGAACTCCGAGCCGGAGATGTTGAAGAACGGCACGCCGGCCTCGCCGGACACGGCGCGGGCCAGCAGCGTTTTGCCGGTGCCCGGCGGGCCAACCAGCAACACGCCCTTGGGCATGCGCCCGCCCAGACGCTGGATGCGGCGGGGGTCTTGCAGGAATTCGATGGTCTCGCGCAATTCCTGCTTGGCGTCCTCGGCCCCGGCCACGTCGTTGAAGGTCACCTTGGGCAGCGAGTCGGCGTGGATGCGCACCTTGTTTTTGCCCAGGCTGAGGAAGCCGCCGCCGCCGGCAAAGCGCCTGGCCATCCAGCCCCACAGCAGGAACATCAGGCCCAGCGGCAGCAACCAGTTCATGATGAAATTGCCCAACCAGTTGGCACCGTAGCGGACGGTGAACTTGACGCCTTGCTTTTCCAGGCTTTCCGCCAGGGGCTGGTTGAACAGGGGGACGGTGATGAACGGCTTGCCGTCCTGTCCTGCGGATTCCGGCTTGAGCGTGCCGGAAATGGCCTGCTCGGTCACCACCGCTTGGTCGATCTTCTGTTCCTTCACCAGCCTGAGGAATTCGCTGTAGGGAATCTCGTTCTGCCGCACTTCGTTGACGCCCTGCCATAGCCAGATGGCGACCAGCAACAGCAGGAAATAAGCCAGCATATTGCGCTTGGGGAGTTGTTCCTGGTCCCTGGGCGGATTGACTTCCAAATCGGGTTTGTCCGCGAGTCCCAAGGCTTTCGACGACTTCCGCCAAGTTTCGCTGGCGGTGTTGCGGATGGAATCCCACAGGGCAGATATGTTCATGGCGCCTCCAAAATGCTCGGTGATAATGCACCAGATTAGCAGGTTTCTTCCTGGCCCTGTTTTATTAGCGCGTCCAGGAGACCCGGAGGATGCGCTCCTCGGCTTGGTAGGCAAAGTCGAGTTCGCCCTTGTAGGCGTTGTGCAAGGCCTCGCCGACGCCACGGGCGAGATGGGGGTCGGTGAAGGTGATTAACATCCCGTCCGCCGAAGGTTCCACCTCCATGATCCGTTTCAGGGGGTGCGCCGCCTTTTCCCTTTGTTCCACATGGCGGATCAAGTTCATGATCTCCTCCTTGTGTTCGGCGAGAAAGGCGCCACCCAGGCTTAAAAAGCCCGCCGGCACTTTGTCATGGATGCGGTGGCAGGCCGGACATAGGGCTTGGCTCGCATCCGCCGGGGCATCCCCCCATTGCCAGCGTCCGTTGTGGAAACTGGCCCCGCATTCGGGGCAGGCTGTCGGCTCCTCCAGCTTGTGTTTTGACTTGTAGGTGTCGTGCTCCCATTCTTGCAGCAAGCGGTCATGGCGTTCTTGTGGTTTGCTTGTCGTGGTGGTCATATGAGTCTTCTCCTCGTTTGAGTCTGCCCGGCGCGCCGACCGGCGGCCCAGCACACTAAGGTTAGTGCAAAAAAATCCGGGCAGCCGGGATTGGCGAAAAGATGCTTGCGGACAAGCCGCGCCTCAGACCAGGGCAATCGCATGAAGCAAAAGGCTAATTTTGCTTGGCATCCATAGGGTTTGGATGTTTCAAAGCGGGCTTTTTTCACAGCCTGCCGAGCTCCGATGGATATCGAAGAAAAGACCTTGCTGGGACACTTTGAGAGCCTGGAAGACCCGCATTCGCGGCAGTCGCCGCACGCCTTGGACGAGCTTTTGCTGACGGCGGTCTGCGCGGTGCTGAGCGGCGCGGACGGCTGGGCGGCGTTGGCGCTGTGGGGCCAGGCCAAGTTGGGGCGGCTTCGGCGGTTCCTGCCGTTCGAGAACGGCGCTGCCTCGCACGACACCTTCTGGAGGGTGTTCGCGCTGCTGGACGCGGCGGTGTTTGAGGAATGCTTCGTCGCCTGGATGCGGTCGGTGTGCGAGGCCTTCGACGGCTTGCAGGTGGCGATTGACGGCAAGACGGCGCGGCGCTCGGCGTCGGCGGGCGGCAAGGCGATCCACTTGGTCTCGGCGTTCGCGCACGGCCTCGGCCTGACCCTCGGGCAGGTGAAGACGGCGGAGAAGTCGAACGAGATCACGGCGATCCCGGAACTGCTGGACGCCCTGCTGCTGAAGGGCTGCCTCATCACCATCGACGCCATGGGCTGCCAGAAGGCGATTGCGGCCAAGGTCGTCTCGCAGGAATGCGACTACGCGCTGATGGTGAAGAACAACCAGCCTGCCTTGGCGGCGGCGGTGGAGGGTTTCTTCGACGCGGCGGAGCGGGCCGGCTACCGGGGCGTGGCGCACACCCAGGCCCGCTGGGTCGAGAAGGGCCACGGGCGCATCGAGACGCGGCGCTGCGTCGTCACCGGCGACCTGGGGTTGCCTGGGCGACGGGCACGGCTGGGCGGGGGCCAGGACGCTGGCGATGGTGGAGTCCACCCGCGAGATCAACGGCGCGGCA
Organism: uncultured Methylococcaceae bacterium; assembly: GCA_964582755.1. Lineage (GTDB taxonomy): Bacteria > Pseudomonadota > Gammaproteobacteria > Methylococcales > Methylococcaceae > Methylumidiphilus. Next base: position 15,005 of record CAZOTR010000028.1, on the reverse strand, counting down.
AGCACCGAGCGGCGCTACTACATCAGCTCGCGGCTGGCCGGCGCGGAGCGCATGGGGCCGCCGTGCGCGGCCAGTGGGGCGTGGAGAACGGGCTGCACTGGTCGCTGGACGTGGCCTTCGGCGAGGACCAGGCGCGGATGCGCGAGGGCAACTCGGCGGAGAACTTCTCGATCCTGTGCCGCATCTCCCTGAACCTGATCCGCCTGGACAAGTCGGTCAAGGCCGGCGTCAAGAACAAGCGCCTGCTGGCCTGCTGCGACGATGCCTATAGACAGAAATTACTCGGAATTCAAGCCGTTGCTTGATGCGATTGCCCAGGGGTTTAGATGGGTAGGGCGGGCAAGCGTCTTTTGGTTTGCCCACCGATTTTTGCCAGATTCTGCGTGGGCAAACGATTTGGCTCACAAAATCAAACTTGGCAGCGTATGTTGTGGAAACTTCGGCTCCGTGATTGGTGCGGTTCGTTCCTCGCCGCACCCTACCGCGCTCCTCAAACTAACCAAAACTGTTGCACTTCAAAATTGAGCCCGCCCTCCAAAATATAACTCTGCTTGGGTAATGACACTGACTGCGATGGAGCGCTGGCCGATGGCCCGCAGTTCGTCGACCACAAGCGGGTTGTTCTTGTAGAATTCAACTAGAATATTGGTGTCGCACAGGATCATTTCGGCCTTTGCGGCCATACCTGCTTTCTAAGTGAATCTTGGTCAATTTCCCAGCCTTCCGAAAGCCCGGCCATCGCAAAAAAATCTTCCTTTTCCGCGACCTCCTGGGCTTTGACAAATTCCGCGAAATCGAGTATCTCCGCCGCCTTGGCTTCGGGTAAGTCGCGGATGATGGCATCAATTTTATCGGCAATGCTGGACATGGATTTTTCCCGTTGATGAATATGGCAGACAGTGGCGGGCTTGGGGCCGCCGATCCCTCCCAACAATCTCCAATGCTTCCCCGCCAACCTTCGCCGCTTAGGCGGTAAGCAACGATGGTTGGCAAGGAAGGGATGGCGCTTGTGGGCGAAGGGCCACAGGCTCCGCCGGGAGGGCTGCGGCTGGCTTCATGCCCCGGCGGGCTTGTCCGGCTTGGCGGGTTTGCTGCGGTTAAAGTGCTTGCCGAGGTCGGCGAGGGCGTCTTCGAGTCCGCCGGTCAGGCTGTTGTGGGTCTTGACGAACTGGTAGACGGAGCGCCCGTGGCCGCGAAAAGCTTCGGGCAATGGGTGAGGCCCAAGATCGCGGGCATGGCCCGCTCCTACATTTCAATCAATTGAACCCACCTCCCGTTTTTTGATATCTCCCCTCTCCCTAAAAGAGGGGGGATTGCAAGGCCTTAAAGCCTCATCGGCATGACAATGAATTTGTATTTCTGGTTCTGCGGGTCTTCGATCAGGCAACTGTTGGCGGCGTCGGTGAAGGATAGTTTCACTTCGCCCGCATCCACGTTGTTGATCGCATCCAGAAGGTAAGCGGCGTTGAAGCCTACGGACAAGCCTTCCCCTTCCATGCGGACTTCCAATTCTTCTTCGGCTTCCTCGTGTTCGGGGTTTTGCGCCTGCAATTTCATCGTGTCGCCTTCCACCTCCAGGCTGACGCCTTTGATCTTTTCGGTGGACAACACCGCCACGCGGGTCAGGGCGGACTTGAACAGGTCTTTTTCGATATGGATGGTCTTGGAAATGTCGCGGGGCATGACGCGGCGGAAGTCGGGGAAGCGGCCTTCGATCAGCTTGGCCGAGAAACTGACCGTGCCCATCAACACGCGGATGTTGTTGGGGGCTATGCCTAAGCTGATGATTTCGTCTTGGTCGCCGAGCAGGCGGTATAGCTCCAAAACGCCCTTGCGCGGGATGATGACTTGGCGCGGCTCCAAGCGGGTGCCTTCCAGGGTTTCCTCGTAGACCGCCAAACGATGCCCGTCGGAGGACACGGTGCGCAGCAGGCCGCCGTCGAGATCCAGCAGCAGGCCGTTGAGGTAGTAGCGCACGTCTTGCAAGGCCATGGCATAGAGGGTTTTCTCCATGGCTTTTTTGAGGATGCGGCTGCTTAAGCTGACTTCCACTTCCGGGCTGCTGATGTCGAAGGCCGGGTAGTTGTCGGCGGGCAGGGTGCTGAGGGAGAACCGGCTGCGCCCGCTTTTGATGCTGATTTTGTCCGCCCCGCTGTCCACGTTGACGGCGCTGCCCTCGGGCAGCAGGCGGCAGATGTCCAGCAGCTTGCGCGCCGGCACGGTGACCTGCCCGTCTTCCCCGGAGTCCGTGACGGATTGGGTCACCAATTGCACCTCCAGGTCGGTGCCGGTGAATTCCAGCCGGTTTTGGCTTAAACGGATCAGCACATTGGACAGGATCGGCAGGGTCTGGCGTTTTTCGATGACCCCGACGACTTGTTGCAAGGGCGTCAGGAGGTTTTCTCGGGAGGTCGTGAATTTCATGGGGAACGCTTCGGCTTATGGTTTTTGGGTGGTCCTCCCCGTCCTGGCGGGGCGTCAGTTGGATAGGGTGCGCAGGAGGTTGGAATAGTCTTCCTGGAACTTGCTGTCGCTTTCCTTCAATTCCGCCACTTTGCGGGTGGCATGCAGCACCGTGGTGTGGTCGCGTCCGCCGAACATCTGGCCGATTTCCGGCAGGCTGTGGTTGGTCAGTTCCTTGGCCAAGGCCATGGCGACCTGCCGGGGCCGAGTGATGGTGCGGGTGCGCTTGTCGGAGAGCAGGTCGGCGACGCGGATCTTGTAATATTCGGCCACGGTCTTTTGGATGTTGTCCACGTTGACCAGGCGGTCCTGCATGGCGATGAGGTCGCGCAGGGCGTCCTTGGCAAATTCCAGGGTGATCGGCCTGCCCGTGAAGTGGGCGTTGGCGATGACGCGGCGCAACGCGCCTTCCAGTTCGCGGATGTTGGAGCGGATGCGCTTGCCGATGAAGAACGCCACTTCCGGCGACAGTTCCACGCCGGCATGGCTGGCCTTGCTCATCAGGATGGCGACGCGGGTTTCCAGATCCGGCGGCTCCACCGCCACCGGCAAACCCCAGCCGAAGCGGGACTTCAAGCGGTCCTCCAAGCCTTTTATTTCCTTCGGGTAGCGGTCGCAGGTCATGACCACTTGGTGCTTGTTTTCCAGCAAGGTGTTGAAGGTGTGGAAGAATTCTTCTTGGGAACGCTCCTTGCCAGCGAAAAACTGGATGTCGTCGATCAGCAGCGCGTCCACCGTGCGGTAAAACTCCTTGAACGCATTGATGGCGTTGTGTTGCAGCGCCTTCACCATGTCCGAGACGAAGCGCTCGGAGTGCAGATAGATGATGTTGGCGGACGGGTTGTTGTTCAGGATCTCGTTGCCGATGGCATGCATCAAATGGGTCTTGCCCAGGCCAGTGCCGCCGTAGATGAACAGCGGATTGTAGGCGCGGCCCACATTCTGCGCCACTTGCAACGAGGCCGCTTTGGCCAGTTGGTTGGATTTGCCTTCAACGAAATTGTCGAAGGTGAAGGCGGTGTTCAGGTTGTTTGGCTGGCTCTTGCGGCCCGGCGCGGGCTTCTTCGCCGAAGCGGCTTTGCTGTCGCGGACGCCTTCACGCGGGATCGCGCCGATTTCCAGAATCACAGTGGGCGCCGGATCGAGCTTCTGGTTGGCCACCACTTCCTCGATCTTGTCGAAGAAATGCTGTTTTACCCATTCCAGCACGAATCGGTTGGGCGCGAGCAACCGTAGCTCGCTGCCATTCTCCACGGCTTGCAAAGGCCGGATCCAGGTGTTGAACTGTTGCGGCGGCAACTCGCCTTCAAGCTTGCTGACGCACAGGCTCCATAGTGTGCTCATGGCGCGGCCAGCCTAGGGCAATGGACGTTGTAAAGGGACTGGAACACGGGCAATGGTCGTCTCAGGGAAAAAACGCAGACCTTATATCATACTCGATTGCCAAGTTATCCACAGCAAGACTTTTCATTCGCGGCCTTGGCGCTGCCATGCCGCCGCCTGCCGGGTGGTGTATTATGGGATCAACCGATTCAGTCCCATTCCTTAATACAGGGGAAGCAAAATGTACGAACATCTGGAAACCGCCGCCCATCCCGAAAACCTCAAGCGCGTCGTCATCGACCCGGTGACCCGGGTGGAAGGCCACGGCAAGGTCAGCCTGCTGCTGGACGAAAACAACCGCATCAAGCAGGCCCGCTTGCACATCGTCGAATTCCGGGGCTTCGAGCGTTTCATCCAAGGCCGTCCGTACTGGGAGCTGCCGGTGCTGGTGCAGCGCCTGTGCGGCATCTGCCCGGTGAGCCACCACCTCGCCGCCGCCAAGGCCGTGGACCAACTGGTCGGCGTGGACCAACTCACCGCGCCGGCCGAGAAGCTGCGCCGGCTGATGCATCTGGGCCAGACTTTGCAATCCCACGCCCTGCATTTCTTTCACCTGTCCACGCCCGATTTGCTGTTCGGCTTCGAGGATGACGCCGCCCACCGCAATGTCGTCAGTGTGTTGAGCGATCCTCGCTTTGCCGAAACGGGCCTGAAAGGCGTGAAGCTGCGCAAATTCGGCCAGGAGGTCATCCGCTGCATCAGCGGCAAGCGCGTCCACGGCACGGCTGCGGTCCCCGGCGGCATGAACAAAGCCCTGAGCGTCGAAGACCGTGACTATTTGTTGCAAGACATCGACGAGATGATCGCCTGGTCGAACGAAGTCGTCGGCCTGATTAAGACCATTTATTTCTCCAACGAGGAATACCACCGCCATTTCGGCGC
>CAZOTR010000028.1:7783-10177 GCA_964582755.1 uncultured Methylococcaceae bacterium | reverse complement strand
CCGCTGGCCGAAGCCGCCCGCGTGGAGTTCATGGCCTCGGGCAACGGCGGGCCGGTGCATGAGTCCCTCGCCTACCACTGGGCGCGGATGATCGAGATGCTGCACAGCGCCGAAGGCATTAAAGAACTGCTCAACGACCCGGATGTGTTGAGCAACGATTTGGTCACGACCGGCGAGAAGCGCCGCGAAGGCGTGGGCGTCATCGAAGCCCCGCGTGGCACCCTGTTCCACCATTACCAGATCGACGAGAACGACATCGTTACCCGCGCCAATTTGATCGTCTCGACGACCAACAACAACCACGCCATGAACGAAGCCGTCCGCGCCGTCGCCGCCCGCTACCTGGACGGCAAGGAACTGACCGAAGGCTTGCTGAACCATTTGGAAGTGGCGATCCGCGCCTACGACCCCTGCCTGTCCTGCGCCACCCATGCCTTGGGCAAGATGCCTTTGGAGTTGGAATTGCTGGATGCGGAGGGGGGGCAGGTTGACCGTATGACGCGGGATAGTGACGGGAGAATAACGCACTAGGTTTGCTAGAAATGTAGCGGCTGGGCGTAGAGATACTCCGTTCCAAAGCCCGGCAGGGTGGGCAAACGGCTCTATCGTTTGCCCACGCGGAACCGGCGCAAACCGGTGGGCAAGCAAAACGACGCTTGTCCACCCTACGAATATCTCAACCACATAGGCATCTAAGAATGGCTTGAAACCGCCTTATCCGTTTTCCATCATATAAGCCAATTCGATGGCCCTAGTGCCCACTTGGCTGGCCCATTTGCTTGCCAGCATATGTTCCGCCGCCGTGGAATAGTCGCCGTCCTGCAATGCGGACAACATGCCACTGAACTTAAGCAGCCCTCCCACGCCTAAATTAAATGCCATTGAAATAAGCACTTTCTTGCGCACATCGGACAGGCTTTTCCACCACGGCAATTTTTGGTCAAGGGCGTTGGTGACCCGGTCAATATCGTTGTGGAGGAGCAGCAAAGCCTCGTCCCGAGTGATTCCTGAATCCTCCAGATTCCGGCCCACCCCTATAGTCAGCTTGTTGCCGGCATCCGTATAAGGCTTTAGCCTCAATCCTTCATGGTAAATAAGCAACTCGTCAACAGTATAGGATTCCAAAGTTGATGCCGGAAGGGCAGAAGAGGGAAGTTTTACATGTGGTGTGCGGGCGCACCCTGATGCCGCAAACACTGCGGCAATCAACGGTATCAAACACGCACCTCGTCGGTTGTTCATGTGGCGCTAAAGGGTAATACGGTTAGGCTTTAAATCTCGCCGCCTACCAATTGCGGGGTATGCCAGCAAAAATCCGTAGGCGCAGGCTTTAGCCCGCGCCTACGGACATATTCGGCAAACCGATAGGTGGCAAGGGCTTTAATAGTGCTTTTGCGGACCTTGGCAAGGGCATCCGCCGCTTAAAATGATAGCGCGGGGAATGGCGTCCCGCCAGCGTGAAGCGCTTGCCAAGAAGCAGGCGCACCACGCGACGGCGCAAAGCCTCCCGCCCGGCATCCAGGGAATTGGCCGCTACCTCCGCCCTCTCCTTGCGCCGGCCAGCCCCATCAGTCCGCAGTCGAGAAGAAACAGGCTCACGCTGGAAGGCTCCGGCACGGCGTTGAGTGTCACCACATTGTCAAGAAACCGTGCCGCCGCACTGCCAGCGCCAGGGTTGCCGGCGCTGCTGAGAAATTGGCTCACCCCTTGTTGGGTGTAAACAAGGTAGCCGGCCCCCACTTGGGTGGCGATGGTGACCCATTGTCCAGCCGTGCCGGTGTTGGTTAAGCCGGTGAATCCGCCAATACTGCTAAAATATCCATATGCCGATACATTCCAGTTGCTTAAACCCGCATCATCCACCCCCCAGTTGACCGCGTGGTTGGCCCCAGGCGGACTGCCCGCATCCACGATGGCTATCGTGTCCTGCCCCGGCGGGTAGGTGAAAACGATGGACAATTGGGAACCCAGCGGATAGGTGGATAAGCCTTCTGATCCGAAGCCTGGATTTTGCACAAAGACATTGCCCCCGCCGTTCATGAACGCCACAAGATCCGCCGGCCAATTCCCCGCTCCATACTGGCTAAATCCATCCAGCCAGACCGCGTCGAAACCGGCCAGGCTGGTGGCCGCGAAATCTTGGTGGGCGACAAAGGTCGCCTGGTGGCCCAAGCCCGCAATGGCGCCGGTCAGATTTGCGTTGGATTCGCTCATGGAGTTCCCGGAAACCAGAATCTTCGCCGCCTGGGACTGCGTGGTGACGGACGACAACACTGCCAAGGCAATGATCCCGCACATCCGTACTATTATATTTTTGTTTTTCATATCGCCCTCTTTATTGGCCTAAGTGTTGATTGCCTGCGATGGCCCATTTCTATATACCCCCGCTGCCCG
>CAZOTR010000028.1:3760-7683 GCA_964582755.1 uncultured Methylococcaceae bacterium | reverse complement strand
CGCCCTTATAATAATGGCAGTGATATTGCGGCTTGGAAGCGCTCTCAACCGCTCCCACGCCGGCTCCTGCCGAGCTGGAAAACGCCGTCTTTCCGGCATCACCGCCAGAAGGAAGGGCTTCGACACCTGCATATAACGACCTGCAAACCATGCAAATCATCAAATCCATCCCCCCATTGCGCGAAACCCTAAAAAACTGGCGGGCGAAAGGCGAAACGGTCGCCTTCGTCCCGACCATGGGCAACCTCCACGCCGGCCACCTCCATCTAGTCGAACAAGCCAAGTCCCAGGCCGACAAGGTGGTGGTGAGCATTTTCGTCAACCCCACCCAATTCAGCGCGGGGGAGGATTTCGGCGCTTATCCGCGCACCCCGGAGGAGGACGCCGCCAAGCTGCGGGACACCGGCGTCGATCTGTTGTTCATGCCCGAGGCCCATGTGGTTTATCCCGAGGGGACCGCGACGTTCGTGGAAGTGCCGGGCATTTCCGATGTGCTGTGCGGCCAGTGCCGCCCCGGCCATTTCCGCGGCGTCGCCACCGTGGTGTGCAAGCTGTTCAACCTAGTCCAGCCGGACGTGGCTTTGTTTGGCGAGAAGGATTTCCAGCAACTGGCGGTGATTCGCCGCATGGTGGCCGATTTGAACTTGCCGGTGCGCATCGTCGGCGTGCCGACGGTGCGCGAACCTAGCGGCTTGGCGATGAGTTCGCGCAACGGCTATCTGAGCGCGGAGGAAAAGCAGCGGGCCGCTTTGCTTTACCAAAGCCTGCGGGCGGCGCAGGCGGCGCTGGAGGCGGGCGGGCGGGATTTCCGGGCCATCGAGGCGGCGCAGACGGAATTCTTACAAAATGCGGGCTTCAAACCGGATTATTTTGCCATCCGCAGGCTGGACTTGGCCGAGCCTTCCGCCGAGGATCAGGGCTTCGTGGTCCTCGCCGCCGCTTGGCTGGGGCGGGCGCGGCTGATTGACAATCTACAGGTCCAGGTCTGACAACAATCCGTTCACCGGCTGTGGGTTTGGGCGATTGTTGCTAGGCTTATGGCCTTACGGCATAATTTGAAACTCTTTTAGCTCTAAATGCAGGTTAATTTAATGCAAACCACCCTATTGAAAGCCAAATTGCACAGGGCGCGCATCACCCATGCGGAGCTAGAATACGAAGGCTCTTGTGCCATTGATGGCTATCTGCTGGACCAGGCAGGCATCAGGGAATACGAGCAGATCCACATTTACAACGTCAACAACGGTTCGCGCATCACCACTTACGCCATCCGCGCCCAGGAAGGCTCCGGGGTCGTTTCCATCAATGGCGCGGCGGCCCGCCACGCTGCGGTCAACGACATCGTCATCATCGCCGCCTACGCCATCCTCAACCAGGCCGAGGCGTTGAACTTCCAACCCACGCTGATTTACGTTGACGGGCAGAACAAGATCGTCCGCACCGGCCATTCCATTCCCGTGCAGGCGGCTTGAGGCTCTAAAAGGCGCGATGCCTAAAACCAACCGCCCCGGCTTCCGCCAGGAACCGGGGCTTTTTCATGCCCCGTGCCGCTTGACAAGTGGCCAAAGCACCGGAAAGCTAGGTGTTTTCACACTTGTAGGATGGCCTGAAGGCCATCTACAGCGTCCATAACCTGCAAACGGGAGAACCGCGATGCGCGACAAGACCGAGAAGGTTTACACCGAAGAGGAAATCGCCCAGAAGCTGGCCGAGGAACTGCCGCACTGGTGGTACGAAAACGGCTGGATACGGCGCAAATACCGCACCAGCGGCTGGAAGGCGACCTTGATGGTGGTCAACACCGTTGGCCATCTCGCCGAGGCGGCTTGGCACCACCCCGACCTGACCGTGTCCTTCGCCTTCGTCATCGTCAAACTGGTGACGCATTCCGCCAAGGGCGTCACCGACAAGGATTTCCTGTTGGCGAAGAAAATCGAGGCGGTGGTGCAATGGGATGCCCAGGCCGAAAGCGGCGGGGTGTTTGAGGGGACGCCGGACGATCCGCGCTTTAAATACATCAAGCGCGATCACTGAAACCGCTGGGGATGGCCTGCGTCAGCCGCCGCGCCTCCTCGCAGAGTTTGCGGCGGTTGAGCATGAACCCCAGCCGGCTGCCGCCGCATTGCCGCCACAACCAAGCCGAGCGTATGCCGGCCAACAGCAAGGCGCGGATCGTGTTGGCATTGGCCGGATTCTCCAAATGCCGTTGCTCGCCCGCCACCACGATGCGCGGATTGAGCCGGCTGATGCTGTTCTGGTAAACGTCAGCGAGGACGGACAGCACGCTTTCATGGCTCAGGCCGAAATGGGCGGCATGGACGGTGGCGCGCTCCAGCCCCAGGCGGACGGTCTTCTGCATGGTGTCCTCGCGGCGGTACTTGCCCTCCAGGTAAACCAAGGCCGCCGCGTAACGCGCCAACTCGGTGTCCACCGAGCCGGGATCGCCCAACTGCCGCTCCAGCAACGCCAAGCCGCTCTTCAGGTTTTTCAAGCCGCCATACACTTCTTCCACGCTGTCGGCATTGATTTTGAACAGGCTGGCAATGCAGGTTTCCAAGTCGTCGGCGTCGGCCGTGCCGTGGTGGGCGATGTTGCGCACCAACAAGACGGCCTGGCTCAAGCCGGCCAGGGCAATGGTTTGATGGGTCAGGGTTTTCAGCATGGCTACAGGCTAATTTTCAAATTTCCCGGCGATTGTATTTGACGGCGTTGCCCCGCGCCAAGGCAACGGGGTATTTTTCCGCGTTCTTGCGGATTTTTGCCTCCACCGCCCGTTCCAGGTCGATGTCCAACTGGTCGGCCAGGCGCAGCAGATAAATCATCACGTCGGCGGCTTCCTCCACCACCCGCGCATAGTCGGCGGGATTGTCCGCCAGCCGGCGCGACTCCTCCTCTTTCAGCCACTGGAAAGGCTCCAGCAGTTCGGCGGCCTCCACCGCCAAGGCCGCAGCCAAGTTCTTGGGGCTGTGGAACTGCTCCCAATCGCGCTCTTGCGCGAACGCCCGCAACGTGTCCTGCACCGATTTGATATCCAAACGACGACCTCTCTTGCAAAGGGATGTTTTTTTTCGCCCGGAATAGGCGAGAATAGCGGCTCACGGTTAAAGCAACCGACGAGTGGCGGCATGCTTGCGCAACACGACAACCCAAGCCCAGCCTTATTATCCTTAAAATTTGTCCGTGCGTGAGGGTTAACAACGTGGATATCCTGATTCAAGACCTGCAAAAGACCATCGCAGCCCTGGAAACCCTGGGCGACAGCGAACAAATCGACGAATTGCTCGACCAGTTGTTCCAGCACAAGATCGACTTGGTCAACGCCACCCTGAACACCGCTTCCCAACCCTACCAGCACGCTGCCCAAGCGATGAAGCAGGCCGCCGCCAAAGCGGAGCGGGCGGCCAAGGAGCCGGCGCGGGTTGACGAGGCGACGGCGGCGGTGGCCGGGGCCGTGGCCAAGCTAGCCAAGCTCCTGGACAGCGTGATTCCCACCAGTTGATGGATGTGGTGGACGGCACCTGCCCCTGCGGTTCGGCGCAAGCCTACGCCAAATGTTGCGGGCCTTTTCTGTCCGGGCAAGGCCACCCGGCGACCGCCGTCGCCTTGATGCGCTCGCGTTATACCGCCTATGCCCGGCGGGACGCGGCGTATTTGCTGAAGACTTGGCACCCCGACACCCGCCCCGCCGCGCTGGATTTCAGCGGCGACGGCACGGAATGGGCGGGATTGGCGATCCTCCGCCGCGAGGCCGGTGGGCCGGAAGATGCGCAAGGCACGGTGGAATTCGCCGCCGCTTACCGGCAGGGCGGAAAACTGCGGCAGATGCGCGAAAACAGCCGCTTCGTCAAAGAGTCTGGCGAATGGCTATATTTGGACGGCGACATCCTCCCCGAGACCAAACCGGGCCGAAACGACGCCTTGTT
>CAZOTR010000028.1:0-3660 GCA_964582755.1 uncultured Methylococcaceae bacterium | reverse complement strand
CCGGGCCGAAACGACGCCTTGTTCAAACCGGGCCGAAACGGCCCTTGCCCTTGCGGCAGCGGCAAGAAATATAAGAAATGTTGCGGCTGACCCACCTAACGCACGGGAGCCATCGCCATGATTACAGCCAAACACGAACCCTGCCCCGCCATCGACGCGGAGGCGTATCGGCGGCTCGCCATGCGGGTGGGTCGCTGCCATTTGGACCAGCGCCTGGGGATCGAGTATGACCGCGAATCCTGGGTGTTCGGCCAGGGCCGCAGCTTTTTCCACATCGAAAACTGGTACTCCATCCACGGCCTGATCCGGCTGGCGTTGCGGCTGTGCCTGCTGCACGGGCGCGGCCAGCAAAACGCCAGGCGCATCGAAATCCGCCGCAACGAATTTGCCTTCCCGCACCTGCCCGCCGCCTTCGACGGCTACACCCTGCTGCACCTCAGCGACCTGCACTTGGATGCCGCCGCCGACCTCCCCGCCGCCCTCATCGCCGCGATAAAGCGCGCGGGAGCCTATGACGCCTGCGTGTTGACCGGCGACTTCCGGCTGAAGACCTTCGGCGCGTACCGGCAGGCTTTGGAGGGCATGGCCCAGGTGCGCGAACACCTGGCCGGGCCGGTTTACGCGGTGCTGGGCAACCACGACAGCATCCGCATGGCCCCCGGCCTGGAAGATCTGGGCATCACGCTGCTGCTGAACGAAGCGGTGCCCATAGCGAAAGGCGGCGCGGCGATTTGGCTGGCGGGCATTGACGACCCGCATTATTACCGCGCCGACAACCTGGAGAAGGCGACCGACCCGATCCCGGAAGGCGCGGTGTCTATCCTCATGTCGCATTCCCCGGAAATGTACCGCCACGCCGCCTACGCCCGTTTCGACGCCATGTTGAGCGGACACACCCACGGCGGCCAAATCTGCCTGCCCGGCGGCATTCCCCTCATCCTCAACGCCAACGCCCCCCGCGCCCTCTGCAACGGCCCCTGGCGTTACCACGGCCTGCAAGGCTACACCTCGGTGGGCTCGGGCGTCTGCATCGTCGATGTGCGGCTGAACTGCCCGCCGGAGATCACTTTGCATACTTTGCGGCGGGGCTAGGCAAAAAATCGGGGCGGGTTCAATTGATTTGCCCTATTGGGAGCGCCGGCCTGAGGCCCGCGCTCCCAGGATGTTGCCGACAATCCAAAGAAACCCGCCTCCCGCTCTTCTGCTAAGCCTCCCGCCACATCGGCCACAAACAAGGCCCGCCTTTCCCCAGCGCAAGCTCGCGCATGACTTGAAAACCGTTCTTCCCCCATACCAGGGAAGGTTGCGCGGGTTTGAATTCCTCAGATAAACCGGCATGCCGTCACGCTCACAAAGCCTGAGCGTATGTTCAAGCAGAACGGAGCCAACGCCCGACCCTTGCGCTTGCGGACAGACGCCAATGGCAAAAATATAATAGTGTTCTTGCTTGGGATGGTTCTGCTCCATCACGTTAAGCAGTTTGAGCAAACGCCATGCGGATCCCAAGCCATATTGCCGGACGCCGCCCCACGCCAAGCTTAGGGGCGCGGCCATTGCGACGCCCGGCGGCAGGCAGACTATCGCGCCTGCGCGGTTGTCCGCCATATACAGATGCCCGTGCGGCGCAAACAAAGGTAGCGCCCGGTCGAAGAAATACCCGGAATAACCCGCCTTGCCGGAGAGCCAGTTGATGACCGGGTCGTTACCAAAGGCCGCCGCCAAGATATTGGAAACTTGGCTTGAATCTGCCTCATTGGCCTGTCGCACGGCTATTTTGTCGGCTGTTGACATCATTATTCCCCTTAGGGCATGGATTGGCCGGACTACTCAAGACCGATGGCCTCGATCCCGCCGCCGGATTTTCTCAGCATCAGTTTAACCGGCTCGTCCGGTTTTTTCTGGACGGACCACTCCCGTTTGACGGTGACGCCTTGCCGCCCCGGCAGGGCGACAGCGTGACGCGGCAGCCCGCGCCGGGCTGGCAGCCGGCCAGCGGCAGCATTAACGCGATGGCGCAAGCCCGGCGGGAAAACCGCATGTCAGCCCTCCAGCTTGCCGCGCAGCCATGCGGCGAATTGGCCCAAAGCCATGCCCGGCACAGCCAGCGCGGCCAGCAACAGCAAACCCAGCGGCCACAGGTTTCCAAGCTCGCCATTGCGCAGGCACATCGCCACGAACTGCGCCAAGAACAAGGCCAGCGCCCAACGCCACGGACGTTCTGGAAACACGAAGCCCAACACCCCCGCCAAACCAATGGCGACAGGATAGGCGACGCTCCAATAAGCCGCGCCATCCCAAGGCTCGCGCTTGCCGCTGGACAATGCCGCCGCAAACCATAAAGCCATGCCGGCGGCGATTGCCAAGGCATAAGCGATGGATGATCTTGTCGGCATGGCAAACCTCCTGGGTTCAAGCGTGGGATGCGCCCATCGTCGCTGCGCAACGGCGCTGGCTCAACGCCAAACCGCAGGGGGGCAAGCGTCTTCTTGCTTGCCCGCCGATTTTGCCAACTCCGCGTGGGCAAACGATAGAGCCGTTTGCACACCGAGCTTTAAAAAACAGCGCCGGGGGCGCGCTGGTCACCGATCCGCGTTGTCGCCAAACTGGTTTGGTTATCACCATCCACCGCGCCCATCCCGACGGATTTGACATGCGAAACGATGGCGCTGACGCCATGCTCCACCGCGTTGGCGATTTGCTCCGCAGCATATTCCCCGAACGGTTTTCCCGGCACAAAGGCATAGGCGGAAAAAGGAAAATGGACGGGGAAATCGGCATTAGACGTGATGGTGCGGTCGATGATAGCCTCCGCCCCGTTCGCAGCCACGGCCATCGCCTGGCTGCTCACCGCGTTCGTCATGTACTGGGTCGGACTCGAATGGTGCTGCGATTGCCAGACATGGGCCAGCTCGTGGATCAGCGTGGCAGTATCCGGCGTAAAGGTGCCGCAATTGATGATCTGCACGGTTGGAGAGAGCAGCGTGGCCGGAATGGCCACCGTGAATGGCCGCCCCCCCACCCCGGTCTGGTCCGAGATGAAGATACGGGAAAAATCGAGGCTGGAGCCGTACACCCCCCTGGCAGTGCCTATCTGGGCGGCGGTGAGAGGGCGGAACGACGACAGGCCCGGCAGCTTTGCCAGCGAAGAGAAACCGCCCTCCTGTCCGGCAAGGCTGGATGTGAAGGCATTGCGGACGAGCAGGGACTTGCCTTGGTTGGCGCGGTCGCTGTTGCCACACAAGACACCGGTGCGGGGTGCCACCGGTTGCTGAGTCCGCAGCTTGGCCCAAGTCTTGGGGCCGACAATCCCGTCGGCCACCAAGCCGTTGTTCCGCTGGAACTCCTTGACGCGGGCAGAGGTTTTCTGGCCGAAGATGCCGTCGATAGTCAGCGGTGGAAATTGCGTCGGCGGATGACGATTGAGAGCGGCTTGCAACTCACGGACATCCGGCCCAGTTGCCCCGATGGTTAGCGTACGGTCCATAATCTTCCCCTTTGCTGGTTTAACGACTGTGTTCAGCGAAAATGCGGGCAACGCTAGAACCGTTTGCCCACATTAGGCTATCAGGTTCCCGCCACATCGGCCACAACCGAGGCTCCTTTTTTCCAGGGTAAGTGCCAACGTTCGGAAATGTTGGGGTTCGCGTTGCCCACCCCAAC
>CAZOTR010000027.1:20313-34879 GCA_964582755.1 uncultured Methylococcaceae bacterium | reverse complement strand
GGTTCCACTTTCGCGGGCTGGAGTGGCGACGCGGATTGCGCCGACGGCCAAGTCACCATGGACGCGGCCAAAACCTGCGCGGCCACATTTAACCCGGCACCCACGGTGTTTTACACGCTTACCGTCGCCTTGGGCGGCTCAGGGTCGGGCGGCATGGCCAGCAGTCCGGCGGGGATCAACTGCGGCAGCGACTGCCTTGAAGATTACGCCAGCGGCACGGTAGTGACATTGACGGCCACGCCGGATAGCGGATCGAACTTTGCCGGCTGGGGCGGTGCCTGTAGCGGCACCGGCGCTTGCCAAATCACGTTGGGCGCAGCGGCCAACGTCACCGCCAACTTTGCCGTCAAGCAGACGCCTTTTGACTGCCTCTTCGTGTGGGTGGAAAAAAACTATGCCACCCTGTTCGCGCCATCCGGGGTTGCCACACAGGTTTGGAATGTCTACACCTATCGCTACTATTCGACAACCAACGCCTACCTGGGTATAAACTCGGTCAACAATCATGTCTATTACATGGGGCCGGACGGGGTGTTGCAGGACGTAGGCCCGCTGTCGTATTGGTCACCCCTGGCCGGTTGCCAGGTTCCTCCCCCGCCTCCGACCGAATGCCTGTTTGTGTGGGCGGAAAACACCTATCCCGGCCTGTTTGCGCCGCCGGGGGCGCCTTGGGCAGTTTCGTCCGTCGAGTGGACCTATCGCTACTATACGGTCAGCAACGCCTACTTAGGCGTTCAATCGACCGACGTTAATTTGATCAGCAACCACCTCTATTACTGGGGGCCAGATGGATATTTACAGGATGAAGGCCCGCTATCGGACTGGTTGCCAAAAGCGGGTTGCCAATAAAAGGGGGATGGGTTTGATTGATTGAAATGTAGGAGCGGGCCATGCCCGCGATCTTGGGCCTCAGCCATTGCCCGAAGCTTTTCGCGGCCACGGGCCGCTCCTACGGAAAATATCAATAAATCAATTAAACCCACCTCCAATAAAACGACGAAGACCGACTCGGTTTTTAAAACCGAGTCGGTCTGCCGTGGTTTCGCGTGTGGCCGATGGGCCGGCCCTGCGCAGGAGGACGCCCGGCCCATGCCACCCACACCTCTCACCGCATGAACGGCATCTTCTGCCCCAGCATCGCGGGCGTGATGAGGGTGACGCCTTTTTCGGTCACATGGAAGCGTTTGCGGTCTTCCTCCGGGTTGACGCCGACCACCAGGCCGTCGGGAATCACGCAACGCTTGTCCGTCACCACGCGCTTCAACACCGCGCCCCTGCCGACGACAGTTTCCGGCAAGATCACCGAATCCTCGACATAGCTGTAACTTTCCAGCCGCACCTTGGTGAACAGCAGCGAGCGCCGCGCCGTCCCGCCGCTGATGATGCAGCCGCCGGACACCAAGGAATCCCAGTCCTGCCCGCGGTGGCCGTCGTCGTCGAACACAAACTTGGCGGGCGGGTAATGGTAGGCGTCGCTCCAAATCGGCCAGTCGTCGTCGTACATGTTGAGTTCGGGGACGATTTTGGTCAGCTCCAAATTGGCCTCCCAATACGAATCCAGAGTGCCGACATCGCGCCAGTAAGGCACGTCGCCGACCATGTTCACGCAACTGTCGGCGAAGCGGTGCGCGAACACCTTCGCCCTAGGCACCAGATACGGGATGATGTCCTTGCCGAAATCGTGGCTGGATTGCGGATCTTCGGCGTCGCGCATCAATTCGCTGTAAAGGAAATCGGCGTTGAAGATATAAATGCCCATGCTGGCCAAGGCCCGGTCCGGCCGGCCGGGGATAGGCTCGGGCTGCTCCGGCTTCTCATGGAAGCCGATAATCCGCCCGTCCCCGTCCACCGACATCACGCCAAACGCCTTCGCGTCTTCCAGCGGCACGTCCAGGCAGGCGACGGTCAGATCCGCCTGTTTCGACGCATGGTCGGCCAACATGATGCCGTAATCCATCTTGTAGACATGGTCGCCGCTGAGGATCAAGACATACTCATGGTGGCTGGAGCGCATGATGTCGATGTTCTGCCGCAGCGCGTCGGCGGTGCCTTGATACCAAGCCTCCTCGATGCGCTGCTGGGCGGGAATCACATCGATGAACTCGTTCAGTTGCAGCGGCAAAAAGCCCCAGCCATGCTGGGTATGCTGGATCAAGCTTTGCGCCTTGTATTGGGTGACGACGCCGATGCGGCGGATGCCCGAGTTGACGCAGTTGGACAGCGGAAAATCAATGATCCGCAGCTTGCCGCCGAACGGCACGGCAGGCTTCGCCCGCCAGTCGGTCAGTTGGTACAGCCGGCTGCCGCGCCCGCCGGCCAGCACCACCGCATAAGTGTTGCGGGCCAGGGCGCTGACAAAGCGTGGATGGGCCTCATGCCGCAATGAGCAGCGGTCAAAGTGCTGGCATTCTGAGGGGGTAGTCATGTTGTCTCCCTGTTTGTCTTGGTTTTATTGGGGAACGGGGCAATCGCCCGGCACATTTGCAAGCGCAACATTAAAGGCCAAGCAGACCTTTTATTTTCATAGCCTAGCCTATAAACGGATGACATCCCTCCGTAGATTGGGTTAGGCGCGCGGAAGACTGAGGCGGACTCCGCCCCCGAACGTGACGCGCGCCGTAACCCAACAGACGGCCTGCCTTATCCCGAATCCAGGTTATCCGTATTATTGGTTGGGCTTTTTGGGCTTGTCGGCCACGGGCGGAGGCGGCTTCACCGCCGGCAGCGGCTTCGTCGCCGACAGCGGCTTCGCCGCCGCGCCTTTGGCCAGGGTTTTGACTTGCTTGGCCAATTCCGCCTGACTTTGGCTCCATTGGCTGATCTGGCGTTTCAGGTCTTTGATTTCCAGATCCTTGCCCTGCAACTTCAAATTGAACTCCTCTCTCAGCAAGCCCACCGCGCTATCCACTTTTTGCTGTTGCTCCAAGGCTTGCCCCGGCGGCGCGGGCGGCGGGGCCGGGGGATCTTTGAACGCCAAGACCATGGCCGCAAACGCCAGGACGTAGAAGCCGAACACCAAATGCCGGGTTTGCTTTCGACGGTTCTCGGCGTTTCTCGCGTTCAACAAGGTGTCGATATACGGTTGCTCGTTGAGCAAGCCCGCCGGATTGCGGTATAGCCTGTCCAGCAATTGGGCATTGCTGGCGGCTTCGTATTCCTCCGGCAAGGGCAGCGTGGGCCGCGTCGCAAAATCATCCGGCGCTGGCGGCGGCTGGAAACGGGAAAGAATTTCAGGGAGGGTGGCGCGGGCTGCGGCATAAGCCTTGGCTACCCGTTCGCCCCAGCGGTGGGTGTCAACATGTGGAAGATCCATACAGTGCCTCGTTGTGTCTCAATTCTTTGGGTTCCCACGCGGAGCGTCAATGCCCGTTTGTAGTCCCGCCTTTAGGCGAAAAAGCTCCCAAAAGACCGGCTAAAGCCGGGACTACAAACCGTGAACCCCGTTGGCCTGCGCTGTCGGCCAAAACCAAGGCGCGGCGCGCCAAAGCTGCATTCCCACGCGGCGCGTGGGAACGAGAAAAGCTCGCGCTTGGGGACGGAGCCTTGGAGGCGCCCGCCTCCCGATGCCACGGCAAGCTGGAGCTTGCCGGGCCGGGTTCCCAACGGGGACGTTGGGAACCAGCGGGCCGCGTCGGCGTCCACGCCCGCCGCGCCGATTTTCCACTCGTTCCCAAGCTCCGCTTGGGAATGCCGTCTTGCAAGCTCTGCTTGCCGGAGACCGGGGAAGCATCGGGAAGCAGAGCTTCCAAGACTTGGGTTCCCAAGCGGAGCTTGGGAACCAGAACAAACACTTGCGCAACCGGCACGTTACCGTCCATGGCCTGGATTCCGGCATCCCTGCCGGAATGACGGTATTTCCCTGCTTGGCTGGAATTTGTATATAACGGCAAGCGCGCCGCATGGGAATCCCGTTGGCCTGCGCTGCGGGCCAAAACCAAGGCGCGACGCGCCAAGGCTGCATTCCCACGCGGCGCGAGGGAACGAGAAAAGCGTTTGTAGTCCCGCCTTTAGGCGGAAAAGCCCCAAAAGACCGGCTAAAGCCGGGACTACCAACGGCGCGGGGGATTAGCCGGGCGGTTCCAGGGTTTCGAGCAGCAAGCGGATCTCGGCGGCCATCGTGTAGTCCAAATCCGCGCTGTCGGCAAGTCCGGGGTCGCGGCTGCCGGCCACGATGGCTTGCAGGGCTTCGATGAAAGGGCGGGCGTAATTCGGCAGTTCGGGATCGGCGGCGAGTTGTTGGAGCAGGGACGCGGCAGCGGCCGCTTCGCCGGCTTTGAGCGCCTGCGCCACATCCAACGCGAGGCGGCCTGTGTCGCTGTGGTTCTCGCCGCCGTCGCGGCGGTAGGCGAGGTAACAGCGGAGGGCCTGGGCTTTGGCCTCGGCGGCGGCGGCGGGCTGGCCGTCGTCGGACTCGATGCCGGCGAGGATGTCCCAAGTTTTCCAAGGCTCGGACGCATGGCCGGATTGCGCTTTGCAGTCTATGGCCCGTCGGATTTGCTGGCGGGCTTCGGCGAGGCGGCTGAGTTTTCTTAACACATGGGCGAGATTGCTCCTGGCCATCCCTTCGCGCGCCTGATCACCGATTTCGCCATAGCGATCCGCCGCTTGCCCGAAAAAAGCCACCGCGTCTTCGGCCCGGCCTTTGTCGCCATACAAGATCCCCAGTTGCAACAGCGTCCCCGCCGGCCCGGCGGCATCGCCTAGGCGCACGTCAAGGGCGAGGGATTGCAGGTAGGCATCCTCCGCCGCCTCCGGCTGCCCCAGGGCTTGATATACCACGCCAGTCTGGTGCCAGGCTATGGCGACCGAACCCCGCTCGCCCAGCCGCCCGAAGCTTTCCCGCGCCTCTGCATAAGCCGCCAACGCTTCCGGGTGGCGGCGCTGCAAATAACGGACGCTGCCAAGCTGGCCCTTGCCGACGGCGACATCCCGCTCGACACCGAGTTGCCCGGCACGGTGGATGGCGTCTTCATAAGCCGCCGCCGCTTCGTCGAGCCGGCCCAAAAAGAAAAGACCATCGCCCCGTTCCGCGAGGCAGACGGACGCCATTCTCTCCGCGCCTTTATCGGCCCGTTGCTTGGCGATAGTCTCAAAACGTAGCCGCGCCTCGTCCAACAATGGCAAGGCATGCTCCGCATCCCTGGCGGATGGCAACACACGGGCCAGCAGCCAGCAAGCCCCCGCCAAATCGTAATCGGCACCCGGATAAGCGGTTTCCCCCGCCGTCCGGGCCTGTCGCAGCAGGGCATGGGCGGCGTCGAAAGCCTCGCGCAAGCGCCCGCCGACCCATTGTTGTTCGATGCGGGTGCGCTGCGCCTCAAAGCGGGCATGGCTCCAAGCCTCGCCCAGCTTGGCCTCCGCCGCCTCGCGCACCCGGCCCAGCCGTTCCAGCAAGCGCGGCTTGCCGAGTGTTTGCAACAACTGGTACAGCGAAACGGCCAGGTCTATGATCGCTTCGGCTTGCTCCGTCTGCCGCGCTTGCTCCAATAGCGCAAACAGATTCGGCAGTTCCAGCAAGGTCAGCGTTGCCGCCATTTCGGCGTTCTGGCTGTCCTGCTGCACGAGAAAATTGACATATTCCCGCATTGCCCCGCCCCAGCGTTCCGCCAGCGCCTGCCGTTCTTCCCGGTCCAACGCCTTCAGCAGATAGGGGCAGAGCGCGGGGTTGAGGCTGAGATGGTTATAGCGGTTCGGCGTCGCCAGCCCGGTTTCGACCAGTTCGCCCGCCAACGCGGCGACCTCGGCATCTTCCCATTGCATCATCAGCCGGAGTACGCCCAGTTGAACCCCGCCCTGGAACACCCCCAGCACCCGCGTCCGCTCTTGGGCGGCGGGCGAGAGCCGGCGCAGGGATAGCTCCACGCTGGCATAGACCGACTGCTCGCGGTTGCCGGGATAGCGGCGTTCCATCTCCGCCAGCAGTTCCAACAGACTGGCGCGGGTTTGCTCCACGCCGTGCTTGCGTAATGAGGGGGCCAGCAGGGCGAGGGTGCGGGCGTGGCCTTGCACGTCGCCCACCAGTTGTTCGATGGCTTCGGTTCTGGCGTCGAACTCTTCCCTCGCCCCGCCCTCTCCCGGAGGGAGAGGATTCTCCGCGTTCAATGCCCGCTCCACTAGCTTCACCGCGTCGTCTTTGTCCAAGCGATGCAATTCGCGTCGGTGGCGCAGGCCGTCGAACGGCGCGGGCAGGTTTTCGCGGCTGGTGAACACAATCCGCGTCGCCCCTTCATCGGCCTGTAGGGTGGCCTTTAGGCCACCGAGCGCCCTAAAGGGCGCCCTACAGTCACCGCCGAGCAACCGTTCGCACAACTTGAGGATTTCGCCTAATTCACTGCGGGCGTCTTCGACCAGCAAATCCGAGGTTTCTTCGGCCAGGAACGGCGGTAGCAGGATGCTTTCCAGGTTGTCCAGCACCAGCAGCGTGGCTTGCTCTTTCAGCGCCCGCTCGACCGGCTGGACGGCTTGGTCCCAGTCGCCAAAGGTGGCGACGGAATAAGCCGGCAGGAGTTGGCGGCCTAGCGCGTCCAGCACGGCGGCGGCGGTGCTGTGCATCTCCACGGAGACGAAGGCCACGCGGCGGCACTGCTGCGAACGCAGCATCCAGCGGGCGAACTCGGCGGCCAGCGCGGTCTTGCCTTCGCCGCCCTGGCCGCGCACGACGGCGTAACGCTCCTGGCGCAGCAGCCGTTGCAAGGCCAGCAGGTCGCGGCTGCGGCCAATGAAGCCGGTTGCCGGCGGCGGCGGCATGTCGCCCAGGCGCTTTTTGAGCGCGGCGTGGCCGTCTTCCAAAGTCTGCCGGGCCGGGGTGGCGCGGAACAACTGCGGGTCGTCTTTTTCCTGGAACAGCACCGGCACGAACCAGTCTTCCAGCCGGAACTCGCCCACGCCGAAGACCCGGCCCCGGAACGTGTCGTCCTTCAACACGCGCTGGCCGGCCAGCATCGCGTCGCCTACGCGCCGACCGGCGGCGAGGGCTTGGTAAAACGCCTCGACGAAGCGGCGGGCGGTTTCGACCAAGACCGAATGGCTCATCGCCACGACCGAGGCCACGCCGGCTCTCAGCAATTCGGAGGCGACGGACTCGGAGGCTTGCCCGGCCTGCGCGGTCTGGCAGGCTTCCAGGAACACCAGCGGGATGCGGTGTCCGCTCAACAACGGGCCGAGTGCGTCGGTGTAAATGGTTTGGTGGCGGCGGTTTTCCAGTTTGGCGCTGTCTTGCGGATCTTCAAAGCACAGCCCGCCTAGGCCGACACGGCGGTCATAGACGCCGTGGCCGTCGAAATGGACGACATGGTAAGGCTGGCGCTGTTCGCGGGCGCGGGCCAGTTCTTGGCTTAAGGCCGGCAGCGTGGGCGGGTCGAGCAGGCGAATTTGCACCAAGCCGCCTAGCGCTTCCATCGCATCGACCAAGGCTAAGGCGCTGGCGCGGTGGTCAATGTAGCCGCAAGACTCGTCTTCGGGCCTTGCGGTGACGAGCAGAATGCGGATCGGCGGGGCGACGACGGCCACGTCCAGCGGCTCGGTGTTGGGCAGGCGGCGGCGGACACGGGTGGGCTTCGCGCCTTGAAACAGGAAGCTTTTTTCATTGTGCAACAGTTCCCAGGGCAGGCCAAGCAAGAGCGTCGCGGCTTCGCGGGCGGCTTCCTCCTCCGCTTGCGGCGCGTCGGCTTCGAGGGTTTTGTCCACATACACCGAGAAGCGCCGGCCCGCGTGGCTGTCGATCTTCGCCCAGGCTTGCAGCACGTTGTTGGTGTGCGCCACGGGCAGCGCCGCTTGGTACAGCAGCCTGCCCCATTCGACCAAGCTTTGTTTGACCTTGGCGGCGCGGTCGTCGAAATGGCGGCTGGGCCAGATGGCGTATTTTTCCAGATACCAGCGCAGCTCTTCGGCTTCGATGGGGCCGATGGGGGCAATGAAGCGCCAGCTTTTTTCGCTGGCGACTTCGCGTTGTCCCGGCGTGGCGGGTTCGTAGACTAGGCGGGCCTTGGCCTGGGCGCGGCGGATGCCGTCTTGCTCGTAGATTTTCAGGTCGGTGAGTTCCAGGACTAGCTCTTCCAGCGCTTCGGCCTTGGGCTGGGGCGTGGCGGGCCGGTCGGCGGGGAGTCTTATCCTCAAGGCCACAAGAATGGCGTCCAAGGCCGCTTCCACGCCTCCTGCTTCGCTGCTGATGGGGATGTAAGCCGGCGCCTCGCCGAAAAGCCTATTCAGCACGCCCAGCTTGGTGCCGTTTAGCGATAACGGAATGACCGGGTATTGGTCTTTGCCGCGTTGCTTTTGAATTTCCAGGGCGTGGGCCAACTCGTCGCCCACCCATTCTGACTGCAAGGCATCCGGGCTGACCAGGACGGCATACGCCGAAGCGGCCTCGATGGCGGCTTGGACCTCGGTCCATAGCAAATCGCCGCCGCGCAGTTCGCGGGAATCAATCCAGGCGTCTTGCTGTAAGTCGCCTAGCGCCTGTTGGAGTTCGCGCACCACGCCGTCGTCTTGCGAACTGTGCGAGATAAAAAGCTTGCCCATGCCTGTCACGATAAGAAACCCCATGCTTTCCGGTGTCGCCTGGGCAGGATGCGCCGGGGAATTGGGGTTTGTCAAGCGAAGACAAGCGGGCGTCTGGCGATTCCCAGCGGCTGGTGTCAGGATTTTTACATGCCAAGCAAACTTCGCCGCCAATGCAAAGAGGAATCCACAATTAATTGATTTAAATGAACTTTTTATCACACCACCGACTCGGCACCGGAGCCGCGCAAGAAACCATCTCCAAGTATTAGCGCATCGATTGGGCAATATTACCCATAAAAATGTCAGTTTTTTTTACAGCCTGCCACTACCCATCACCATACCCTGGCATAAGCTTATTCACTTTAGATAAGCGATTGATTCTTAAGCCATCCAATGAAGAATAACAATACTGGCATCGTCGCAAAGCCAACTCGGCACCGGGAGCGTCGCCAATATTAACGCAGGAATTGGGTAATATTACCCACAAGAATGTCAGTTTTTTTTACGACCCTTCCGCCACCCATCGAAATGCCGTGGCATAGGCTTATTCGGTGTAGCTAAAAAATTGATTTTCAAGCGAAAAATAATAAATAACTAAAAACTGGAATAGCCTTTGCATATCCATTCAAGACGTCCATTTGGGCGCAAAGCATCACGGCATTCGTTGCCGTAACCAACCTAACAGGAGGTTTTACCATGAAATCCATAATGAAATACGCCGCGTTGGCTTCTTTGTTTGCCGCCGGCACTGCGCAAGCCATCCCCGCGCCCTACATCACTGGCGTCACTGCAACCGCGAATGTGGGAACGATGAGTGGCGCCCTCGTCCAAATCGTCAACGGCTCAGGATTGACGGCTCTTTCCCTATCTGCCACCCACGCGAATGGAAGCACCAATAATCTCTGGGGCGGCGCCGGGACTTCCAGCACGATCACCTTCAACTTGCACGATTCCTATGTCCTGACCGACTTGGCCGTGTGGAACTTCAACGGCTCCAATACTGCCGGCGTGAGGGATGTGCAGATATCCACTTCGACTGACGGGAGCAACTTTGCCGCGTTGGCCGGCGGCCCTACCCAGTTTGCCATCGGCAACAACAACGCCGCCGAACTGGCCCAGTTGTTTTCTTTTGGCCCGGTGACCGCATCTTTCGTCCGCTTCAACATCTCCAGCAATTACGGATTTTCTGGTGTCACGGGGCTTTCCGAGGTGGGTTTCGGCGGCACGCTAGCCTCTAGCGCTGTCCCTGAACCCACCACCCTGGCGCTGTTCGGCATAGGCACCGCAGGCTTCGCCGCCCGCCGCCGTCGCGCCTGATTTTTTCCAAGCCATGGCTGGGATAGGCCGTGGCAAGCCGGTTCGAGCATTAGCAAGAGCCGGCGTTTCCGGCCTGCCTTGCCATTCCTCCGCCGCACTATCTGCCGGGCCAACTCTGTCCCGTCACACCCCGCAAAACCACTCGTCCACAAACCCCAAAGCCTCCTCCAAAGACTCGAGTATCCGCACGGCGCGGCGTTCGATGTCCTCGGTCGGCGGCTTCAAGTCAGGCACCAGCACGACGCCCATGCCGGCGGCCAATGCGCCTTGCGCGCCATAGCTGGAATCCTCAAACACCAGGCAAGTTTCCGGGGCCACGCCCAGGCGGGAGGCGGCGAGCAGGAAAATGTCCGGCTCGGGCTTGCCGCGTTGGACTTCGTTGCCGCCGGCCAGCGCCTCGAAACGGTCCAGCAAGCCCGACTGGCGCAGGCGCTGGCCGACGCGGTCCAGCGCGGTGGACGAGGCGACGGCGCGGCGGACGCCCCGGCCCGCCAACTCGGCCAGCAATCCGTGTGCGCCGGGCTTGACCGCGAAGCCGCTATGTTCAACCGTGTCGGCCAGCCGCAGGCGGACTTGCGCCAGCGCCGCGTCGAAGTCAAAGCCGTCCCCATGGCCTTGGGTGAACAACACGCGGGTGTCGGCGAGGTTGCGGCCCACGGCGGAGAGGTAAAGCTGATGGTCGTAAACCCGGCCCATGCCGGTCAGCACGTCTTCCCAAGCGTCGCGGATCGGGCGCTCGGAGTCGAGCAACAGGCCGTCCATGTCGAAAATCGCGGTGGTGTACATAAATCCTCATCGGTGGTGAACAGGGGCTTTAGGCCATTTCCGACAAACCAGATACCCGCAAAGCTGTTGGAGCGCCGGCGTCTCGCCGGCAGGCCCAGAAAGCCGGCGAGACGCCGGCGCTCCATAGAAGGATGACAGCGCCGCAAGCGATGTTATCCCTTTTTAGGGCGGGCGTGAGAATCCGCCCAAGCTGGGGTAATATCGCCCGGTATGACCGACACTGCCCACAATAATTTGCTGATCGTCGAAAGCCCCAACAAGACGAAAAAAATCCGAGCCATTTTAGGCCCAGGCTGGAATGTGCAAGCCTGCTTCGGCCATGTCCGCGACCTGCCGCAGCGGGAAATGGGCCTGGCTCCGCCAGATTTCAAACCGCATTATGAAATCATCGAACGCGCCGTCCCGCATGTTCGCAAGCTCAAGGAGATGGCAAAGAGCGCCCGGCAGGTGTATCTCGCCACCGACCCCGACCGCGAGGGCGAGGCCATCGCCTGGCATCTGTCCGTGGCTTTGCGGCTGAAAAACCCGGAGCGGGTTTGCTTCAACGAAATCACCGAAAAGGCGGTGCAAGCCGCGATGCAAGCCCCGCGCAAGATCGACCTAGACCGCGTCGCCGCGCAGGAGGCGCGGCGGGCGCTGGACCGGCTGGTCGGCTACATGGTCTCGCCCGAGTTGTGCCGACGGCTGGACGGCAAGCTGTCCGCCGGGCGGGTGCAGTCGCCCGCGCTGCGGCTGGTGGTGGAGCGCGAGCGCGAGATCGAGCGGTTCAAGCCGCTCAAGCATTTTGGCGTGACCTTGTTTTTCGACGGCCCGGCGGGTGACTGGTGGGCGCATTGGCTGCCCAAGCCGCTGCTGCCGGAAGGCGAGGAACATTGGACCGACGAGGCTTTTGCCCGCCGCGTCGCCGAAGTACGCGAGGTCGTGGTCGTCGGCTTCCGCGACAACGAGCGCCGTTTCGAGCCGCCCGCGCCGTTCACCACATCGACCTTGCAGCAAGCCGCCTCGGCCAAGCTGAACATGAACCCGAAGAAAACCATGGACGTGGCCCAGGCGCTGTTCGAGCAAGGCTTGATTACCTACATGCGCACCGACAGCCCGAATTTGTCAGACGAGGCTGTCGCCGAAATCCGCGCCTATTGCGAGGCCCAGCAGATGCCGCTGGCCCCGCAGCCGCGTGTGTGGCAGGCCAAGGCCTCGGCGCAGGAAGCCCACGAAGCCATACGCCCCACCCACGTCAATCAACGTTCGGCGGGCGGCGATGCGTCCGAGCGCTCGCTGTACCAATTGATCTGGGAGCGGGCGGTGGCCTCGCAAATGGCGGCGGCGGTTTACGACGTGCGCCAGGCGGTCATGGAATCCGTCCAGCCTGTGGACGATAAAACGCTGCGCTTCGGCGCGAAGGGCGAGCGGCTAAAGTTCGCGGGCTGGCTGTCGTTGACCGGCGGCGACGCGGCGGACGAGGGCGAATACGAAGGCCGCGATAACCCGGTGCCGCCGCTCAAATCCGGCGATCTGCTGACCGCCAAGGACGCCAAGCTGAGCGAAAAGAAAACCGAACCGCCCCGCCGCCACACCCAGGCGGGGCTGGTGCGGGCCTTGGAACGGCAAGGCATAGGCCGGCCTTCCACGTATGCGGCGATCATGGAGGGCTTGGTGCGGCGCGGCTATGTGGAAATCAAGGGCAAGATGATGCACCCCACCGCCATCGGCAAAGCCGTGGTGGACGCCTTGAAACCGGCGTTTAGTTTCCTGGCCTACGACTTCACCGCCCGCATGGAGGACAGGCTGGACGAAATCGCACTAGGCCGGTTGAAATACCTGGATGTCGTCACCGAGACCCATGCGGTTTTGGAGCGGGAAATCGGCGCGTTGCCGGGACCGTCCCGCCGCGCTTTCGGGCCGAAAGCCGAAGTGGACGAAGCCGCGCCCAAACACGACTGCCCGCAATGCGGCAAGCCCTTGCGGCGGATCAAGGGGAGGAACGGCTGGTTTTGGGGGTGTTCGGGGTTTAAAGAGGGCTGCAAGCTGACTTTGGACGACCGGGCGGGCGAGCCGGTGGCAAGGGTTCATGGCGGTAGGCCGGAATAAGCCCGCCCGCAGCGTTGCCCGGCCAATTCCAATTGCCCAAAGGGCGGGCGTTTCCGGCCCGTCCGGCTACGGCTTTTGGTTGAGGAAATCCGCCGGCTTGAGGATGGCGATGCCACGGTACGGGTGCATAAGGTATAAGTCGGGGTCGCTCGATAGAATGATTTCCGCGCCCGCCGACAAGGCAAGTTCTAAAAACTGATTGTCGTTGGCGTCGCGGCAATCAAAAACCACGTCCCGGACCTGATGCAAACGGCTTGCGACTGGTAGAGATCCACAAAAGCAATGCGTTCTTGCAGGGCGAGGTAAGCATCAAACTTATGCCGCCGAATCACCCGGTCTAACTCGGCCAGCGTGGATTCTGACACGCAAATCTCATAGCCGCGAAGCGCTTTGGCATAGGCTTGGCTGGGTATCGAGCCTGCGCGAAGCGCCGCGCTAATCAAGGTTCCCGTGTCAATGACGATTTTTTTAACGAAGCTCATGGACCAGCCGGTTAATGTCTTCATCCGTGAGGGCGTCCGCCTCCGGCGTGGCTTTTTGCCTGACGCGCTCCAGATAGGCTTGATAGGCAAGAACCGCCTTGTCTCGTTCATCTTGGCTGGCAAACAGCTTTTGCAGTTCTTCGGGAGAGATGACGTAAGCCAATGGCCTGCCCCGGCGGGTGATAGCGACAGGCTCCCGCTGCGCCGCGTCCAAGACTTCGCCAAAACGGTTTTGGGCCTGGGTGGAAGTCATTGTTATCATGGCATGTCTCCTAGTTGTTACAATCGGAAGCGCTTACATTCAAAATTGGGGGGCTTTCCCCGGAAGCCTTCGAACTTAAAAATGTCTCTTGGCTGGATGTCTGTCGAAACCGGGCAAGATCAGCCTTCCAAGCTTGCACGCCTAATCATTGCGCAGCCGCGCCAAGGCCAATCCTGCGGCTCACCTCATACGCCGCCATCGCATACAGCGGGCTGTGGTTGTAGCGCATGATGACATTGAAATTATGGTAGGTCGCCCAGTAGGCCGGGCCGGTTTCCTCTTCCAATTTCACCACCTTGCCCGAGGCGGACTCCGGGCCATCTATGCTGGCGGCGATGGGTTCGCCGTTACGCCAGCCGTTGGCGTGGAAATAGCGGGCGACGCTGGCGATGGCGTCGGCGGGGTTGTTCCAGATGTCGCGGCGGCCGTCGCCGTCGCCGTCGGCGGCCAGTTTGCGGAAGCTGCTGGGCATGAATTGCGGCATCCCCATCGCCCCGGCGTAAGAGCCTAACGGTTGCAGCGGGCTGATGCCTTCGTCCCGGCACAACAACAGGAACTGTTCCAGCTCGCCGCGGAAAAACGAGGCCCGCCGGGGGTAATCGAAGCCCAGAGTCGCCAAGGCGTCGATGACGCGGTAATTGCCGGGCCTGTTGCCATAGCTGCTTTCGATGCCGATGATGGCGGTGACGATCTCCGGCGAAACGCCATATTTGGCCTCGGCGCGGGCCAAAGCTTGCGCGTTGCGCTGGCGGAAGTCGATGCCGCCTTGGATGCGGGTGTCGGTGAGGAACAGCTTTTTATAAGCGTACCAGGGCTTGGCCTCGTAAGGCTTGCCCATCGCGGCAATGATGGCGGGCTGGATGCCCACGCCGTCAAACACGCGGCGCAGTTCGGCCTCGCTGAAGCCGTGCTTGCGGCCCATGTCCGCGATAAAGTCTTGCACATCGGGCCGGCCGGCGATGCCTAGGCTGGGCGGCAATGTCGGCCCAGGCTTGGGCGCGGGTGTCACGGCAATGGGCTGTTCCGGCTCCGGCGGCTGCGCCTCCGCCCTGGGTGGCTTGGGGGGGACCGGCGGGGCGGGAAGTTTGCCGGACGATGATTTCCCGGCGCAGGCGCAGAGGAACAGGGC
>CAZOTR010000027.1:3567-20213 GCA_964582755.1 uncultured Methylococcaceae bacterium | reverse complement strand
GGGCGGGAAGTTTGCCGGACGATGATTTCCCGGCGCAGGCGCAGAGGAACAGGGCGGCGGCCAATAGGGTGATGATACGGTGTGGCATGGGCGTTGGATTCGGTTGGCATGTTTGTTAAGCCACAGCATACCGGAACTGGTGAGGCCGGTCATCCTGGCTAGGCATTTGCCTTATAGAAAACGTGTCTGGCAAAAATTTTCTATGGACTCTTTGCCAGCCTAGCGTAGGAGCGGGCCGCGCCCGCGACGAGCCAAGCCACAGGGGCGGGGCCGGTCGCGCCCATGGGGCGCTCCTACGGGCGGCATCATCCCTGTCCCTTTGCCACTCACCAAAGCTTGTGTAACATGGGGCGACCATTTCCCGACAGCCCCAGAACATGCCCCCTTCCTCCCCTCGCGGATTCGGCGCGTTGCGCCACCGCAATTTCACCCTGTTCCTGACCGCCCGGTTTTGCGCCATCCTCGCCGTGCAAATGCAAAGCGTGGCGGTGGGCTGGCAGGTGTATTCCTTGTCCGGCGACCCGCTGGATCTGGGGCTGATCGGGCTGGCCCAGTTCGCGCCGTTCTCCGTGCTAGTGCTGCTGGCCGGGCAAGTGGCCGACCACGCCGACCGCCGCTTTATTCTATTGCTGTGCTACGCGGTGGAAGCCTTGTGCGGAATCCTGCTGCTGCATTTCACGCTGTCCGGGATACAGGCGGTGTGGCCGGTGTTCGCGGTGATGGCCTTGTATGGCTCGGCGCGGGCGTTCATGATGCCCACCGGCCAGGCACTCATGCCCAACCTGGTGCCGACGGAAAGCTTCGCCAACGCGGTGGCGCTGAACTCGTCCACTTGGCAGGTCGCCACGCTGACCGGGCCGACCCTGGGCGGGCTGCTGTATTTGCTTGGGGCCTCCGTCGTCTATTTCAGCGTCGCCTGTTTGTTGCTGGTCTCCCTGCTGTTGATGTTTTTCACCCGCATCGAGCGGCGGGTGGCCAGCGCGACGCCGGCGACTTGGCGCAGCCTGCTGGAAGGCTTGCGCTTCGTCTGGAACAGGCCGGTCGTGCTGGGGGCGATTTCATTGGATTTGTTCGCGGTGCTGTTCGGCGGGGCGACCGCGCTGCTGCCCGCCGTCGCCAGCGACATCCTGCATGTCGGGCCGGCCGAGTTGGGGCTGCTGCGCACCGCCCCCGGCCTGGGCGCGGCCTTGACCGCGCTGGCGCTGGCGTTCTTCCCGATTTCCCGCCGCGTCGGGCGCTGGATGTTCGACGGCGTGGCCTTGTTCGGCGTGGCGACGGTCTTGTTCGGGCTGTCGGGCAATCTCTGGCTGTCTTTGGCCGCGCTGGCGCTGCTCGGGGCCGGCGACATGGTCAGCGTGTATATCCGGCAGATGCTGGTGCAGTTGGAAACCCCGGACGCCATCCGTGGCCGGGTCAGCGCGGTGAACTCGGTGTTCATCGGCGCATCGAACGAGTTAGGCGAGTTCGAGTCGGGCCTGGCCGCCGCCTGGCTGGGCCTCGCGCCTTCTATCCTTTTCGGCGGCTTGATGACTTTGCTGGTGGGTGTGCTGTGGATGCGCAGCTTTCCCGCCTTGCGGACCATGGACCGCTTTCCCCAGGCCCGGCGGTGAGCCATGCCTAACAATACCCCGTTTTTTTCCATCCCAACCCAGGAGAATCGTTGAATGAAATACGCCATCATCGCGGGCAGCCACCGCCCGCAATCCCAGTCCGGCAAGGTTGCCCGCTTCATCGCGGCGCGGCTGCAAGCCTTGAATCCCGAAGCCGAAAGCTACGTCTTGGATCTGGGCAAAACGCCATTGCCCTTGTGGGACGAGGGCATCTGGAACAATGACCCGAAGATACTCGACATCTGGAAGCCGGTCTCGTCAGAACTCGCCGGCAGCGACGCGGCGATTGTCATCGCGCCGGAATGGGGGGGCATGGTGCCGGCGGCCTTGAAAAACCTGTTCCTGCTGGCCGGCGACGGTTGCCTGTACCACAAGCCGGGGTTGATCGTCGGCGTGTCCGCTTCGCGCAACGGCGCTTATCCGGTCGCCGAGCTGCGGGCAAGCAGCTACAAGAATACCCACATCCAATACATTTCCGAGCATGTCATCGTCCGTTTCGTCGGCGATGTGCTGAACGGGGAGGCCGCGCAATCCGATGACGACGCCTCGCTGCGCAAGCGCCTGGAT
Source organism: uncultured Methylococcaceae bacterium (assembly GCA_964582755.1). GTDB lineage: Bacteria > Pseudomonadota > Gammaproteobacteria > Methylococcales > Methylococcaceae > Methylumidiphilus. The sequence continues at coordinate 18,036 of CAZOTR010000027.1, read as the reverse complement.
TACAGCCTGGCGGTGCTGGCCGAATATGCCAAAGCCTTGAAGCTCGTCCGCGACAGCGGCGTGCTGGACCGCAAGGGGTTTCCTTACGGTATGTGAAAACGCCAGGGAGCTTATCCCTAAAACCATTGTCGCATTTGCGACAATGTTCCCTTGCGGACAGGCCGGCAAGCGCTTGACGGCCTTAAGCCATTGTTTCTTTTGATTGTCGCGGGTGGCACAAATCCTGTTCTGACAAAGCCATCAACCCACAATCGAGGATCAACCATGCTGCTTAACCGCTACGATGAACAGGCGCTTTTGACCAACGCCAACATCAAGGACAAAACCACCCAGCCGAATTTGGACGCCTACCGCGGCGATTTGGTGTTGGAGGAAGGCGAGATCGCCGACGCCCTAGGCCGCCGCATGCCACCTTTGTCTTACATCAAGCAAGTGGCGATGTTGGCGGGGCCGGACAAAATCATCTTCATCTCGGGATTCCTCGAAAAGCTTGAATACCTGCCGTTGTTTTACGACAAATACGCCGCCGACTTGGCGGAGGATTTGGTCGCGGTGTTTTATGTCGAAAACATCCCCGATCCCATCCAGGTCAAATACCATGGCATCCACCACGTCCTGCTGCCGATGATCGAAGGCGAAGGCACGGTGTGGAACGAACTGAACGAGGAACTGGCCCTGGAAAAAACCGATTTCAAGGGCCAAAGCGCGGCGGACAAGGTGATCACCGTTTACCACACGGTGAAGACGGATTACCACCCGAAATACCCGGAGGTTTCCTGGGAAGACGCGCTGGCCCAGACCGTCACGGTGAAGAAGGAATTGCGCGGGGCGGTTTAAGTTTTATCGGGGTGAAAGCTTGAGCCGGGCGTTTTTGCGGGATTGGCCGCAACGCCCGGTTTTTTTTGCCCTCGCGCCTAGCCTGCCGTCGGCCGCTCCCGCTTCTTGCTTTCCACATACTGGGCAAGCGCGGCCTGGGCCAGGGTTTCCGAGGCGTATGGCCCTTCGATGCCGTCCCTGGCCACAAAAAACCATTCCAATGCGTCGGTTTCGGCGTTGCGCTGCATGAACACGCGGTTGAGGTCGAACAGGCAATACTCTATATACCGCTCAAGCGCAACCTGCGCCAGCGCTTCGCTCGCAAACGGCCCTTCCAGCCCTTCCCTGGCCATAAAGAACCATTCCATTTGGTTGGTGTCGGCATTGTTCTGCGCGAAAACGCGCTTAAGATCGGCCATGATTGTCCCCGCTGGCAGTTAATAGTGTGGTGAAGAGGATTCGGCAAGGCCGTTCCGGCCAGGCTGCGTCGCGGTCGGCAGTCCGGGACTCCGCTCCGCCCGTCGAAAAAAACTTTACCAGCAGCCACGCTTAAACGCAAAATGCGTGGCCATGAAAAAGCTGCCATTGATTTTATCGACACTCTTGCTTTCCCCATGCGTCCACGCGAGCGTCTATAAATGCGTAGGCGAGGACGGCAGGACGCGCTACCAGGCAGCCGCCTGCGCGGGAGTCATCCTACCCATAGACGAAACCCAGCCGACGGTGCCGCCCGCACCGCCTGCCAAGCCGAAGCCGCTCCTTAACCAAGGCACCGGTGACGGCCACCACACCATCAGAAGCGCCGCTCAAAAAAACCTTTTCAAGTCCATCAATCCCTGCCCCTCCACCGGCGACACCCGCGGTCCCTGCCCCGGCTATGTGGTGGACCACATCAAACCGCTGGCCTGCGGCGGCGCGGACGAGCCCGGCAACATGCAGTGGCAAACCGTCGCGGAGGGCAAGGCGAAGGACGCATGGGAAAGGATAGGCTGCCAAACGGCGGCCAGTTCCCAACACGACAGACATTCCAGCCCCCGGCCAAGGCGTTGGCAAGCGGACAGCCTCGAAGCCATCCTCCTGCGCACGCCGTGACCCGGCACAGCGCCCCTCTCCGGCCTGCCCAGACAGCGCGGCCACCCCGGCCAACATCCCACCGTGGTAGGCAGTGCCTTAACCAAGCTGTAACATATCCGCCATACCATCGTCGTCTTTAGCCTCATGCGGAAATTGAAAATGCCTGAAATCAATGTGCTCGTGGTGGAGGACGAGGACGCCATCCGCGAGATGCTCACCATGGTGTTGGAGCAGGCCGAGTTCTCCGTGCGGGCGGCGGCGGACGCGCAGCAAGGCCTGGCCTTGGTGGCGGAAAAAACGCCGGATCTGATTCTGCTGGACTGGATGCTGCCGGGCTTGAGCGGCGTGGAATGGGCCAGGCGGCTGAAACGCGACGAGGTGTTCGGCGAAATCCCCATCATCCTGCTCACCGCGCGCGGCGAGGAGGAGGACAAGGTGCGCGGCCTCGACGTGGGGGCGGACGATTACATCACCAAACCCTTCTCCCCGCGCGAACTTGTCGCCCGCATCCGCGCCGTGCTGCGGCGGGCCGGCAAGTTCGGCAAGGGCGGCAAGATCGAACTGGGCGGCATCGTGCTGGACATCGAACAGCACCGCGTCAACATCGGCGACGCCGAACTGGCGGTCAGCCCCACCGAATACCGCCTGCTGGAATTCTTCCTCACCCACCACGGCAAGGTCTACAGCCGCGCCCAGTTGCTGGACCAAGTCTGGGGACGCAGCACCTATATAGAAGAGCGCACGGTGGACGTGCATATCCGCCGTCTGCGCAAGATCCTGGCCGGGCACGGGCGCGAGGCGGTGATCCAGACCGTGCGCGGCTTCGGCTACCGCTTTTCGGAGACGGTTTAAAGCCCATGTACAGCCCCTGGCGACCCGAGCTTTACTGGCTGGCCTTGCTGACGTTCGCCGGGCTGTTTTTCGGCAAGGTCACCGGGCTGTATCTGATCGGCGCGGGGCTGGCCGTGCTGGCCTACCTGGGCCGGCAGCTTTACCACATCAACCGGATCACGCTGTGGCTGCGCAGCGGCGGCAAGATTCCGCACGGCAGCGGCATCTGGGAGGAAATTTACTATCTCATCTACCGCCTGCGCAGGCGCAACAAAAGCCGCAAGAAGCGGCTGCTGGAAATGCTGGAGCGCTTCCGCACGGCCACGGCGGCGCTGCCCGACGCCACCGTGGTGCTGGGGCCTAGGGACGAGATCGACTGGTTCAACGAGGCGGCCGGCCGCCTCCTGGGGCTGCGCAAGGGCGATGTCGGCCAGCAAATCGGCAACTTGCTGCGCAGCCCCAAGTTTATCGAGTTCTTGCGCGCCTGCGATTACACAGCCACGCTGGATCTGGCCTCGCCGGTGGCCGACAAGGGACAGATGGAAATCCGCGTCGTGCCCTACGGCGAGGATCTGCGCCTGCTCATCGCCCAAGACGTGACCCAACTCCGTTTCATGGAGCGGGTGCGCAGCGATTTCGTCGCCAATGTCTCCCACGAGTTGCGCACGCCGCTGACGGTGCTGCGGGGCTATGTGGAAACCCTGGGCGACGCCGGCGACGATCTGCCGGAACGCCACCGGAAGATGCTCCGCCGCATGGAGGAGCAAACCACGCGGATGCAAAAGCTGATCGACGGCCTGCTGGCCCTGACCAAGCTGGAGTCGGGCAGCTTGGCCACCCCCAGGCGGGTGGATGTCGCCGCGCTGCTGAAGAGCGTGTGCGACGAGGCGCGGCTGCTCGGGCGGGAGGGGCAAACCGTGGAATTGCGCCTGGAATCCACAGCCGAATTGCTGGGCGCGGAGGCCGAGTTGCGCAGCGCCTTCTCCAACCTGGTCCTCAACGCGCTGAAATATGCCGAGGGCGGCGCGGTGTGGCTGTGCTGGCGGGACGAGGCCGGCGGGGCCGCGCTGGACGTGGCGGACAACGGCCCCGGCATCGCCGCCGAACACTTGCCACGCCTCACCGAGCGCTTTTACCGGGTCGAAACCGGCAAGGAAGGCAGCAAGACCGGCGTCGGGCTGGGCCTTGCCATCGCCAAACATGTGATGTCCCGCCACGAAGGCGAATTGAGGATCGCCAGCAGCCTGGGCAAAGGCAGTTGCTTCAGTTGCAAATTCCCGGAAAAACGCCTGCTGCGCGGCCACTTTTGAAGCCGGGCGGGGTTGCCGCATGCCAGCATGCGGGTTGCCTGTCAACGCACCCAGCAGGGTCCATGGAGAGAATTCCCATTTGCAATGCGGGCTTCTTGTCTATATCATTCAGTCTGTAGTTAATTACGTGAATTCATGTTGCTATTTTGTTACAGGAGTCCCACCATGTCTAAGAGACACTTTTTTGCACTGGCCTTCACCGGCCTTGCGGCATTCACCACCGCGCAGGCGGCGGATGAATTTCTGGATGACCGCTTCTATGCCGCGCCCTTCGGCACCTACCTGCATGGCGGTGGCGACCGCAACGGCTTTGACGGCTGGGGCGGCGGCTTGGCAATCGGCAAGATCATCAACGAATACTTCAACGTCGAAGTCAGAGGGTTTTGGCAGGAATACAAAGGCCGTCCCAACGGCAAGTTGGGTTTTGCCCAGGATTTGGGCCGCTACAACGCCGACCTGACCGGCGGCACCATCGACCTGCAATACTTCTTCTTCCGCGACGCGTTCTCCCCGTATGCCGTCGTCGGCGTGGGCGGCATGAACACCAGCGCGCGCTGGCCATCCCCCGGCATCGCCAACTTTTCCACCGCCTCCTTCATCTTTGAGGCAGGCGTGGGCGGCACTTATGAGGTGACCGACAACTTCCTGTTGCGGGCCGACGTGCGCTACCGTCTGGACACCCTGGCCGGCAGCTTGAATTCGGGCACCTTCCCGCCGTTTTCGGGCCGTGGCATCAACACCAGAAACGACGTGTTTAACGACCTGCTGGTCAACGTCGGCTTCGTGATCCCGTTCGGCGACAAGCCGGTGGCCGCCGCCCCAGTCGCCCCGCCGGCACCGGACTGCTCCACCCGCGACACCGACCACGACGGCGTCAACGATTGCGACGACAAGTGCCCCAACACCGCCAAGGGCATCAAGGTCGACAATTTTGGCTGCCCGATCCGCATCGAGCTGAAAGGCGTCAACTTCAAGTATGACTCCGCCGAACTGACCCCCGCCGCCATGGCGATTCTGGACAAGGTGGCCGTGGACCTCGGTGCCTACTCGGTGAAGAAGAACATCGAAGTCAGGGGCCATGCCAGCAGCGAAGGCACCAACGAGTACAACCTGCGCCTGTCGCAGCGCCGCTCGCAGTCGGTGGCCGACTACCTGAAGCGCAAAGGCGTGGCTAACAAGCTGATCGCCAAAGGCTACGGCGAAGAGTATCCGATTGCCGACAACAACACCGAGGCCGGCCGCGAAAAGAACCGCCGCGTCGAACTGGTGTGGACGGGCGAATAACCGACCCCTCCGGCAGGGCGGCTAAAACCGCCCTGTGACACCCGCCCTGGCAAACCCGCTCTAGTAGCGGGTTTGCCGTTTCTGGCCCCGCCTAAAACCCTCTCTTACCCTGAGTTTTGCAAGCCATGAAGAAAAAAACCCCCATCCTATTGGCGGCAGCCCTGCTGGCCGCCCAGTGCGCCACCGCCCCGGCCTTGGCCGACGGAGCGCGGAACTATTTGTACATCGTCGGCTCGACCACCCTCGCGCCGTTCTCCGAAGAGGTGGCCAAGCATGTCAGCAAAGCGGCCAAGCTCAGGCCGCCCCTGCTGGAGTCCAACGGCACCAACGGTGGCTTCATCCTGTTCTGCGAAGGGGCGGGCATGGACTACGCCGACGCTGTCAACGCCTCCCGGCCCATCAAAAAATCGGAGTTTGCCACCTGCCAGAAAAATGGCGTGGGGGATTTGCTGGAAGTGAAGGTCGGCTATGACGGCATCGTCGTCGCCAACAGCAAGAAAGGCCCGCCGCTGGCGATAACCCGCAAGGAGCTATACCTGGCCTTGTCCAAGCAAGTGCCGGACCCCGCCTGCAAGCAGCAACCCTGCGACACGCTGGTCACCAACCCGTACAAAACCTGGAAGCAAATCAACCCGGCCCTGCCCGACGTGAAGATCGAGGTGTTCGGCCCGCCGGTCAGCTCCGGCACGGCGGAAGTGATGGCCGAGGCGGTCACCGAGGTCGGCTGCGACAGCTACCCGGCCCTCGCCGCCAAACGGGCGAAAAACCTGACGGAATACAACCGCATCTGCCATAACCTGCGGGAGGACGGCGTGTACACCGAGGAAACCAGCGAGAACATCGCCGACCAGTTGGAAACCCGGCCGGACGCCATCGGCATCTTTGTGTTCAGCCACATGAAGGATGTCGGCGACCGCCTGCAAATGGCCAAGCTGGACGGCGTGGCGCCGAGCTATGAGAGCATCGCCGCGCAAAACTACCCCGTTTCGCGGCCTTTGTATTTCTACGCGAAGGCGGCGCATGTGGACCGGATACCCGGCTTCAAAGCCTATCTGGCCGAGTTCACCAACGAGAAGGCCGTGGCCCCCAAAGGCTATCTGGTTGCCAAGGGCCTGGTTGCCATGCCGCCTGCGGAGCAAAAAGCCGTCGCGGCGGACGTGAAAGCCCTCAAGCCCATGGTGCTGGACGCCGACCACCGTCCTTAGCGGTTGCGGAGCGCGGCGATTGTTCGCCGCGCCCCAAAATTCTCCGCCGCCCGTCACCCGGACTGCCCGTAATAGCGGTAGCGATACCAACAGCGGCCAAGCAGCTCGTGCAAGGCCAAATAGCTCATGCGCAGCGCCGAGGCGCTCGGCAGCCAGTCGCGGAAATCCATCACATGGCCGGGCGCCATGGCCCCGGTCGGCGCCGGAATGACCCGCAGCCCGGCCCGCTCGAACGCCTCCCGCGCCCTGGGCATGTGCCAGGCATGGGTGACCAGCAGGACTTCGCCTATCCCCACGCCTTTTAGCAAGCGGCTGGAAAACAGGCCGTTTTCGTAAGTGTTGCGGCTTTCCTTTTCCATCCAGGCCACCTCCACGCCGAACTCCTTCAGGATGCCGCGCATCAATTCGGCCTCCGGCACCGCTTCGCCCTCGGCCGGCCCGCCGCTGGCCAACACCGGCAGGCCGGTTTTTTTCTGCAACCAAGCGGCGTAACGCAGCCTTTCCAAACCCAATCCGACGATGGTATCGCCGCCATATTCCATGGCACCATGGCGGCGGTCCGCGCCCAGCACCACAATGGCCTCGGCGGCGCTGTGTTCCAAGGAAACGGGCGGAGAGGTTTCGAGCCAGCCGCGCAGCCAATCGGCCGAGGCCGGAATGCTGGACACATACAAAGACACCAGCCCAAGGGCCAGGAAAACCCGGCGCGTCCCAGGGTGCCGGAACAGCAGGGCAAGCGACAACAGGATGATCGACGGCCCCGGCGGAAGGACGATGGATGTCGCAATGAGGGCTAGGAGTTGATCCTGGAACATGGCAAAAACCTCGCCGGGTTGATGGCCCGGCATTGTTGACGCGGCGCAGCCTCACACCCTGCAACGGCGGCGAGCCGCCGCGCTCCACAGTCAGCGGGTTTCGGCGAGCAAGCGGGCGACCATGCTTTCGGCCTGGCCAAGATACCCCCTGCCGAACAGATTTAAATGGTTGATGATATGGTAAAGATTGTACAAAACCTTGCGGGTGGCATACCCAGCGTCCAAGGGCCACGCTTCCCGGTAGGCCGCATAAAAATCCCCGCCAAAACCGCCAAACAATTCAGTCATGGCAATATCGGCCTCGCGGTCTCCATAATAACAAGCCGGGTCGAATACCACTGGCTGGCCGGATTCATCCGCCGCGTAATTACCCCCCCATAAATCGCCGTGCAAAAGCGAAGGCTGCGGCGGGTGGCCGGCAAAAAACACCGGCAGGCGCTCCAGCAATTTCTCCCCTTCCCTTTGCAATTTCCCGCCATAGCCTTGGCTTTTGGCGAGTTCCAACTGGAACCCCAAGCGTTGCCCGGCCCAGAATCCGGGCCAATCGCCGCAGGGGGAATTCGGTTGCGGGCTGGCGCCTAGGGTATTGTCACGATGCCAGCCGAAAAACGGCTGGGGAACCTTATGCAAAGCCGCCAAGCGCTGTCCGAGCAAGCGGTCGCAAGCCCCCCGCCCGGAACTTAAAGCCAGATTTTCCATCACCAGCCACGCCTGCCCGCCCGCCACGCCGGAGCAGACCGGCAGCGGTGCGCGCAGCGTCGCCGCCGCCGCAATCTCACGCAAGCCCTCGGCCTCGGCCTCGAACATGGGCAGCAACTCCTGCCGGTTCAGCTTGACGAAATAGGCGCGGCCTTCGCCTTCCAGGCGGTAGGCGGAGTTGATGCAACCGCCACCGACGGCGACTGTGCGGAGAATGTGGAAATTCTCCGCCGTGGCCTCGCGCACGGCCTGCGCAATGGCGGCAAAGACGGTTTTTTCAGGCATGGAATACCCTAATCGGCAGGCAACAAATACTATATTGTGGCGTTGCGGGAGAAAGCGGCAACCGCACGTCCAAGCATCACGGCTGCCCGGACGATTCCGTGCGCTGGCGCACATTGTCAGGGTTGTCTGGATGCTTTCTTAGCCGATAAGAAAGCTTGTGCAACTCCTTAAACATCTGCTGGCGTTTATGTTGCGGAACAAACGACCCGTCTGGATATTGCCAATGCAGCACACAATCGTGCAGCTTATTCTTCTGTTCCTGCAAAGACTCATAAGACGGCATCCTCGGTTTGAGGATGCCCAACCTGCGCAGCCAAGGCAAGACGATAAAAACAAGAACCACCAACACCCCCAGAAAAATCTGCCATCCATAAAACATTGCCACTCCTCCCGCCCCCTGTAAACGCCACCGATAAAACCATCTCCATTGTCACCGCGCCAAGCGATACTGCCCCGGCTGTGCGCCCAATGGCTACAAACTCTCGGTGACGCTGCAAAAAAACGCCTTCAAATAATCCGTCTCCGCTATCGCCGGGTGGATGGGATGGTCGGGGCCTTGGCCGCCCTGGGCGACGAACGCCATGTGGCGGTCGCCGTGGCGGGCGGCGGCACGGAGAATATCGTGCAGCACTTCCCGATGCAAATGGTGGGAGCAGGAAGCCGACACCAGAATACCCCCCGATTCCAGCAGTTGCAACGCGCCCTGGTTGAGCCGGCGGTAGGCTTCGATGCCGACTTTCACGTCTTTCTTGCGTTTGATGAGGGCCGGCGGGTCGAGGATGATGAGGCCATATTTGCGCCGCTCCTCCCGCGCCAACTTGAGGAAATCGAAGACATCGCCATGCTCGTAGCTGACCTTGTCGGCCACGCCGTTCAATTCCGCGTTTTTGCGCGCCAGCGCAATCGCCGCCTCAGACCCGTCCACGCAATCCACCTCCTCCGCCCCTGCCGCCGCCGCCTGTATGCCCCAGCCGCCGGCGTAGGAAAACAGATCCAGCACCCGCTGCCCCTTCGCCAAGCGGGATGCCATGGCGCGGTTGCTGCGATGGTCGAAGAACCAGCCGGTCTTCTGCCCGCCCAGCACATCAATGCGGAACTTGACGCCGTTTTCCTCGATATCCACCAGCCCGTCCACCGCGCCGCTGGCAACCTGGGTGTATTCCTCCAAGCCCTCCAATTGGCGCAGGCTGGAGGTGTTCTTCAGCACGATGGCGCGGGGCGAGAGAAACTTCTCCAGCGCGGCGATGATGAGCGGTTGCAGCTTCTCCATGCCGAACGTGTTGGTCTGCACCGACAGCACATCGTCGAAACGGTCCACCACCAACCCTGGCAGGCCGTCGCTTTCGCCATGCACCAGCCGGTAAAACGGCTGGCCGAACAACCGCTGGCGCAAGGCCAAAGCCGTCTCGAAACGGCGCAGGAAAAACTTCTCGTTGATCTTGGCGCGGGGGTCGCGGCTCAAGACGCGGGCGCAAATCAGCGTGTCCGGGTTGATGTAGGCCACGCCCAGAGGCTGGCCTTTGCAGTCTTCCACAAGGACAAGATCGCCAGGCTGGAAAGCCTTGAGCGGGGTCACGCCGGTATCCACCTCGTTGCTAAAAATCCACAAATGCCCGGCGCGCAGGCGTTTTTCCTCGTGTTTGGCGAGGCGTAACGGGTTCTTGTTCATGTCACTCTTGCTTGCGGGAAAGGGCTGGCGGCGGATAGCGCCGCCAAGGTTTGGGAGCTAAGTTCCGCATATTTTAACAGCTTGCTGGGGCGGGCACGGAATGTCGCCATAAGAGCAAAACACACAGCAGTCACACGGCTTGGGCTTCAGCAGGGTTTTGCAAGTCGGGCATTGCCAAAAATACAGGCAAGCGTCTTTGCGGCATGGCCTCCCGGCTGCGTTGGCCGCAGCCGGGGCAGGTGAGCGTGGAGCGGGTTTCGATGCTGTCGCGGGCCATGTCGCCGCCGCCGGGGCTTGGGATCTGAGTCAATAATGCGGCGGTCTCTCGTCCGCCGGTTTGCCGCCGGGTTCCTGGTCCGCCGACAACTGCCGGAAACGCTCGATCAACAGTTTCAGCGTGGCCTCAAGCTGCTCGATCTGCTGTTGTTGCCGGCAGACCACGCTATTCAACGCCTGGATAGTGTCCTCCTGGAAGGCCAGCTTGGTTTCGATCTCGATCAAACGGTCCATCCTAAGATTCCCTCCCTGACCAATAGTCAGTACGGCGGCGATGCGCAACGGCCACAACCAGTATGTTGTCGCCTTTGCGCCGATAAATCACAGTGAACGGAAACCGGCGCAAGGGCAAACGGCGCGTCTCGTGACGCCAGGGAGTGCCAATATCGGGATAGTCTTTGACAAGCGAGAGAATGCGTTCTACTTCGTGAATAAAATCCGCGCCTAATCGGTTTGCCTTTTGCTCGTAATGATCGGCTGCTTGCAAAAACTCTATGCGGGCAGCGGAATGAAATCGGACGATCATCTCAAGCGCCCGCGAGCTTCGGCAATGACTTCAGCAGCAGCAAAAGACGCTGCATCACCGGCATCGAACGCGGCCAAACGATGCTGAACCTCATTTGACAATGCTTCCTCAATGGCTGTCTCCTCGTCAAGGCTGGAAATCAGCCTTTCGGCCAGCCTAGCCCGCTCACCGATGGGCAGCAACAGGAGTTCGGCTTCCAGTTGTTCTACGCTATGAATCATGGGTGCCTCGGAATTCATTGAAGAATGTTTCATCGATCTCATAGGTTGTCACTAGCTTAAGCCCCAATTCAAGATGCTCAAGCATGTCAACAAGTTTTTCTCCATCGATAAGCTCTATAGGCGGAACTCCATCGCGGGAAGCTTCCCGCCGGGCCTCGGCAGTAAAAGTACCCGTAGTGACAATAATGCCTTTGTCGGCGCGGCCTGCCATTGCCCCCCGAAAATCCCGAACATGCGATGGAGAAACCGACTTCCTGTAACGTTTGCATTGGAACAATACCTTAAACGAAACCAAGGGATTGATTTGCAGAGTGCCATATCCGTCGATCCCTTCATCACCACTGCTTCCCGTCACCACAACCTGAGTAAAGCCCGCCTCCCGAAGCAGACGCTGCGATAATCGTTCAAAGCCAGGTGGCGGCAAATTCAATAACAGGTCGATTACTGCACTACGATAGTCAACTGGCGGAATTGAAGCCGTGCTTTCCGCCACTTGTTCAGCAACAGATTCCGGCGCGTTAGACGCTTTTGTTCGGCGTTGTGCCTGAAAAACTTCGGCCCATTTCAAGAAAATCTCGCGCGCCTGCTCCACCGACAAAGACGTCGAACGTCCTTCTTCCGTAAGACTCCAGACACCGCGTTTAGAAGAATCGAGCAGCCCCTCCCGAACAAGATAAAACCGCGCCCATGCAACTTGATTTCTATAGCGCGATCCGCCTGAAGGCAAAAGCTCATTTTGCATGTCGTCGGTGAGATTAAGATCACGCGCTATGCGCTCAACAACTTCATCGGGGGAACCCGAGCCTCCAAGTTCACGCAAAGCATCAAGCAACGGCCCGAAATATCGGACGAACTGCACACCTTCCGTTTTTTTCTGTTTCGCCATAATCGACAATTCCAATCAATGGATTAAAAACAGAAAGTCATTCCCCCGCCTTCTCGCCCACCGCCGCCTTGTAGCGCAAAGCATCCGTCACATAAGGCCGGATGGCCTGCTCCATCAGCACATGCAGCTTGGGGTTGGCGGTCAGCAGGTTGCCGGTCTCAAAATAGCGCGAGCCGCCTTCCAGGTCGGTGACGATGCCGCCGGCCTCCTGGATCAGCAAGATGCCCGCCGCCATGTCCCAGGGCAACAGGCCCAGCTCCCAGAAGCCGTCCATCCTGCCGCAGGCCACCCAGGCTAGATCCAAGGCCGCCGCGCCGGCGCGGCGGATGCCGGCGGTGTCTTTCATCAATTCGCGGAACATGCCGAAATAAGCGTCATTGTGGCGCTGGTCTTTGAACGGGAAGCCGGTGCCTAGCAACGCGCCTTTGAAGGTTTTCTGCTTGGTGACGCGCACCCGGCGGTCGTTCAACATCGCCCCGCCGCCGCGCTTGGCGGTGAACAATTCCTGCCGCATCGGATCGTAGACCACGCCGCACTCGACCTTGCCCCGGTACAGCAGGCCGATGGAGACGGCGAACTGCGGCAAGCCGTGCAGGAAGTTGGTGGTGCCGTCCAAGGGGTCGATGACCCAGGTGAACTCGCCCTTGGGCAGGCCGTGGCGTCCGCCCTCCTCGCCCAGGAAGGCATGGTCGGGATAGGCCCGGCTGAGGATGTTGACGATTTCTTGCTCGGCCTGGCGGTCCACCTCGCTGACGAAATCGTTGCGCCCCTTGGGCGAAATGGTAAGCGTGTCGATTCTATCGACGTAGCGGACGATCAAATCGCCGGCGGCGCGGGCGGCGCGCACGGCGATGGTCAACATTGGATCCATGGGTCACCGAAAAAGTTATAAAGACCGTTAAGAGTAACAAAATTCTGCTAGTATTTTACCCCTTTTTGCCACCCTCCCCGCACAAGGTCCAGCCGTGCTGTCGAATATCCGCATCCTTCTGGTGGGCACCACCCATCCCGGCAACATCGGCGCGGCGGCCCGCGCCATGAAGAACATGGGGCTGTCGGACCTCGGGCTGGTGGCCCCGAAAATCTACCCCAGCGCGGAGGCCAATGCCCGCGCCGCCGGGGCCGACGACATCTTGGAGCGGGCGCAAGTCTACGCCAGCCTGGACGCGGCGCTGGCCGACCGCGAGCAAATCATCGGCGCCAGCGCCCGCTTACGCACCATCGCCTGGCCGCAGTTGGACCCAAAGCAATGCGCGGAGAAAGTCGTCGGCAACGCGAATTTGAAGACCGCCATCCTCTTCGGGCGCGAGCGCACCGGCCTCAGCAACGACGAGCTGGAACGCTGCCACTATTTGCTGCACATCCCCTGCAACCCGGAATTCAGCTCGCTGAACATCGCCGCCGCCGTGCAAGTGGTCGCCTACGAACTGTTCCAAGCGGCGCTTGCCGCCTCCGCGCCGGCGGCAAACGCCGACGCGGAAACCCTGGCCAACGGCGAGGAAATGGAGTCGTTCCACGGCCATTTGCTACAGACTTTGCGCGACATCGGCTTCCTGCACGAAAACAAATCCTCGCCCGCGCTGATCCGCCGCCTGCGGCGCATCTTCATCCGCTCCGGGCTGGAAAAAACCGACATCCACATCCTGCGCGGCATCCTCGCCGCCGTCCAAAAACGCACCCGGCCCAAGGAACCATGCTGAAAAAAATCCAAGAAGAATTCGGCTGCATCTTTGCCCGCGACCCGGCGGCGCAGTCGTATTTCGAGATCCTCACCACTTATCCGGGCGTCCACGCCGTGCTGGTCCACCGCCTCAGCCACCGGCTATGGAACGCTGGCCTGCGCTGGCCGGCGCGTTTCCTGGCCCATCTGGGCCGCTGGCTGACCGGCATCGAGATCCACCCCGGCGCGAAGATCGGCCGCCGCTTGTTCATCGACCACGGCATGGGCGTGGTGATCGGCGAAACCGCCGTCATCGGCGACGACTGCACCCTCTACCACGGCGTCACCTTGGGCGGCACCAGTTGGAAAAAGGGCAAACGCCATCCCACCTTGGGCAACGGCGTGGTCATCGGCGCGGGCGCGAAAGTGCTGGGGCCGATTGATGTGGGCGACGGGGCGCGGGTAGGCTCCAACTCGGTGGTGCTGAAAAACGTCCCCGCCGGGGCCACCGTGGTTGGCATCCCCAGCCACCGCGTCAACCCCGACCGCAAGGCGCAGCAGGCGCAACGCCAGGCCATCGCCGACAAAGTCGGCTTCGACGCCTACGGCATGACCGCCGACATGTCCGACCCGGTGGCGAACGCCATCGACCATTTGCTGGAACACATCTTGAAGCTGAAAGAACAGGTGGAAAGCCTGCAACAAACGCTGCGCGAACATGGCATGGCAGTGGACGACCCGCCGGCCCCCGCGCAAAACTGGGAAGATTGCCGGGTCGAGCCGGCCGAGGATGAAAACGGGCGCAGGCCGGAATAAGCCGGTTCGAGCCACAGGCGAGTACACCGGCGTTTCCGGCATCTAGGGGCGGGGCCTACCGAGTTGTATGCGCCAACCCTGCCAAGCACGGCGCAC
>CAZOTR010000027.1:1427-3467 GCA_964582755.1 uncultured Methylococcaceae bacterium | reverse complement strand
GGAAACCGCTCCCACAGCCGCACGGCGGAAGAGCAGGCATCAGGCTTGCTGGGTTGCGGCAAAGCTGGCCGTCCTGCCGATGCCGATCAGCAGCGGCGTGGTCATCATCGTCGTGACCAAGGCCATAAGCACCATCATCGTGAACAAGGCCGGGGTGATAATCCCGTCTTGCAAGCCGATGGTGAGCAGCACCAACTCCACCGTGCCCCTTGCGTTCATCAAGATTCCCACCGCGCAGGCGTCGCGCCAGCCGATACCGGCGGCGCGGGCGGCGACGCACGAACCGCCCAGCTTGCCAAGGACCGCCACCCCGATAATCAGCGCAACCCAGCCATATTCGGCAGGCGTCGCCAACAACCCGATGTCGGTGCGCAAACCAGTGATGGCGAAAAACAGCGGCAGCAGCAACACCGCCATCAAGTCCTCAAAGCGGGCGCGGATCTCGGCCCGCAGCCGCCCATCACGCGGCATCGCCAAACCGGCCACGAAAGCGCCAAAGATCGCATGAAGATGCAATAGCTCCATGGCGAGGGCGGAGAGGACGATCACCAGCAAAACCCACATAAGATCGTTTTGGCCGAACTTTTTGCCTGCCGCCCACCGCTCGCTCCACTGGGCGGCCAATGCCCGGCGCACGCCAAAAAACATGAAGGCCAAAAACAGCGCAGCGCCCGCCAAGGTATACCCCAGCGTGGTCCAAGCCGCCCCGCTTTCCCGCTCCAGCGCCACGACCACGGCCAGCATCCCCCAAGCGGTGGCGTCCGCCATTGCCGCGCAGGCCATCACATTGGCACCCAGCACCGTATTGAACAAGCCCCGCTCGACCAGGATGCGCGCCAGCACCGGCAACGCCGTCACGCTCATGGCGCAGCCTAGGAACAGCGCGAATTCCATGAAACGGGTCTGCGCCGTGGCATAGTCCCGATACAGGAACAGGGAGAGCGCCACGCCGCCGAGCATCGGCAGGGCGATGCCCGCGTGGCTGACGATCAGCGTCCGCCCGAGGCGGACGCCGGCGCGCTCGAAATCAATCTCCAGCCCAGTCAGGAACATGAACAGGATCAGGCCGACTTGGCTCAGTCCGCCGTGGAAGCGCACCGAGCCGGGCGGGAAAATCCACTGATACAGATCGGGCCAGCACAGCCCCAGGAAGGAAGGCCCCAAAGCCAGGCCCGCAAGTATCTCGCCGACCACGCGGGGCTGGCCGATATAACGCATCAGTGCGCCCAGGCCGTGGGCGGCGGCCAGGATGACGGCGAGTTGCCCCAGAAACGTCGGGAGTTGGAGAACGGCTTGGTCGGAGGCGCTGGCCTTGTGGGAATACGCCACCCCCAGCGACACAGGAAGCCCCTCCCCCAAGGCCAAGAGGCCGATGACAGCCAACACCGGCACTATCACCAAGGCGAGGTAAGCCAGCGAACTATATTTAGGCGGCTTAGATTGCATAGCCAGCCCGCCGCAAAACAGAATCGGGGCGTTGGACACTTTCAAGGCTAATGGACATGCTTTATCCCAAGGCTTGTTGAGGATGCGAGGCGGCGATTCTAGCATTGAAGTAGAATGGCCTTCCCTGCAATGCTTTGAGGCTGCGGCCATGGCCACCACACAACCGACTTACGACGATATTTTAAGGCTGTTCCAAGAAACCACCCGGAATTTCCAAGAAACCGACCGAAAATTCCAAGAAACCGACCGCAAGATCAAGGAAATGTCGGCCAGCATCGGCAGGCTGGGCAACCGGCTTGGCGACTTCATCGAGGACGCGGTGCGGCCTTCCGCCGTGCGCTTGTTCAAACAGCGGGGCATCGAGGTCCACGAGGTGCAGCAGAACGTCAGCGTGCAACGTGGCGAAGAAGGCATCGAAATCGACTTGATGGTGGTCAACGACAGCGAAGCCGTCGCCGTCGAATGCAAAAGCAACCTGAAGCTGGACGATGTGAACGAGCATCTGGAGCGGCTGGACAAGTTGAAACGGCTGCTGCCTAGGTACAAGGACTTTAAAGTCATGGGCGCGGTGGCGGCGATGGTGGTGCCCGACAA
>CAZOTR010000027.1:0-1327 GCA_964582755.1 uncultured Methylococcaceae bacterium | reverse complement strand
CTCTCCCCCGCCGGCACCTTGAAAAACATGCGCTACGCCTTCGCCTACGGGGCGGACGCGGTGTACGCCGGCCAGCCGCGCTACAGCCTGCGCGTGCGCAACAACGATTTCCTTGAGGCCAATCTGTCCATCGGCATCGCCGAGGCGCACCAACTGGGCAAGAAATTCTATCTGGCCGTCAACGTCCTGCCGCACAACAGCAAGCTTAAAACCTTCATCAAAGACATCGGCGCGATAGTCGCCATGGGGCCGGACGCGCTCATCATGGCCGACCCCGGCCTGATTCTGCTGGCGCGGGAAGCCTGGCCGGACATACCCATCCATTTATCGGTGCAGGCCAACACGATGAACTGGGCCTCGGTGAAATTCTGGCAGTCGGCGGGCGTCAGCCGGATTATCTTGTCGCGGGAATTGTCGCTGGATGAAATCGCCGAGATCCGCCAGCAATGCCCGGACATGGAATTGGAGACTTTCGTCCATGGCGCGTTGTGCATCGCCTATTCCGGCCGCTGCCTGCTGTCCGGCTATTTCAACCATAGGGACCCCAACCAAGGCACTTGCACGAATTCCTGCCGGTGGAAATATACGGCTACCCCGGCGCAGGAAAATGCCGAGGGGGACTTCATCGCCGAAAAACTAGACATTTCCCTGTCCGAATTGAACAAGGCCGACTGCGGTGGGGCCGACCGCCACCCCTTGGCCGACCGGGTTTATCTATTGGAAGAGGAAAACCGCCCCGGCGAATTCATGCCGGTGATGGAGGACGAACACGGCACGTACATCATGAACTCCAAGGATCTGCGGGCGGTGGAACATGTGCGGCGGCTGATTGAAATCGGCGTGGACAGCTTGAAGATCGAAGGCCGCACCAAGTCCCATTATTACGTCGCCCGCACCGCCCAAGCCTACCGCCTAGCGATAGACGACGCGCTGGCCGGGCGCGAATTCGACCCGCGCTTGCTGGGCGTGTTGGAAAACCTCGCCCAGCGCGGCTACACCGACGGCTTCTACCAGCGCCACCACACCCACGAACAGCAAAACTATATCCGTGGTTATTCGCAAAGCCACCGCCAGCAGTTTGTCGGGGAAATCACCGGCTACGACCCGGCCACCGGGCTGGCTGCGGTGTTGGCGAAAAATAAATTCGCCGTGGGCGACCGGCTGGAACTGATCTTGCCCCAAGGCAACCGGGACGTGGTGTTGGAAACCATGCTCGACAAGCATGGAGAGCCGCTACAAGAAGCGCCGGGCGGCGGCTGGGAAGTGCGGATACCCTGGCCGGCGGCGCAAGACGGGCATGGTTTGATTGCGCGGTATCTGTGACCCC
>CAZOTR010000026.1:26188-35171 GCA_964582755.1 uncultured Methylococcaceae bacterium | reverse complement strand
TCAATCGCTTGTTGGAAAGCACGGTGCCAGTGGACGTTTCTCATTTTATGGTGTTTCCGGCAAAAGCGGAGGATGGGAATCTTGGTCAGTTCGCTGGTTTCCGCTTTGGAGACGTACAAAATCTTTCCCTTCAGCACCGATCCAAACGAGCAAACTCGGACTACTACAATCTTGTTAGAGAACGAATTCGCCACCGGCATTGCCTGGAAAGCCCAATCTACAAGCGGGCGGTGATGGGATTCCTTGATCTTTCTTGGCAAGCTCCGTCGATGAGGGCAATCCCCAGCGAGTTGCTTAGACAGGTACTCCTTAATTACTATGAGGAACTTTCCACATACTACACCGAATGGATGTGGCAAGACTTAGATGATCGACAATCGATTGGAGCAGCCGCAGGCTTTGAAGCTTTTGATGTTCCGTCGCTGAAGAAAGATATTCCTGGCTCCGTTTCCGTCACGATTTATCTCAACCAGACTCCGCACCGCTGGGATGGATACGTCGTGCCGTTGGAGCATGGGATTTATTCGAATACTTGGAGTGGAAGACCGCCGATACTTCAATCTCTCGAAGCTTATCAAGCTGGCCTAGAATTTCCTACGTCGCCAACGCTTGCTCAGGTCTCACGATATGGTGTTCGCGCTCGCCGAGCTTCTAGACAAAGCGAGTTGGCGGAAGCGCTGCTGAACTATACCATAGCCCTGGAAATGCTCTTCAGTGAAAAGAACCAAACGAGCCAAGCCATTTCACGCCGCCTCGCCGTACTCATATCAGACCCGAATCCAGTGTCGTATATATCGAGCAAAAAGAAAATACTGTCTCTTTATGATACCCGTAGCCAGTACGTCCACGCCGGGGTTCAGCCTGTTCAGGATATTGTTGAAGCAATGAGCAGTATTTTCGAAAGTGTACTCGCGGTACTTATCCGCTTAGAGCGCCAAAAAATTCTCCATACAAAAGAAAGCTTCGCACACTGGATTCGGTTACTTGATTGGATTGCCTCTGGTTACGAAGCCGATCAGATTCCTACTCATGCAGTTCAAGTGGAAATTGGACTTAAGACTTCAACCGCATAAAATCCTCTGCATCCAAGGTGCCTTGTGTGAGCAATCAAGCCACATATAGGGTAAGGAGCCGGAAACTCGGTCAATCAAATATCACTGTCTTGTTCCCATAAACCAAAATGCGGTCTTGCAAATGCAGCCGCAAGGCGCGGGCCAGCACTAGCCGCTCCAAATCCCGGCCTTTGCGGATCAGATCCTCCAGGGAATCTTTGTGGGAAATACGGATAATGTCTTGCTCGATGATTGGGCCTTCATCCAAGGCGTCGGTGACATAATGGCTGGTGGCACCGACGATTTTCACGCCGCGTTCGTAGGCTTGTTTATAAGGATTGCCGCCGACGAAGGCGGGCAGGAAGGAATGGTGGATGTTGACGATGCGGTTGGGGTATTCCTGGACAAAGTTGGACGACAGGACTTGCATGTAGCGGGCAAGGATGATGGTGTCGATATTCTCCGCCTTGAGCAGTTCCAGTTCTTTGCGTTCTTGCTCGGACTTGTTGTCTTTGTTGATGGGGAAAACATGGAAGGGGATGCCGTGCCTGTCCGCCAGATACCCCAGGTCGGGGTGGTTGGAGACAATCAGGGCAAGCTCCGCGTCAAACTCGCCCAGCCCGTGCCGCCATAAGATTTCTTGCAGGCAGTGGTCGTATTTCGAGACAAACAGGGCGAGCCTGCGGCGGTTGCGGGCATGGCTGAATTTAAGCGCCCATTGCCCTTGGAATTCCCGCGCCAAAGGCGCGAAGGCGTCGGACACCGCGTCAGCGGCTATGCTGAAATCCCGCATGTCCCAGCTTACGCGCAGGAAAAACAAGCCTTCTTGGGAGTCCACATGTTCGTCCAAGTCGAGGATGTTGCCGCCGCGCTCGAAGATGAAATGGGCGATGCGGGCGACCAAGCCGCGCTGGTCCGGGCATGAAATCAACAGGGTTGCGCTGGGGTTTTGTTCTGGCATGTGGGTTCCTGGGATAATGGGAGGTCTTCCGGCGCACGGCGTGTGCCGGGCTGGCGGCCTGAAATGGCAAAGCATACCGCAACGGGAAGGGTCGAATGAAAAATAAATCTGTGTGTCTGCTGGCAGTGGCTGTGCTGTCCCTGGCAGGGTGCGCCACGTTGCATGAGGCGGTCTATGGGCGTGGCAACACGCTTGAACCCTTGGCTACCGTGAGATTGGGCGCCACCCCACGCGATGAGATCATCAAGCGCTTTGGCGCTCCCGTGGAGATCGACCGGCGGGGGTTTGACGCCTTCGAGGCGGAGGTTTTTTTCTACCATGAGCCATACAACGGCGACGGGAACCAGATTGAGCACCGTTTCCTGGCCTGCGAATTCAGCAAGGGCGTGCTGACGGCTTATGCGTTCCGCGATTCCGGCGCGTCCGCGCAACGGAGTTTGGACGGAGCGGAGCGGCGCAAGCTGGTGAAGGGGGAATCGACCCGGCAAGAGGTGGAGGCGTTGTTGGGCATTCCCGGCGGGCGGGCCTTGCTGCCGACGACGATCACCGTGCCTGCCTTGGATGTGAAACTGGGCGTCGCGCCGTTTCCTTTGGCGAAGATTCCCGACGAGGCCAAAGAGGCTTGGCAGTATCACAGCCAGGATTTTGATGATGTCTCGGACAAACCCGGCCAGAAGACGCTGACTGTTTTTTTTGATGCCAAGGGGGTGTTGGTTGGCAGCGCGCTGCTGCAAGAGCAGGTGGTCAAATCCTATTGAAGCGGGGATGGCGTCGCTCCCGGCGAGGTTATCTCTGTGTGGCGGGCGGCTAGAGTTTAAGCGCTTCCCGCCAGCCAGGGTACAGGGCGTCGGCGTCGGCGGGGAAGCTGGCGAAAGCGGCTTTCAGTTCGGGATGGTCTTGGGCGTATTCCACCAAGTCGGCCCCGGCCAGCCAGGCGTCGCAGGCTTGTTTGAGCGAGACGGCACCCGCCGCGCCGCCGCCCCGGTGGCCGAACGCGCCGCCGCCGGAGGTTTGGATGACATTGCAATGGCCGAGGTTGTCGAAGAAGCCGGGCAGACGCAGGGCGTTCATGCCGCCGGAGACTATCGGCGTGGTGGCCTTCATGCCGCGCCATTCCTGGTGGAAATACGGGCCGTCGGCGCTGTCGCGCTCAAGCATGTAGGCGATGCGGGTGTCTTCCTTGCCGCCTTCCATCTTGCCGTAGCCCATGGTGCCGACATGGATGCCGGACGCGCCGGACAGCCGCGCCATCTTGCAATGCACAAAAGCCGTGTAGCCGCGTTGGGACTGCGGCGAGGTGACCGCGCCATGGCCGGCCCGGTGGTAGTGCAGGAACTGGCCGGGGAAGCGGCGGCGGGCGGCGGTGACGGCGGTGCAGCCGGCCACATAGCCATCGACCAGGAAGGCGACATGCGGGGCGTTTTCGGCGAAGGTTTCCAGGATGAATTCGCCGCGCGCGACCATTTCAAAAGGGTCGTCGGCGGTGATGTTGGCGGAGAACAGTTTGGCTTGGCCGGTTTCGTCCTGGGCGCGGCGCATGGCGTCGGCGACCAGCGGGATGGTTTTTTTCAGCGGGGCGAAGATTTGGTTGCCTTGCGGCTCGTCGTTCTTGATGAAGTCGCCGCCCAGCCAGAATTGATAGCAGGCGTCGGCGAAGGGCTGCGGGCGCAGGCCCAGCTTGGGCTTGATGATGGTGCCTGCGACCATGCCGCCGTTGACTAAAGGGCGGCCGAGGATGCGCCAAAAGTCTTGGATGTTCATGGCCGGGCCGTCGAACAGCGCAAGGAATTTCGGCGGGATGTAGATGTCGTGCAGCTTGGCGTACTCCACATCGCCCATGCCTTGGTTGTTGCCCACGGTGAGCGTCCACACCGAGGCCAGCATGGCGCGTCCGTCGGTGATGTTGCGGTCGAACAAATCTACGGGAAAGGCGATTTTCAGCAAGCCGCTGGCTTCGTCGGCTTCGTAGACCAGGGCGTCCACGCCCCGGGTGAAGTCGTCGGTGGTGGCGACTTCGACGTTGGTGCCGGTGGAGGATTCCGCCGCGAAATGCGCCGCCGTGGCGAGGAAGCCGTGGCCGGCCTTGGGCTTCATGATGTAGGCGGCGAGGACGTGGCGGCCGCTGGCGATCAACTCGGCCTCTTTAAGGTCCAGGCGGGCGTAGCGGTTGGACTGGTCCATGGGTTCCTCTCTTCATCTCATTCGCATAGGGTTTTGGTGCGGCTGTCCCGGCCTGGGCTTTGGCTTGCTGCCGGGCGGCAGTATGGGGGCAGGCATCCCGGATGGAAATTCAATTGTGGTGATAAGGTCCATAAGGACGGCTTATCGCTTTGCCATGGGGTGAAAGGATAGTGCGACCTGACAATCCCCACCGTCGTAAAATGCGGTTTTATTTCTAATCCGCAAGGAAAAAACATGCACCATCCAACGGCGCGGCGACGCAAGAGCCTTACCCGTTCGCCGTTGCGTGGCATTTTGTTGCCGCTGCTCCTGCTGCCCGCCTTGGCCTGGGGCTTGCCCAGTTTCCAAGAGGTGAAGTCGTCCTGGCGCCCTTCCGAGGCGTATTTGATGGACCGCGACGGCAAGCCCTTGCACGAGCTGCGGCTGGATTTCACGGTCCGCCGCCTGCCTTGGGTTTCTTTGGAGCAAATCTCCCCGGCGTTGATTGGCGCCCTCCTCACGGCGGAAGACCGGCGTTTCCATCAGCATCATGGCGTGGACTGGCGGGCCATCGCCGCCGCCATTGGCGGGCGGCTGCTAGGCCGGCCGGCGCGGGGGGCCAGCACCTTGAGCATGCAACTGGTGGCCATGCTCGATCCCAAACTCGCGCCGGGGAAGGGAGGCCGTTCGCTGGGGCAGAAATGGGAGCAGATCGTCGCCGCGCAGGAATTGGAGGAAACCTGGGGCAAGCGGGAGATCCTGGAGGCTTACCTGAACCTCGCCGGCTTTCGCGGCGAGTCGCAAGGCGTGGCGGCGACGGCGCGGGCGTTTTTCGGCAAGCTGCCTTCGGGCTTGTCGGTCGAGGAGGCGCTGGTGCTGGCGGCGGTGCTGCCTTCGCCCAACGCCGGCGCGGGGCGCATCGGCAACCGCGCCTGCGCCATCGCGCAGGCGGGCAATCTGGCGGTTGACTGCCCCACGCTAAAGGCTCTGGCGGCCGGCGTGTTGAACCGGCCCTGGCAGGCCGGGGCGGGCGCGGTGGATCTGGCCCCGCACTTGGCCAGGCATCTGCTGAAAACCCCCGGCGAATCCTTGCGCACGACCTTGGACGAGGCCGCGCAGCGGCTGGCTATCAACGCCTTGGGCCAGCAATTGCGCGGCCTCGCGGAGAGCAATGTGCGCGACGGCGCGGCTTTGGTGGTGGACAACGCCAGCGGCGAGGTGCTGGCCTATGTGGGTTCGGCGGGGCCTTATTCCCGCTCGGCCAAGGTGGACGGCGTCCGCGCCAAGCGGCAGGCGGGCTCGACGCTAAAGCCGTTCCTCTACGGGCTGGCCTTGGAAAAGCGTTATCTGACCGCCGCCTCGATCCTTGATGATACCCCCGTGCATCTGGAAACGCCGTCGGGCTTGTATGTTCCGCAAAACTACGAGCGCGATTTCAAAGGCCGGGTCAGCGTCCGCACCGCCTTGGCAAGCTCCTTGAACATTCCGGCGGTGCGGGCCTTGCTATTGCTGGGGGTGGAACGCTTCCGCGACCGGCTGCGCGATTTCGGTTATCTCGGCATCAGCCAGCCGGGTGAATATTATGGCTTTTCGCTGGCCTTGGGTTCGGCGGAAGTGAGCCTGTGGGAACAGGTGAACGCTTTCCGCGCCTTGGCCAATGGCGGGGTTTATGCGCCTTTGCGCCTGAGGCCGGGCGAGGCGGCGGGGGAGTCCAGGCGCGTGATGGGCGCCGCCGCCGCCTTCATCATCGACGACATTTTGTCCGACCGCGCCGGGCGGGCGGTGACCTTCGGCCTGTCTAACCCGCTGGCGACACGCTTTTGGTCCGCCGTCAAGACCGGCACCAGCAAGGACATGCGCGACAACTGGTGCATAGGCTTCAGCCGCCAATACACCGTCGGCGTGTGGGTGGGGAATTTCGAGGGGGATTCGATGCATGGCGTGTCCGGCGTCACCGGCGCGGCCCCGGCTTGGCTGGAGATCATGAACGCCTTGCAGGAAAACCGGCCTTCCGCGCCTCCCGCCCCGCCCGCCGGGCTAGTCCGCGCCGAAATCCGCTTCGAGCCGGCCGTCGAGCCGCCGCGCGCGGAGTGGTTCATGCCCGGCACGGAAACCCCGGTGGTGCGCCTAGCCGAGGCGGCAAGCCAGACGCCGCGCATCGGATCGCCGGCCAATGGCGTGGTCATCGCCTTGGACCCGGACATTCCATACGAAAACCAAGCCGTGCTGTTCACTGCCCAGCCTGCCCAGGCCGACGCCGTTTTCGTGCTGGACGGCAAACATTTGGGCAAGGCGGGCGCGGGCCATCTCTGGCGGCCCCGGCCGGGGCCGCACAAGCTGGTTTTGCTGGGGCGGGAGGGGAAGGTTTACGATGCCGTCGCGTTTTCCGTGCGCGGCCTGAACCGTTGAGCGCTCAATCGCGGTCGGGGTCGGCGCCCAGCCGGCGGAAAGGGAAGGGCATGCGCTCGGTCTTGTAGGTCATGAACAGGAACATCTGCCAAGTCCAGTTGGACATCGCCTCGCCCCAGCGGACCGTGCGCGCCGACACCCGGCCCGTCAGCAAATGGCTGAGAAACTGGAAGAAGGCGAGGAGCAGGATCAGCTTGCCCACGACCATGTTGATGAGGTTGAACAGAATGACGAAAAGCAGCCGCAGGATGGCGTTGGAAGGGATGGGGTCGGTGGAGTCCAGATTGTTGGCCATGTGGAAAACTCTAACAGCAGTCGTGAATCGGCGGAGTCCCCGGCAAGCCGGGGATTCCGCCGATTGGTTTTAGCCTTGTTGCAGCAGGTTGCGCAGGTCGATGGTCGCCGCGTTGGCGCGGGCGATGTAGTTGGCCAAGGTCAGCGAGTAGTTGGCGAACAGGCCGAAGCCGCCGCCGTTCAGGATAACCGGGCTTAAGAACGGGGCTTGCCCGTCCTCCAGTTCGTGGATGATGGCCTGTAAGGACACCAGCGCGGTCTTGTTCTTGAGGATGTCGCGGAAGTCGAACTCCGCCGCCTGCAAAATGTGGATCGTGGCCCAGCAGTAGCCACGCGCCTCGAAGAAGATGTCGTCGATGTTCCACCAGGAGGTCTTGGTCACTTGCACACGGCCGTCTTCCTGGCTCAGTTGGCGGGCGTCGCCGGCGCTGGCGCTCAGGCGGTTGGACAGGCTGCCCAGGCGCTTTTCCAGGATTTCCAGATACTGGCGCAAATTGTCCGCGCGGGAGAAGAACGGGGCTTCGTTGCTGGTGTCGCCCAACGGCGTTCCGGTCGGCACTTTCTTGCGCAGGCGGTCGCGGTAGCGCTCCATGGCTTCGATGCCCTTGGCATACTCGCCTTCGGAGGAGGGCAACTGCCAGGATTTGTGGTCGAAATAGAACATTGGCTCGGCCTTGGCCAAGTCGGGGTCTTCCTTGGACTGCGTCTGGGCGCGGGCGATGTGGTTGCGCAAGGCGGAGGTGCCGTCGCGCAAGGCGGTCAGCGCGCCGTATTCCCATTGCGGCATGTTGTCTTCCAACACGCCTGGCGGGAACATGTCATTGGAGAGGAAGCCGCCCGGCTTGTGCAGCAGGGTGTCGGCGATATGGATCAGGGAAGAGGCGTAGGCGTAACCTAGGGGCATGGTCTCGGGCTTGTCGAGGCCGGAGTCTTCCAGCGACACTTGGATGACATCGAAGCGCGGCTCCTCATCGCCCCAATATTCGGCGATGCCGAAGAGCACCGCGCCAATCAGCGCCAGCACCCCGCCGATGATCCAAAGCGGGCCTCTCTCCTTTAGCGTCTTCGGATTAATAAGTTCCAGCACGCCGGTGGCGGGTGCTTTTTCCTTGCTGACTAATTTCTTTGACGCTGACATGGGTTGGTCCTGTGGCGGTTTACCAAACGGATGGATTATATCTTAGTTCTCGCCGCCATTGCAGACGGTTGGGTTTCAGCCGTCCCGTTTCTTGGCGCGCGGGTGGGCCTGGTCGTAAACCGCCGCCAGCCGCTGAAAGTCAAGGTGGGTGTAGATCTGCGTGGTGGCGATGTTGGCGTGGCCTAGCAATTCCTGCACGGCGCGCAAATCGCCCGACCCTTCCAGCAGGTGGCTGGCGAAGGAATGGCGCAACTTGTGCGGGTGGACGCGGCCATCCACGCCTTGTTTGACACGCCAGCGCTCCAGCCGCTGCTGGACGCTGCGCGGGGCGATGCGTTTGCCCAAACGGCTGACGAACAAGGCCGGCTCCTGCGCGCCCGCATATCCCGCCCTGGCCTCCAGCCACAGCCGCAGGGCCGCGCAGGCTTTGCTGCCGACGGGAACATAGCGGGAGCGGCCACCCTTGCCCGAGCGGACGAACACCGAGTCGGCCTCCAGGTCGATGTCGGGGCAATCCAGGCCAGTCAGTTCGCTCAGGCGCAGCCCCGAGGAGTAGAACAATTCCCACATGGCGACATCGCGGACTTCCAGCGCGTCGTCCTGTTGCGCCTCCAGCATCCCGGCCATCTGGTCCACATCCAAAGGCTTGGGCAGTGTGCGCGGTGCCTTGGGGGCGCGGACCCCGCGGGCGGGATTGAGCGGCAGGCTCTGCTCGCCGATCAAAAACTCAAAAAAGCCACGGATGGCGGACAACTCCCTTTGCAAACTGCGGCTGCCCATGTCGGCGCGGTGGCGGGCGGCGATATGGGTGCGGATGTGGTGTTCGCGCAAGCCTCCCCAAGAATCCAACCCGTGTTGGTCGCAATAGTCGGCCAACTGGCGCAGGTCGTGGCGGTAGGCGTCCACCGTGTGCGGGGACAGGCGCTGTTGGATTTGCAGCACTTCCAAATAGCGCGCCACCGCTGCCTG
>CAZOTR010000026.1:19760-26088 GCA_964582755.1 uncultured Methylococcaceae bacterium | reverse complement strand
GATTTGCTTGAAATGCGCCAGTTGCGGGCAGTCCCCGGACACGCACAAATTGGCGATGGGGCAGTCGATGACCGGCTGGATCAGCCGCACTGCCACGAAATCGGCCTGGAAACAGTCGTGCAGCAGCCAGCGCAAGGCCGCCAAGGCATCGTCCAACGACGCCGCGTCCAGCAAGGCGATGCTGAGTTGGTGGAAGCGCCGCAACAGGGAATCGTTGTCCCTGGCGATTTGCAGGATGTCGGTCAACTGCGCTTGCAGTTTGCGGTTTTTCTCCCGCAGCAGTTCGATCTGCCGCGTCACCAAGGACACCGCGTCGCCGCAAGGGTGCGGCAGTTTCAGGAATTCCAGGCTGTCGGGATGGCGGTGGAAAAAATCGGGATGGCGCAACAGCCAATCCTCGATGTCTTCCTCCGCGATTTCATTAAAACCGGATGGCTGGGCGTTGTTCAATTGCATAAATTTATCGTGCCTTCAAAAACACTGGCCGCCGGTCCGGCCATGAAAACCGGCTGGCCCCGGCCAGGCCAGCGGATGTTTAAGGTGCCGCCGGGCAAGTCCACCCGCACCGGGCTTTCCAGCAAGCCTTGCCCGATGCCGACCACCACCGCCCCGCAAGCCCCGCTGCCGCAGGCCAGGGTCTCGCCCGAGCCGCGCTCGAACACGCGCAGGCGGATATGGTGCCTGTCCAAAACTTGCATGAAGCCGATGTTGGCGCGTTCGGGGAACACAGGATGGCTTTCCAAAACCAGCCCCAGAGTCGCCACCGGCGCGTCGTCCACGTCATCGACAAGCAGCACCGCGTGGGGATTGCCCATGGACACCGCGCCGAAGCTCCAGGTTTTTCCGTCCACCTCGACTAGGTAGGCTAGCGCCTCGCGTTCGGCGTCCAGGGGAATTTGCGCCGGGTCGTGGCGGGGGACGCCCATGTCCACGGTGATGTCGCCGTTTTCCTCCCGGTGCAACACTAGCCGCCCGGCGCGGGTGTCCACTTTAATTTCGGGCTTGCCGCACAAGCCTTGCTCATGGACGAAGCGGGCGAAGCAGCGCGCGCCGTTGCCGCACTGGGACACCTCACCGCCGTCGGCGTTGAAGATGCGGTAGCGGAAATCGGCGTCCGCGCTAGTCGGCGGCTCGACCAACAGCAACTGGTCGCAGCCCACGCCGAAATGGCGGTCGGCGATTTGGCGCACCTGCTCCGGGCTGAGTTCGACTTTTTGCCGCACGGCGTCGATGACCACGAAGTCGTTGCCCAGGCCGTGCATTTTGGTGAATTTCAGCATGTCAAACGCTCACGCCTTTGCGCCAGAGTTCAAATTCGCTCAGATCGATATCCTCATTCCAGTAAACGGCGTGGCCGCCTTGCTCCACTTGGACATTCTTGAGAAAAGCCGGGTTTTGCAAGGGCGCGAACATGCTTTTGCCAAAAAGCGGCGCTATGTCGTACCGTTTAATTTCCGAGTTATCGAATTCAACCAGCAAGGTATGGTTGTCAATCGCCTTGGCTGACTGTATTTTTGGGCATTTCATGGTGCGTTATTTCAGCGGGGGAAGTTTGTGGAAGTCTTGCGTGTTCCAAATTTCCAACAACTCATCTTGCGATATATAGCGACGCCCATTCGACCACTAGCTTTCTGGCCCTTTCTGGCAGGTCGCCTTCAATCATATCCAGCTTGGCGATGTTAAACACGGCGTTGCTTTCGCCGTACACCGCGTGAAAGTGGGGCGGAGGATGATCGCCAAAAAACAGCTTGATGATGATTCCGTAGAATCTTGTGATTTCAGGCATTTACAAGACTCTCGCAGGCAAACAAGGACGCCAGCGTTTCCCGCGCCCGCACCAAATGCGCCTGCTCCCCGTCCACCATCACCTCCGCCGCCCTGGGCCGGGAGTTGTAATTGGAGCTCATGCTGAAGCCATAAGCCCCCGCCGAGCGCACCGCCAGCAAATCGCCCTCGCGGATCGCCAGTTCGCGGTCCTTGCCCAAGAAATCCCCAGTTTCGCACACCGGGCCGACGATATCCCAGGTTTTCATTTCTCCTCTGCCGCCTTCGATGACCGGCAAGATTGCCTGCCAAGCTTTATACAGGGCGGGGCGCAGCAAGTCGTTCATGGCTGCGTCTACGATGGCGAAATTCTTCACGCTGTTGGATTTGAGATACTCGACGCGGGTCAGCAAGATGCCGGCGTTGCCGGCGATGGCGCGGCCCGGCTCGACGAGGATCTCGTAAGGCGCGTCTTTCAGGCGTTCGTTGACGGCCTCGGCGAGTTCATAAGGCTGCGGCGGCTCCTCGTCGCGGTAGCGAATCCCCAGGCCACCTCCCAAATCCAAATGATGCAGGTGGATGCCGCGCTTCTCCAGTTCCACCGTCAAGGCCAGCACCCGCTCCAGCGCGTCCAGGAACGGGCCGGTGCCGGTCAGTTGCGAGCCGATGTGGCAATCGACGCCGACCACTTCCAAATGGGGCAGGGCGGCGGCGCGTTCGTATTCGGACAAGGCCAGCGCGATGTCGATGCCGAATTTGTTTTCCTTGAGGCCGGTGGAAATGTACGGGTGGGTCTGCGCGTCCACGTCCGGGTTGACGCGCAGCGACACTGGGGCTTTAACGCCCAGCTCGCCGGCGATGCGGTTCAGCCGGTCCAACTCACCCGCCACTTCCACGTTGAAACAGCGGATGCCGACTTGCAAGGCGCGGCGCAACTCGTCCTCACGCTTGCCAACGCCGGAAAACACGATCTTCCCCGGATCGCCGCCTGCCGCCAGCACCCGCTCCAACTCGCCCACGGAGACGATGTCGAAGCCTGAACCCAAGCGGGCCAGCACATTGAGCAGGCCGATGTTGGAATTGGCCTTGACCGCGTAGCAGACCAGATGCGGTCGGCCGGCGAAGGCGTTGTCGAAGGCATGCCAATGCCGTTCCAGGGTGGCGCGGGAGTAGACATAGCAAGGCGTGCCGAAGCGCTCGGCGATGGCATCCAGGGGAACGGATTCGGCGCTCAGCACGCCGTCGCGATAATTGAAATAATCCATAAACAGTCGGTGTTATTGGGCGTAAGGGGTCGCGGCCGGCGCGGCGTTTGACGGGCTTGACGGTTTGTCCTGGTCCGTTTTTGAGGTCGGCGCGCTCTTGCTCTTGGCGCCGAGTTCTTTCGCGGAAACCGGTTTCGACGGCTGGATGGACGTTGTTGCCTCGTCGGGTTCCGGTGGCGGAAGGGTCAGCGGGCCTTTCAGGCCGCAGCCGCCGAGTAGGGCAAAGGCCGCAAACGATGCGATAATACGGGATGTTGAAATCATGGTTGGCGGGTGGCGCGCCCGGTTTCCTGGCAAGGGTGGATAAGGATGCGGGGCCGGCCCGCGCTGGTTTGCAATGATCGCGCATTCTAAAGCAAAACCGGCGATTGCCCAACGCGCAGGGAACTTGCCGCCGTTTTCGCTTTGGAACATCTGGATTCGCCCGACCCGCCCCACCTGTCCTTAAGACCCGTGCAAGCCGAAGAATTCCAATCCGCCGTCCTCGCCTGGTTCGACCGGGAAGGGCGCAAAAACCTGCCTTGGCAAACCGAACCCACGCCTTACCGGGTCTGGGTGTCGGAAATCATGCTCCAGCAAACCCAGGTCGCCACGGTGGTGCCTTATTTCCTGCGTTTCATGGAACGCTTCCCCGACCTTAAAGCCTTGGCCGAGGCGGCGGAGGACGAGGTGCTGGGCCATTGGGCCGGGTTGGGCTATTACGCCCGCGCCCGCAACCTGCGCAAGGCCGCCCAGACCGTCATGCGGGAGCATGGCGGGGAACTGCCCGCCGACGCCGCCAGCCTCGCCGGGCTTCCCGGCATAGGCCGTTCCACCGCCGGGGCGATTTTGAGCTTAGGCTCGGGCATCCGCGCCGCCATCCTGGATGGCAACGTCAAGCGCGTCTTAAGCCGCTACGCCGCCGTCGAAGGCTGGCCGGGCGATCCCCAAACCGCCCGCGAACTGTGGCGGATCAGCGAAAAACTCACCCCGCACGCGCGCGTCGCCGAATACACCCAGGCGATGATGGATCTGGGCGCGACGCTATGCACACGCGGCAATCCCGCTTGCCCGCGTTGCCCTGTGCGGGCGGGGTGTCTGGCTTTTCGGCTGGAACTCACGGCGCAACTGCCCGCGCCCCGGCCCAAGAAGGACATGCCGTCGCGCCGCTGCTGGATGTTGGTCCTGCGCGACAGCGAAGGAGGCTTTTATCTGGAAAAGCGCCCGCCGGCGGGGATTTGGGGCGGGTTGTGGAGCTTTCCCGAATTCGACGACCGCGGCGAGGCCGCCGCTTGGTGCGCGGCGCGGGGGATAGCCGTGGTGCTTGAGCCATTGCCGCAACGGCGGCATACTTTCAGCCATTATCACCTGGACTACACGCCCTTGCTGGGGCGGGCCGGACAGCCCATGCAAATCGCCGAAGCCGGTTCGGCTTGGGCCAAGCCGGAAGAGGCCGGTGCCTTGCCTGCCCCGGTGCGGCGCTTGTTGCTGGAACTGGCCGCAGCTCCGTAATCTGCCGCACCCCGCCCGGCCAAAGCCGGACACCCACCATCAACCTAAAACCCGAGGAACACCATGAGTAGAACAGTGCAATGCGCGAAACTAGGCAGAACGGCGGAAGGGCTGGACCAGCCGCCTTTTCCGGGCGTCCAAGGCCAGCGCATCTTCGACAACGTCTCCGCGCAAGCTTGGCAGGAATGGCTCAAGCTGCAAACCATGCTCATCAACGAACACCGCCTCACGCCGTTTGACGCGAAGGACAAGCAATTCCTCGCCGGCGAGCGGGAGAAATTCCTTTTCGGCGCGGGCGCGGCCGCGCCGGAAGGCTATGTGCCGCCGAAGTCCTGAACCAAGGCGGGGGTTGGAGGCGGTCAGCGGCGACTACCAAAGGCTTTGGATGTCTTCAACTCCAAATGGCCAGTGCAACTCCCGCCCGGATGCCTCCTCGCGCAACACCGGTATCAAAACCCCGTAGCGTTCCAGCCATTCCCCCTTCTCGGCGATGTCTATCTGGCTCAGACACGCCGCCGGGTCCATTCCCCGCGCGGCGAGGCAGGCCATGACCATCTCTTCCGCCTGCTCGCACAAATGGCAACCGGCGGTGTGGTAAAGGCTTAGGCGGACCATGTCTGCTCCTTAAAGGCAAAGGTGATGGATGGCGGGAAGGCCAACCGGACGGAGGACGGTCTCCCGCGGCGTGGCAACGGCTGTCCGCAGGGCTGGGTCCATAAGTTTGGGGAATGCACAGGGTAAGAAGTTCTGATTTTACAGGGCCGCAGGGCCGCTTTATCTTTATGCCCAATCCAAGCTAATTTGGTTGGGTTTTCTCTCAAGTCCATTTGTAAAACCAAGGATGGTTTTTTTTCAGGCCCGCCAAGGATCGGAATGCCGGGCGCAGGAATGTGCCTATGCGAATACCCAAGATGGCACAAAACCGCCGTTTCCCCCTCCCGAACCTGCCAGCCCGCCGGACCGTCTATAAAACCCTGGGCATGGTGGTTGCGTCCTCAGTTTTGATTTTGTTCTGGGACACATTGCTGCCTTTGCTCGGCGAGGTTTTGCATGTGTTGGTCGAGTTTGTCGAGGTGATGCTCGAACGCTTCCTGGAGAAAATCTTCCACTGGACTCCCCGGCAAGCGCAAACCTTCATCGCCTGGAGCGGGCTGGCGCTGCTGGTCTACGCGGCGGCGTGGCTGGGGCGCAAGGTCTGTGCCGCCATCCGGCGTATGTTTTGCGCCGCCCGAGACTATGCCAACGTTTGGATGGACGCGGCCAGACATGCCTGGGGCAGAGCCTCTTGGCTGCATTTCGCGGTCGTGGCCGCCGCCGTTGGCGCGGCGCTTTATTTATTCATCTAACCGGCAGGAAAGTCCCGCATAACGCTATTGCCCCGCCGGGGTTGGCTTCGGTTGCCCCGAGGCATGGCGGCGGTTGAAGAATAATGGGCTTGGCCTGTTATAATCCTCGCCAATCCAACTACTTTACGGAGAAATACCATGGTCAACGCCAAGAATACCCCGTCGGCAAAGCCTGCCGCCGAACCGCAAACCAGCGCGGCCCCGGCGCCAAAGACGAAAAAAACCCCGGCGGAAAGCAAGGCCGCCGCGCCTAAAGCCGCGTCCGCGAAAACTGCGTCGGCCAAGAAGGCCACCCCGGCTGTGAAGCCCGTCGAGCCGAGTCCGGCGTCTCCCGCCGTGGCGTCCTCAGCCGCCGGGGCAAATGCCAAGTCCCCGGTCGCCGAGACGCAGCCTGCCCCGTCCGCGCCGAAGGATGCGCCTGCGGCGACTGCTAGCGTGCGCAAGGCCAAGGCTAAAGCCGAG
>CAZOTR010000026.1:12983-19660 GCA_964582755.1 uncultured Methylococcaceae bacterium | reverse complement strand
GCCGAGATTGACCGCATGGTTGCCGAGGCGGCTTATTACTTGGCCGAGAAAAGAAATTTCCAACCCGGCCACGAGCAGGAAGACTGGGCTACCGCCGCGGCGGAAGTGATGGCGAAGCTGGGTCTGGGCAAGGCTTCCTGATAGCTTGCGCGGGAAGCCGGCGTCCGCCCGGCCCCGTGGCTTGGGCGGCAATGGCGCAAACACAAGGAGGGCATCCCTAGGGATGCCCTCCTGTGCGTCCGGAGCGGCCTTTTTTCTACGGTGCGCCGGGGCCGGGCCAGGTTATATCAACGTGTCCATCAAGTCGATCATGAATTCCATTTCCTCGTCGTCCACCAATTCCCACTTCGGGCAAGCCAGGGCCTGGAGTATGCCCCGGCCTTTTTCGCAGTCATGCATGGCCAGCAGGGCTTGCAGTAGCGGCGTCCGGTATTCCTGGATCTTGGGGCCGATCATCAGCGAATGGTGGACCACCTGGATCTGGCTTTTGACCAGCACCCGCAGTTCCTTGCGGATCATCGAACTCAGGCTGCTGTAGGCTTCGACCAGGAAGATGCCGGCGTCGGAAGTCTGCTTGATCAACTGCTTGGCGACCAGGACGTAACTGTCGCAATTGACCATCTGTATGTTCGACGCGTCCAGTTCGGCGGGTTCAAGCATGATCATGCCCATCATGTGGACATCGGGATCGTCGGTGGTCGCCAGCCGGATGCCGGGACGGAGATCCTCCACTTTGAAGTAGGGACTTTCCTCGCTGACGGCGATGATCGCCTCGTCGGCGATGCTGCCAAATTTCGCCAGGGGCTTGAAGCCTTTTTCACGCACCAGCATCGCCGCGTCATAGGGGTTGGCGTAGATGAGATCCACCTTGTCCGCCTGGATGGCTTCACGCTGGCTGTGGAAGTCGTCGTAAAGCTGCAAGTGGAAATGGGCGTCCAAGGTCCGTTGCAGCCAGGTGTTGAAAATGAACCAACCGGATAGATGGTCGGGCGTGAAGTCCGGACTCACGGTGAAGATGTGGGGGGTCATGTCGACGGTTAATCCTCGGGCGGCGGCCTAGAACAAAGTGGGATACAAATGTGCGCATTCGTCAATCTTCTGCCGGGACGGCTTGCGCCGGACCGAGGTGTAGCCCACGACCTTGTTGTTCCTGACGTTGGGGATGACAGTGGCCTTGACCCAATAGAAGCCGCCGTCCTTGCGCAGGTTTTTCACATAGCCTTGCCATTTTTCGCCACGCGCCAAGGTGTCCCACAAGCCTTTGAAGGCGACAGGCGGCATGTCCGGGTGGCGCAGGATGTAATGCGGCGCTCCCAGCAACTCTTCCCGGGTATAGCCGGACATGTCCACAAAAGACTGGTTCACATGGGTGATGATGCCTTGCGGATCGGTGCGCGACACGATCAGGCGTCCTTCCGGAAACGGCGACTCCACCTCGGTGACCAGCACTTTCCGGCTAGTTCCGTCAAAATATGTGAGGGTATGCTCGCGATACTCTCCAATAATGTCTTCCGGCTTCATGTCTTGCATGCAAGCAGTCTCTACGAAGTGGGCTGGCGGGGAAGGGAAGCGGCCGGCGGTTAAATCAGCGAGGAAATGTTTTCCGCAGCGCGTTTCACGTCCAGGAAAATCAGGCCGAGTTTGGCGTTCGGCTTGGCGAGGACCGTCAGCACCGCCTCCGAGCCGGCGTAAGCCATCAGCACATAGCCCTTCGCGCCCTTGATCAAGACCTGTTCGAGCGTGCCGCGGGCAAGCTCCTGCGCGGTGCGGTCGCCCAAGGAGAGCATGGCGGCGCTCATGGCGCCCAGGCGGTCCTCGTCGAGCCCTTGCGGAAGCACGGCGGCCATGATCAGGCCGTCGGTGGAAATGATGCCGGATGCCTCGATGTCCGCCGAGGTTCCGTTTAGCTCTTGCAAGATGGAAGTGAGCATGTCTGCGCGCATGGTGTATTTCCTTGTGTGTGGTAATGTTGGGACAGAATTGAAAAACCGGCCTATTTGCTGTAGGCCGCAGCCAAATTATTGAACAAATTCCGGCTCATGCCGGTGATCTTTAGGAATTTCTCCAATTCTTCATGCAACGAAGAATTCTGGAAGGATTGCTGCATGACGATGAGGGAAAACCCCAGGATGGCGTTGATGGCGCCGAGGGCGTCGAGCCGCAATTGGCTGTCGTCCTGATAGAGCCGTTCGACTTCCGCAATGAGGCGGTCGCCGATCAAAGCCACGCCGCCGGCCATGAATTCCACCGGCAGGTTGACTTTCACATGGACATGGCCGACTTTGTACATGGCCTTGGTGTATGTGACATCAAAGGGGCCGGTGAACAAGCCTTCCAGCCAGCGCAGATGGGTTTGTTTCAACAAATCCAGGCGGCCTTCCAGAAATGGTGCCGTCGCGGGGATGCTGGTCAGGATGCAATAAAAAGCCTCCGTGATGCCGGGCAGGGCGGGGGAGATGGCCGGTCCTATATCGACCAACAGAGCCTCCCGCTCCGGCGTCAGGCCGGCAAAGCTTTTGGCGTAAGAGGCGAGCTTTTCAAAATCAACTGGAGCCATGTGTTCTCTATATAAAATGGCGATATTGGCGGTGGAGGTTGCGGCGGCGCTCAGGTGTAGCGCAGGTTGAGCATCCAGACCAGCTTGACGAAGTTGGGCTGGTTCAGCCTGGGCATGCCGCTGATCGCCAGCACGAAGCGCGTCTTGCCGATGTAAATCGGCCAGAATCCCAAATGGCTGTTGCCGTTGGCGTCCACCAGCGCCCAGGCGCTGGAGTTCAGCCCCATGTTGTTCAGCAACAGCCCGGAGCGGCGCTCGTGCATGTCCGCCAAGCTGGCGCTGAGGGCGGACAACTCCTCGGCCACTTCGTGGGGAAAGCCGTGGGAGGCCAGGTAAAAGCCCTGGGCGTCGGCCAGCAACACCTTGCTCTGGCTGCCTAGGGTGGAGAGGATGTCCGGCAAGACATCTTCCAAAGGCGAGGTGTCGCAATAGGCGGGGGCGTAGAAGCCTTGCACCCAGCCGATTTCCTGGAGGCGCTCAAGCATCGACAGGGCCTGCTCGTCGTCGGCTATCCCCGACCACTCTTTCAAGCCGGCCACGGTCAATTCCGGCGAACTGGGATGCTTCAGCAAAGACCGGATCAACAGTTTGGCCGGCGACTCAGATGGGTTGGAAAAGGCATGATAGCACCCCCCGGGCGTGGGGTGTATGAAGAGGTTATCGACCAGTGTGAACCGTTTCAAGTTATTGTTCCTCCAGAACCGGATCGATGGCGTAGAGCAGGGCTTGGACCAGAATGGCCACGTCAGCCCGCACGCGCCCGTCCACTTCAAATATCGGCGGTTTCAAGCCCAGTTGCTCGAACTGCTTGTGGTAGTCTTCCAGCAGCGGCTTGGGGCTCAAGTCCATCTGCGTGACACCCACCACTAAGCTGGTCGCGTCGATGAAATCGCGGAACTTGCTGGTGAAGAATTTCACGTCCTGGAACGGGTCGGCGCGGGTGTTGTCCAGCAGCAGCACCAGGCCGATGCCCCCGTTGGTGAGGATGTCCCACATGAAGTCGAAGCGCTCCTGCCCCGGCGTCCCGTATAAATGGATTTTCTCGCCCCCCGGCAAATTCATGACGCCATAGTCCAAGGCCACGGTGGTCGAGGATTTGCGTTCTTTGGTCATGTCGCTGGCAGCGGCGTCGGTGCTAACCGGCGGAATATCGCTGAGGGAGGCGATCGCGGTCGTCTTTCCCGCACCTACGGGACCAGTGAAAATTATTTTGTTGTACTGGCTCATTACTGGGCTTCCGTGGCGTTAAATCAGTTTCAGGCGGCTGAGTATTTTTTTGAACAGCGACTTGCGTTCAGGCTGCGCGGGGGCGGCGGGCGGCTCGGCGGCGGGCGCCGGTTCCTCCACGATGGCTTGCTGGCCGACCAGCCCCAGCGCGTGGGCGGCGCTGACGAAGGCGAAGACATATTGTTGGCGCACGCCCATTTTCTGCGCGGCCTCGAACAGCGAATGCGGCTTTTGCACCAGCAAGGCGGCGATGCGCATGGCATGGGGAGGCAGCATCAGGCGGGTCATGCCGGGCCAACGCTTGAGGAAAACCGCCTGGTTGATGTCTATGCCCTTGGGCAGCCGGCCTTTGGAGGTCAGCAGCGCGACTTTCCACAGGAAGGAATCCAAGCGGGTCACATCCTTGGAGCCTAGGATTTCCTCCAGTTCCGCCGGGCCGACCGGTTTGATATTGACCTGCTGTTGGGAGTTGGTGTCAATGTCGACACCGACGATGTTGCGGAACGGTATCCCGCAGGCCGCCCGCACTTGCGCCTCGTCGGCCAGGATATGGATGAGGCCCTGTTGCGGCAGGATGGTGATGGACTTCCAAGGCGTTTC
The DNA here is from genome assembly GCA_964582755.1 of uncultured Methylococcaceae bacterium. Classification (GTDB taxonomy): domain Bacteria; phylum Pseudomonadota; class Gammaproteobacteria; order Methylococcales; family Methylococcaceae; genus Methylumidiphilus. The sequence goes on along the minus strand of CAZOTR010000026.1, from coordinate 15,276 downwards.
CAGCCTTATCGCCTCGTTGCGGGCGACGGCGACTTTGATGGCCGACTGGACATGGCCTTGCAGGAACACCTTGGGGTCATAAAACACGCTGTTCAACTGGTCGGGCCTCGACGGATCGATGTCGTCCCGGTGTCCCAGGTAGTGCTTGAAACCTTGCTCGTCCAGCAGCATGGCCACTTTGTGGACGGCGGTTTCCTCCGTCTCGGGGCGGGCGACCACCTTCATGCCGGGGGCAGGCGGCGCCACCTTGGCGGGCGGCGGCGTTTCGCGCGGGGGCGGGGGCGGCGGCGGTTTCCGGTCCGTGGCCGCAGGCGCTGGTTTGGCGGCGGGCGGCGCCGCCTGCGCCGAGCCGGACAACTTGCGGGAGGCCCAGCCAAACAGCGAAGACTTTTCCTTGGCAGGGGAGGGCGGCTTCACCAGGGACCGTGCCTTTTCGATGGCGGCGATCATGTTTTGCGCCTGGGCCGGCTTTTTGACGAAAACGATGCCGTCCTCTTCCTGCTGGTCTTTCACCGAGAGCAGGATGAGCACCCGCTCGGGATGGCTTTCGCGCTGTTGCGCCAGCAATTTTGCCCCTTGTTGGGTGTCCAGGTCGATGAGGAAGGCCTCCGCCTCCCTTTCCTGCTCGACGATGGTGGCTTCGTTTTGGCACGGGCCGCGGAAAAACATTCGGAACAGGTTCCGCGCCCGCTCGTCCAAGCCGAGGGCGGCGATTCGTAAAGGACCGCTCATGGGTTCTGGTCTCCATCGGACCCGCCTAGCCTAAGCCAGCATTCGGGCAACTGGGACATGGTTTGGCTCAATTTTTCACGCATGGCTTGCATACTGGCGGTGTCGCGGGTCGCTTGGTACAAATGGATCAATTCTAAGTGCAGATCTTCCCGTTCGGGTTGCGCGAATATGGCGGTTTCCAGCAAGTCGCGGGCCTCGTCGATTTGGAAATACTCGATGTGCTCGCGGGCTTCCAGGAGGGGATCCCGCTGCTCGTCCTTTTCGGCGAAAAAAACCTGGACGAGCCTCCTGACCCCGGTGATGCCTTTGCCCAACACCGACTGGTTGGCCAAGGAGAGGTCTTTTTCTTCGCCAGGCGCGCCTTGCTCCAGCCAGTGCGCCAGGATGCCGTAATGTTCCGGCGCAAGGCTCTCGCGCGAACCGGCGAGCAATCGCCTGCGCAATGCGACGCCCTTGCCGTCCAAGGCGATGAAAAGATCGAGCAGCGCCGAATACAGGCCGTCGCGGTCCCCGTTCCCGTAGAAAAAGTAGATGCGCTGGGTGTGGCATAGCAGATTGGCCGGGGTCGCGGCGATGGCGTGGGCGAGATGCTCCGCCATTGCCACTTCGCTAACCTGGATGTTTGGGTTCAACGCCAGCAATGCGTCGAAGTGGAAACTCAGTTCCACTTCGTCATCCGGGATGCCGGGCGGGCCGGACGGACCGGCGGTCAACACAAGTTTCGAGGTTGAGGTTAGCTGCGAATCCATAAATCACTCAAAAGCCCAAATCACTCAAAAGCCCGCCGTTGAAAAAAGCGATGCGGATTTTACAACGTTTAGGGGGTGCAAACTTACCATATTTTGCCTGTCCGTGCGAAAAATGTGGTGGCCGGTGGCTTTTCAGCCAAGGCCATGGTCTTGGCGTGGCCGGCCTGCAAGCGGGCGATCCAGGCTTGCAGCGGTTTTTGGCCGCAATCCAGCAGCGGTTGCGGAAACAGCCCGCCGGCCAGCGCCAGGCCGGCCAAGGTGGCGGCGACCCAAACTTCACGTGGCCGCAGGTCGGCGGCTTCCTTGACGCCGCGCCTAGTCAGGGGGCCAAGAAAGGCGGCGCGGAAAAATCCGAGAAAATAGGCCGCGCCCAAAATCGCCGCGATCAGCGTCGCCAGCCCGACGCCGATGTGCGCTTGGAAAGCGCCGATGACGATCAGATGCTCGGCGGCGAAGCCATTGCTGCCGGGGACTCCGATGCCCGCCAAGCCTAGCGTGAACAACAGGCTGGACAGCAGCGGCATGGAACGGGCCGCGCCGCCCAGCGCGGTCAGCTCGGTCGAGCCTAGCCGGTGCTGGAGGAATCCTGCCGTGAGAAAGATGCCGCCGGCGACGGTGCCGAAATTGAACAACTGGAACACCGCGCCTTGGATGCCTTGGAGCTTGAACGTGGCGATGCCGACCAGCGCCAGCCCGACATGGCTGATGCTGGAAAAGGCCAGCATCCGGCGCAGGTTGGTTTGCCGCAACGCGGCCAAGGCACCGTACAAAGCGCCCAGCACCCCCAGTCCCGCCAGCAGCCCCGACCAGTG
>CAZOTR010000026.1:9995-12883 GCA_964582755.1 uncultured Methylococcaceae bacterium | reverse complement strand
CCGGTTTCCCGCGCATGGTTCAGCGCCAGCAGGACGAAGCCCAGCAGCAAGGGAACGCCCCCCGCCAGCATGGATAAAGTGTATTGGGTCGCGGCATGGCGGCGCTGCGGGCCGATCCCCCACAGGCTGATGAGGAAATAGATAGGCGGCAGGGTCAGTTCCCAGAACAGGAAAAACAGCCCCAGGTCGAGGGCGCAGAACACCCCGACGGTGGCGGCTTCCAGCCACAGCAGCAAGGCGAAATACAGCCTTGGCAGGGTGTGGACGGTGTTCCAGGAGGCCGCGATGACGCAGACGTTGAGCAGCGCGGCCAACGGCAGGAAGGGGGCGGACACGCCATCCACGCCGAGCAGATAGTCGATGTTCAAGCTGGGAATCCACGCATGGCGTTCGACGAGCTGCATGTCGGCGCTGGCAATCTGGACTTGGGACAGCAGTGCCAGCGACAAAGCCAATTCCAGCAAAGCCGCGCCCAGGCAGCACAGGCGGGCGCGGCGTCCGTCGCCCAGCGCGAACAGGCCCAGGCCCGCCGCGAGGGGCCAGACAATGAGCAGGCTTAGAAAAGGAAAAGTGCTGTTCGCCATGGCAAAGGATACCGGTTTAAGGTTCTAGGGGTTGCCGGCCCAGGTTTTCGATCCGGCTAGCCAGTTTGCCCAGCGCGCCGTCCACAATGTCCAGCCAAGGCTCGGGGTAAAAGCCGACGCCCAGTTGCACCACGCAGAGAGTGCCGACCAGGACGGCTTCCGGCAGGCTGAGGCGGATCTTCTCGGGACGCAGGGCCGCGTCCCGGCGGCGGGCTAGAAAGGCGCGCTGGAAGGCCCACAGCAGGAACGCGGCGGAAGCGACGCTGCCGGCGGCCATGGCGACCGCGACGCCCCAGTGGTGGGTTTCGATGGCACCCTCCAACATCAGGTGGGCGGCGTCGAAGCCGGGGGTGCCGGGCATGGCCATGGTGCTGAGTGCGGCCAGCAGAAAGGTCAGCCCCAGCAAGGGCATGGTGTCGAACAAGCCGCCCAGGCGCGGCAGGAAGGTGGTGTGGGTGCTGCGGTGCAACACGCCGGTGACGAACAACAGGGCGCTGGCGGCCACGCCGAAATTGACCGCCAGCAACAAGCTGCCTTGCAGACCCTCGCGGTTCAGGCAGAACACGCCCACGGTCAGCATCCCGGTCTGGCTGACCGCCGCGAAGGCCAGCAGGCGGCGCAGGTTGATCTGCATCAGCGCCAGCAGCGCCGCGTAGAAAATCCCGGTGAGGGCGAGGCCGACGACGAACGATTTCCAGGCGTGGCAGGCGGCGGGCAACAGCGGCAGGACAAAGCGCAACAGGGCGTAGAGGCCGACCTTGAGGCCGACCAGGAACACGCAGACGGTGGCCAGCGGCCCGTGTTCGGCGACTACGGGCAGCCAGGCATGGAAGGGAAACAAGGCCATGCGCACCGCCAGCGCATAAAAAAACAGCACGAACGGCAGCGCTTGCTGGGAATTGGACAGCGGGGTTTGCAACAGATCCGCCAAGGCGAAGGACCAGTCCCCCGAGGCTTCCGCGTGGCGCCAGCCGATGACGAGGATGGCGGCCAGCATCATCCCCAGCCCGCCGGCCATGTCGCGCAGATACCGCAGCAACGCCAATCGCTTGTCCAGCCCAAAACTCCAGCGCCACAGGATGAACGCGGACGGGATTATCTCCAGCAGGCATACGCCCCAAAATTCCAACAGATCGACGCTGAGGAACAGGCCCATCAGCACGGCCTGGAAGGCGAACACCGAGGCCACATAAAGGCCGGCCGGGCTTTCATGGACGATTTCGCCGTAGAGAATCACCATCAAGGTCAGCAGGGCGGTCAACACGACGAACAAAATGCTGATGCCGTCCACGCCCAGGTGGTAGGACAAAAAGGAGGTGAGAGGAATCCGCTCGACGAATTGCAACTCCGCCGAGTCGCTGCGGAACACTACCAGCAGCCAGACCGACAGGCCCAGTTCGATGATGGCGGCGACGACGCCCAGCAAGAATGCCTGCCGTGCCGATTGCACGGTCCAGGCCAGCGCCATGGCAAGCAGGGGCAGCAAGACCAGGAGGCTGAGGATGGACGGCGCTCCGTTGAATTCGGGCATGGCTTTTAAAACACCGCCAGCAAGCTGGCGAGGATGAAGACGACCAGATAACGGGGCTGGCTGAGGAGGATCTCGACATGCTTGAGGCGGACCCCCAGCCGGCGGCCCTGGCTGACCAGGTTCTGCCCCACGCCTTGCAACACCAGCTTTTCCTCGAACCAGTGCAAGGCATTGGCGAGCGCCCGCACCGCCAGGCCGGGCAGGCCGAAGGCGGGTTCCACGATCTGCCGGTCGAAGGCTTCCAGGTCGCAGGCCAGCCGTTGCGCCGGCCCCGCCACCAACCAATCTCCCAGGTTTTCCAGCCAGAAGCGTTGCAGCGCCGCCACATACAGCAAGCGGCTGCGCCCCAGCCAAGGATGCACGGGCCGGGCTGGCGCGCCGGCGATGCGGTGCATTAGAGAGGGAGCGGCGAGGAACTGCCAGCCCCGGAACACGGCGTGGCAACACAGATGCCACAGCGCCCATTGCCAAAAACCCAGCCCGGCGGCGAAAAACATCAGGCCGACCTGCCCGGTGGTGGCGAAAATCAGCGCGGATTTGACATCGGTTTGCGCCAGCCCGCAGAAAAAGCCGTACAACGCGGTCAGCAGCCCCAGGCCCGCCAGCAGCGCCATCGCCAAGGGGGATTGTTCAAATAAGGGTTGCAGCCGCAGCACCAGGTAGACGCCGGCATGGACCATCACCGCGCCGTAGAAAATCGCGCTGGACGGCGTCGGGCCTTCCATCGCCCGCGCCAGCCAGGGCGACAGCGGCACCAAGCCCGATTTGGCGGT
>CAZOTR010000026.1:5091-9895 GCA_964582755.1 uncultured Methylococcaceae bacterium | reverse complement strand
CCGGTTTCCGGGTGCAAGGCACTGAGCAGCACCCAGCCGTTGCCGATCAACTCGCGCAGGGCTTGTTGGCGTTGGTAGATGCCAGCCAGGACAGTCTCGTCCGCCTCGCAGACCAGTTGCAGGCGCATGGGTTCGTGGATCTCGGTCATCTGCCGGGGCAGGCCGGTGCGCAAGTCGCTGGCCGTCCCTTCCATCACGCCGAACAGGCCGGCGACATTGTGCGGAACCTTGGAACCGCAGCCGTAGTGTTCGCTATTCACCGTGGAGAAGTAATATTCCAAGTTGATCCCGGCCCCCACCGGCCCCGCCGCCAGCAGGATGCCTTCCAGGATCTGGCCTTCCGGGTCTTGGGTCGGGTCGTAGGAAATCAAAAACAGCCGGCGGTCGAAAAACGCGCCACGGGTGGCGCTGCGCCGCCCGACCACCGCCGCCGCGTGGGTGGCATGGCCCAGTTCCGGGCGGGCTTGGCTGAAATCGGCGGAACGGCCTATCACATGCTCCATGGCTTGCCGCAGGCTGGGACGGCGCGGGGCGGAGGCGAAACGGCGGCAGCGTTCGTGGGCGGACAGCAGCACCGCCCGCCCCAGGTCGGCGCGCAGCCTGTCCAGGGCAGGCTGGAAGCGGGAGGGGAGTTCTTCCAAGTCAAACCAGAGGATTTCCTCGTCGCAGGTGTTGTGTTCCGTGCCTAGAAACCAACAGTCTTCGGGGATGTGGATGCCCCGCTGCGCGACCAAATCCCGCACTTCAGGCCGGTTCGCCATCGCGGCGAAAACGCGGGCGTTGGGTCCGCCGTGGCGGCCCGAGCAAGCCCCGCAATCATAGGCGGCAAGATGCGGATTGTTTTGGCTGATCGAGCCATGGCCGGCCAGCACCACCAAGGGCGCGAAGCCCGAAGTCAGGCCGATGTTGCGCAGCAAGCCCGCCACCCGCTCGGCCTGCTCGGCGTCGGTCAGTCCCAGGCGCGGCCGGGTCGGCGTCTCTGGCGGCGCGTCGGCGTCGGCGGCGGTCAGTTCCAGCCGCGTCGCCACGGCAGGCACGAAGGCCGCGGTGGCTTTGCGCTTGAAGGCGTTCCAGTGGCGCGGAAAGAAGATCTTGGCGGCGAGGACCGCCAACGCGCCGGGGGCCAGCAGATAAATCAACACCTGCGAAGTCGCCAGATTGCGGCGGACCTCCTGGTTCAGCACCCGCCCGGCCAGATTTTTTAAACGCCGGCGGTGGCCGCGCTGTTCTAGCGCCGCGTCCTGGCCGGGCCGGGCCTGTTCGCGGATCTCATGGGCGGGCGTCACCACCACCGGACACAAGGGCGTCACTTCCGTGTCATCCAGGCCGCGCCAGTTCATGCTCACGCCGAAAAAGCCCGCCGCGCCCAGCGTCTCGATTTCCGGGTTTAATTCCTCCACATGGCGGCGCAGGCCTTCCTCACGGTCGTCCATGCAAAAAATGAGCTGCGCCTGCGGCCTAGTCTCACGCCTGGCCCAGCGGCCCCGCCCATGGTTTTGCGACAGCGCGGCGAACAATTGCTCGCGGTAATGGTTCTCGAATGCCTGCAACCAAATCTGGCCCTTTGCGTTGGAGGTAAGTTCGTCCAGCCAGCGCAGCAGGCGTTCGGCCCCGTCCGGCGGCAAGCCGCGCAAATCGCTGGCGGACAGGCCCAGATGCTGGCTTAGGCGGAACAGCCGCCAGACGCTGCTGCAAACGGTATGGGCCTCGGCTTGCCCGGCCACCGGACTGTGCTTCCAGGTGTAAATCATGTCAGCCAACACCCGCCAGCTTTCCGGGTGGGAGCGCTCGGCCCAGGCCAGGCCGACCAGCTTCTGCGTGGCGTGGGCGAGATATTCCGGCAACTCGCCCGCGTACAGCCTTTTTCTCGCCAAAAACTCCGAGGCGTTGCGCTCGCAATAGGCTTGCAAGGCGGACAGTTTGCCGGGTATCCCCCAGGTTTCCCGGCACAGCCGCTCTATCCACAACTGGTCGAGGAACAGGCGGACGGCCAGATAATCCATTAGCGCGGCCGGACTGTGTTTGTTGGAGGCGTAGCCGGGATGGCGCGCCCGCCAGTTGATGAGGCCGGACCAGCCCGGCAGTTCCAGCGCCAGCCGCTCCAGGTAATCCTTCCAACGCGATGGCGGGATTTCCAAGCGGCTGAGGATGGCGACCACCGCGTCCACCGACTGCTCCGGCAATTCGGCCAGCGCCTGCCGCCAGCCGGGCAGGCCGTCCAGCGCGAAGGCAAAATCGCCGCCGGCGCAGCGCTTCCAGGCGGCGTAAAGCCCGTTTGCGCGATCCGGGGAGTGCCAAGCGGCCAAGCCCTCGTCGAGTTGGGAGGCGCAGAAGCGGACCAGGACCGGGCGGATGGAATCCAGCAAATCCACCCCGGTCAGCGCCAGCAATATGCCACGCAGGCTGTGTCCCTTGCCCAAGGTAGCCAGCATGGCCGACAGTTCCTCTTGCGCCTCGGCGCGCAGCAGCGCGTGGATGCCGGGATTGACGGCGCAAGCAGGCAAATCGCCGGCCCCGGCGTCGAATTCGGCGAGGACGGCCTCGGCCTTTTGCAAGGGAATGTCGGCCAGTTCTGCCGGGTGCGGGCGGCAATGCTCCAAGCCGAACACGCCCAGGCAGGCGTTCCACAGCTCCCGCACGGCCTCCTCTTCGGCGGCGGCTTGCGGCAATGCTGCGCGCCGGGCTGGCGGGAGGTCGGCCTGGAAGCGCCGCAAGGCGTCCATTTCCTCCATTTGCCAGTTGAACTGGCTAGGTTCTAGCGCATCCACGCCAAACAGCAAGGCGACGCGGTAAATCTCGCGGCGGCTGATGTTCTTGCTGCCGATGCGTAGCGGCTCGTCACCGTGGCCTGCGAGTGCGCGGTCCAAGGCCAGGTTGAGATCGTTGTCGTCGATGCGGCCCTGGGCGTAAAACCGCCGGGACTCCTGTTCGGACAGGTAGCCGTGGATGCCGGTCAGCCGCTCCGCCGTTTCCAAGGCTTGGGCGAACGGCAGGTGCTGGTAGCCATGCAAGGTGTTGTGGTGGACGAAATTCAGCAGCGGCGCCTGCCCCGGCAGCACATGCTCCAAATCTTCCACCGCTTTTTGCAGGCGTTGCCGGCTATCGCCTTCCTCAACGCCGTCGCGGGCCGCGTCCAACCCCTCTCTCCCGCCCATGCTATTGCCCCCGGCCAGTGGCGTCTTGGGCCGCGAGCAAGTTTGCCACCGAGGCTTGGATCACATTCAAGGCGGGGGCGGGGGCCAGCCCCAAGGCAATGACGCCAAAGCCCAGCAGGCCCGCCGCCGCCAGTTCGATGCCGCGCAGGTCGGCCACCCCGCGCAGCCTCGGGCTGGCCATCCCGGTGAACAGCCAGCCCAGGGTGCGCAAGGCATAAGCGGCGCTGACCAAGACGCCGAAGGCCAGCCCCAACACCCACCAGCCCCAGCGCTCGAAGCCGCCGACCAGCGCATGCAACTCGGCGACGAACCCGGCGGTGCCGGGCAGGCCCATGGCGGCAAGCAGGGCCAGGGTGGTGAGCACGGTGAAACGCGGCGCGGCCAGCGCCAGCGAACCGTAATCGGCGATTTCGCGGGTATGGGTGCGCTCGTACAGCAGGCCGACCAGCAGGAACAAAGCCCCCGCCACCAGCCCGTGGGCGCTCATTTGCAAGGCCGCCCCCAACAGGCCGGCCGGATTCATGGCGGAAATGCCAAGCAGCACCACGCCCATGTGGCTGACCGAGGAATAAGCGACCATCGCCTTCAAGTCGCTCTGCCGCCAAGCCAGCAGTCCGCCATAGACGATGCTTGCCAAGGCCAGCCCCGCCAGCAAGGGTTGCAACGCGGCGACGGCCGCAGGCAGCATCCCGCAGGCCCGCAACAGGCCGTAAGCGCCCATTTTCAGCAGCACCCCCGACAACAAAACGCTCACCGGGCTGGGCGCCTCGACATGGGCCAGGGGCAGCCAGCCATGCAAGGGGACAACCGGCATCTTCACCCCGAAGCCGATCAACAGCCCGCAGAACACCAAGATTTGCCGGTCGCGGGGCAATTCATGCGCGGCCTTGGACATGGCGTCCATGGCGGTCGAATGCCCGGCGGAGGCGGTGTACACCATCAGTAAGGCGATCAGCATGAACACCGACCCGCCCAGGGTGTACAGCACGAAATTCAGGCTGGCGGTGTGCCGCCGCGCCCCGCCCCATTGGTCGATGAGGAAAAACAAGGGGACCAGGGTCATTTCCCAGAACACATAAAACAGCACCCAATCCCGCGCCATGAACACGCCCGACATGCCCGACTCCAAAACCAGCAGGCAGACATGGTAGCCCTTGACCCGCTCTTTTAGGCTGAACGAGGCCAGCACCGCCACCAGGGAAAGCAAGCTGGCCAGCAGCAGCATCGGCAGGGAAAAGCCGTCCACGCCCAGCGCGTAGAAGCTGCCGAGTTCCGGGTTCCAGGTCCGGGACTCGGCGAACTGGGCGGCGGCGGAGGCCGTGTCGAAGCGGAAGGCCAGGGACCAAGTGAAGGCCAGAGGCACCGCGATGCCGGCCAAGGCCACGCCGCGTATCCAACGGACGCGCCAGTCCGGCAGCAAGGCAATGGCCAGTGCGGCGGCGGCGGGCGTCCAAAGAATCAGGCTGAGGGTGGGCATGGTCAGGCGTAGGGTTTGCGGAAGATCGGCTGGTTTGGCGTTGCCAGTCGCGGCGGAGGATACCATGCTTGGGCGCGGACAAAAAACCCGCGAGTAGGGGTCGGCCTTGCCGCAACCCCCCGCCATCTTTGGCGGATGGTGAGGTTTGCCGCCTGTCGGTTTTGCTGTAGGA
>CAZOTR010000026.1:0-4991 GCA_964582755.1 uncultured Methylococcaceae bacterium | reverse complement strand
CGCAACTCCCGCCGTATCGGCCAATCAGTTATCATGCATAAACGTAAGCAATGGAAATAGAGTTGGCCTATGCGCATCCTGATTGTCAACGATCCCACGGACAACCTCCGTGTCCTCAACAACATGCTGGCGGGAATGTATGTGCGTCCCGCATTGCCGGCGGCGGAAACCGAGTTTCCGATGCGCATCCTCATCGTCGATGATGCCCCGGACAACCTCCGCCTGCTTGCCGACATGCTGGCCGAGGAGGGCATCGAGATATCGACCGCCACCAGCGGGGCGCGGGCCTTGAAAATCGCCGAGCGCTACCCGCCCGATTTGGTCCTGCTCGAAGCCGTGATGCCGGAGATGGACGGCTACGAAGTCTGCCGACGGATGAAGGCCGACCCGCTGTTGCGCGGCGTGCCGGTGATCTTCATCACCACGCTGGCCGATGCGGAGAGCGAGATTCGTGGCTTGGAACTGGGGGCGGTGGATTACATCACCAAGCCGTTCAACGCGGCGATAGTCAAGCTGCGGGTCAAAGCCCATCTGGAACTCAAGCTCCAACGCGAACTGCTCAACAACCTTTCCCGCCTGGACGGCCTGACCGGGATTCCCAACCGCCGGTCTTTCGACGAACGCCTGGACCTGGAATGGCGGCGGGCGGCGCGTTCCGGCGAGGCGCTAGGACTGTTGCTTGCCGATGTGGACCATTTCAAAGCCTACAATGACGCCAACGGCCATTTGGCCGGCGACGACTGCCTGCGCAAGCTTGGCGTGGCGCTGCACGATTCCATGAACCGGGCCGGCGACTTCGTGGCCCGCTTCGGCGGCGACAGGTTTGCCGCCTTGCTGCCTCTCACCGACACGGCAGATCTCGCCAGCGTCGCCGAGCGGATGCTCTCCGGCATTGCAAACCTGAGCCTCCCCCACGGCGCTTCGCCCGTGGCCCCGCAAGTGACGGCCAGCATCGGCGGGGCATCGTGCCGGCCGGCCCCGGAAACCGACCCCAAGCGCCTCGTCGAACTGGCCGAGCGCCAGCTTCTTCTCGCCAAAGGCGGCGGGCGCAACCGGGCGAGCCTGTCCGCAGGCTGAAGCCGCCGTGGAGATGGAGAATCTCAAAGTTTCCACCGCCCGTTGGCAGGCCGGGGCGATTGACGACCCGTCTTACGCGGCGCTGTATTTTTTGCATTGGCAGGCGGCCAGCCATGGCAAGCGCTTCGCCTCCCGCCGCCACAGGGCCGACCCCCGCCCAGATCCCGACGCTTGGTTTTGGGAAACTATCGGCCTGGACGCGTCGGCGGTGCGCGACTATCTGCTGGGTTATTTCGGGCGCTACCAGTTCCTCGGCATCATCGGCAACGTGCCTGTGGCCTTGGCCGCTTGGTTGAACGGGGAATGGCCGTTGACGCTGTGCGGGCATATTCCCGGCCCCGCCGAGGTGCTGGGAATGCAGGTGGCGGGGACGCGGCCGGTCACCGTGTTGTCGGCCTGGCCGAGGATGCTGGCGCCGGTGCTGGGCAAGCCCAATGCCTTCGCCTTCATGGTCCACGATCTGGAACATGCCTGGAAATTTTTCCACGATCCCGGCATGCACCGCCAACAGCGCGAATTTTTCCGGGCGTTGCGCAAGTCCTTCGAGGCCGGCCGTTTCGACGCCTACCTGCGCGATCCGGTGTTCAGCGCGAAATTCGACTACCTCAGCAGCGACATGAACACCCACACGATGCATGCCTCGCAGTTCCTGCGGGCCATTTTGGTGGAATTCCATCTGCGCCGGGAAGGCTTGCAAAACCCTGGGCGCCTGTCCCCGGCGGCGCGGGAAGAGGTTTCCGCCTTGCTGGCCGCGCTGTTGGGCGCCGACTGGCTGGCCGAGGTGGAAAGGCGCATGATAATGGCTTAAAAGGGGCGAGACCGGCGAGGTCTTGCAGACCGCCCCGGTATGCGGCGGTTTCAGGGAAGTAAGGTTTGGAGTGAGGACATCTGTGGCGCTCTGAGTGACGAACCTTTTTAGGAGGTCGCTATGCATGAAACCATCAGGAATCTTTCCGGCCAAGCAGGCTTGCTGCTAGGGCTGGCGCTTCTTTGCCGTCTCGCCGCCGGGGCGGAGCAAGTGTACAAATGTGTGGAAAACGGCAAGACCCGCTTCAGTTCGACCCCCGGCGCAGGCGGGGGAAACTGCCAGCCCATGGCATTGGACCCGCCGCCCCCGTCCAAGTCGGCGGACGCGCCCCGAAAAAGCGGAAAAAACCGGGCGGCGGAAGAAAAGCCGCTGGACGCGAGGCTGCGCGACCTGATCCAAAACGACCCCGACGCCCAGCGCCGCGCACAGAGCGCGGAAATGGCAAAGAGCCTGGCGCGCCAGCCCGTGCCAGTGCCTTCCTGGGGCGGCGGGCGCGGCAAAAGAAGGGGAGGCGGCTATTCCCGGTGAGGGATGGCAGCCTCATAAACCTGACTTCGGGAAAAACTGGAGGTGGGTTTAATTGATTGAATTGTAGGAGCGGGCCATGCCCGCGATCTCTGGCCCCATCCATTGGCCGAAGCCTTTCGCGGCCATGGGCCGCTCCTACGGAAAATATCAATCAATCAATCAATCAATCAATCAAACCCACCTCCGAAAAACTAGGCCGGAATAAGCCGTGCCGCACGGGCTTTGCCGGAAACGCCCGCAGCCGCGTCGCGGCAGGGAGCGGCACCGCTGTGGGCGGGCTTATTCCGGCCTACATCGCTTATCCCGCAGATTCAAACTCTGCTGCGAAACGCTTGCAGGAGCGCCCCACGGGCCGACAACGCCGCCGCCCCGTCGGGCATGGCCCGCTCCTACAAAAGCAAGCGCTCAATCCGCCTCCGCCAGCGCCAAAGCCGGCCGGGTTTCGCCCTTGCCTATGGTCGTCAAATCCCAGATCAACAACACCAGCCCGGCGACGGTAAGCAGGCCGAACAGCATCCGCCAATGCATCGCCTGCTTGAACCAAGCATGGTTCTGCGCGGTGAAATAGCCGCTCCAGGTCGAGCCTTCCATGGCGCGTTCGATGAACGACTGCTCGTAGCCGGCAATCAGCAAGGCCACGGTCATCCCCAACACGCCAAAATTGAGCAGCCCCATCGCCCATTTCCAGCGCCAGCCGTTGCCCGGCAGATCGCCGCCCATCCACACGTTGCCGCGCCAACGCTGCACCGCCATATAAAAGAAGGCGATGTTGATCGTCGCGTAAGCGCCGAAGAAGGCGAGATGGCCGTGGGAGGCCGACCATTGCGTGCCGTGCGTGTATAGGTTGATCTGCGGCAAGGTATGCATGAAACCCCACACGCCCGCGCCCAAGAAGTTGCCGAAAGTGTGGGCGATGATCCACGCCAGGGCAGGGTGGTTGCGGCTTTTGAATTGATGCACGCCGGCGTCATACACCGAATGCACCACCATCGCCACCAGCGGGATGGGTTCCAAGGCGGAGAAGAAGCCGCCGATGGAAAACCAATAATCCGGCGTGCCGATCCAAAAATAATGGTGGCCCAAGCCTAGTATGCCGGAGCCGAACATCAAAGCCACCTCGATGTACAGCCAAGTCTGCACGATCTTGCGCCGCGCCCCGATCAAATGCATCAACGACCACGCCATGATGCAGCCGACCAATACTTCCCACGTCGCCTCCACCCACAAATGGATGACCCACCACCACCAGTATTGGTCCACCGTGATATTGGTCATGTAAAACATGCCCGCGCAATACAAACCGGCCAGCGCGACCAAATCCAAAGTCAGCACCCCGGAAATGCCCGACCAGCGGCCCTTCATGAACGTGCCGGCGACATTGTAGAAAAACACCAGCATCACCGCGACGATGCCAATGTCCGCCCAGCGCGGGGCTTCGATGTATTCGCGGCCCTCGTTGATGAACCAAATGCTGGCATCTTTGCCGGGGCCGGTCTGAATCAGCAAATACACCAAAACCACCAGCGTGACCGCCCCGGTCAGCACATAAAAGGCAATTTCACCCAGCTTCAAGCCGACGATTTCGGTGCCGCTTTCCTCCTCCAAAAACCAATACACCGAGCCGATGAAACCATACAACAGCCACACCACCATGGCGTTGATATGCACCATGCGGTTGACGCTGAAATCCAAAATCTCAAACAAAAAGCCCGGCGCGATAAACTGGATCGCGGCCAACAAACCAAACAACAATTGCGCGAAAAACAGCGCGACGGCGACCGCGAAATATTTCACCGCCAGTTGCTGTCCGCCGTTCAGGTGCGGGCTGTCGAGTTTGCCGAAAAGGGCGGTGATTTTGCCGGGCAAGGCGGCTATGGTATTCATTTTCATGGCTGCGCCTCGCTGTTGAGCGTTTTAAAGTTATTGGGGAAACCATTGGTGTCGATGGCCGACATCCATTTCAGGAAAGCCACGACGCCCCGCGCCTCCTCGTCGGTGATGCCTAGGTTCGGCATCCGCCGCCCGGAGCCGAAACTGCGGGCATTGCCTGCCGGATCTTTGAGGAAGGCCAGCATCAGCATTTCCCGGTTGCCCGCGTCGATCCAGCCCGGATCCAGCCAAGCCTTGGTCAAATCCGGCGCGTAATAAGCGCCATTGCCCAGCAGGGTATGGCAATTCATGCAATTCTTCGCCTGGGTGGTTTTCTTGCCCAGCGTGACCAGTTTTTCCGCCTCCTCTTCGCTCAGTATCTGGCCGAATAGCGGCGCGTCCTTGCCGATGACCGGCTGGAAGCGTTTTTTCTGTTCGTCGTAGCGGTAGTCGATTTCCTTATTGATGACGCTGTAGGCGCGCACCCGCTCGCCGCCCACGGAGACTTTTGCAAGCGTGTCGAAAGTCAGGAAGACCAGCAGGACGAACGACCCTGCCGTCACCCCGATGGCGATTTTTTTCCACAGGGCCTCGGAAGCCCAATTGGGTGGTTTTTGACTCATGTTTTTCTCTTTATATGAAGGTTCGGAAATTTGCTGGTTTTGGAAGGATACTCCGGGGCTGGCCCCGCAAGGCTCAATCCCCGTCG
>CAZOTR010000025.1:27619-37406 GCA_964582755.1 uncultured Methylococcaceae bacterium | reverse complement strand
TGGTAGCGGGGACAGGATTTGAACCTATGACCTTCGGGTTATGAGCCCGACGAGCTACCAGACTGCTCCACCCCGCGTCGATGAAGAGCATTATACGGACTCATTGTGGGATTTGCAACAGTTTAATGGGTTTTTGTTTGCCGAAGGTCCGCATTGTTTCGGCGACGAGGCTCAATCACCTTGGCCTGGGTGGTCTGGAGCCGCAGACGGAGGTTGCCAAGCGCCGTCCAATAAGGTGAAATGCCGCAGTTTGCGCGTGGCGGAGGTAGCCTGTCCAAATGCCGCCTCCCCCGTCCGTTTCCCGCCTAGCCTTGTTCCTCTACCCGCATGTCTCTGTTTCGCCATTGTTATTCTTTCGACCCTTGCTATGGCCACACGCTGGAGTCCTTGCTCGCCGTGGCGCCTCCGCCGGAGCCTGAGGGTTTTTCGGCTTTTTGGACAGCCCGTTACCAGCGGGCTTTGCAGGTTCCTCCCCAAGCCGATTTGTCCGCGAGCCGGCAGGCCCACCCCGGTTTCGTGGTCCAGGATATTGCCTACACTTCCACCGACGGCTTCCGCATCGGCGGCTGGCTGTTGACGCCGGCGGCGGGGCCTGTCCGGCGGGCGCTGCTGGTCGGCCACGGTTACGGCGGGCGCGACGGGCCGGACGCCGACTTGCCGATAGGCGAGGCGGCTTATTTGTTCCCGTGTTTCCGCGGGCTGTCGCGCAGCCGCCGGGAGGGGATTTCCGACAACCCGGCCTACCATGTGCTGCATGACATCGACAAGCCGCCGCGCTATCTCATCGGCGGTTGCGTGGAGGATGTGTGGGCCGGCGTGTCGGTGTTGCAGGCGCTGTTCCCCCAGGTCGAGGGGCATGTGGGCTACCAGGGGACGAGTTTCGGCGGCGGCATCGGGGCCATGGCGATGGCCTGGGACGGGCGCATCCGGCGCGGGGCGCTGAACGTCCCGACCTTCGGCCACCAGCCGCTGCGCCTGACCCTGCCGACGATAGGCAGCGGCGCGGCGGTGTCGCGTTTCGAGCGGGAGCGCGGTCATGTGATGGAAACATTGCAATATTATGATGCGGCCTTGGCGGCGCGGCATATCACCGTACCCACGCATGTGGCGGCGGCCCTGTTTGACCCAGCCGTGGCCCCGCCGGGCCAGTTCGCCATTTACAACGCCTTGGCTGGCCCGAAGGAGTTGTTTGTGCTGGACGGTGGGCATTTCGATTATCCGTCGCGGGCCACCCAAGAGCGGCGGCTCTTTGAAGATCTGCAACGCTTTTTCGGTCCTTTATGAAACGAGAATATCACCGCTGGCATAGCCCGCGCTTGGAGCGCGACATGGAATTGCTGGTGTTCGGCCATGCCGGGGCGAAGGTGCTGGTCTTCCCCACCCGCGACGGGCGGTTTTATGAATACGAGAACATGGGCGTGGTGCGGACGCTGGAGAACAAGATCGACGCCGGGCAAATCCAGTTGTTCTGCGTGGACAGCATCGACCACGACAGCCTGTATTGTTTTTGGAAGCATCCCGCCGACCGCATCCGCCGCCACATGCAGTTCGAGGAATATATCCTCAACGAAGTGCTGCCGTTCATGGCCTCCCTCAACCGCCATCCCTGCACGATTTCCCACGGCGCCAGCCTGGGGGCTTACCACGCCGCCAACATCGCCTTCCGCCATCCGCATCTGTTCAGCAAGCTCAGTGCCTTCTCGGGCCGCTACGACCTAACCTTGGAGGTGGAGTCGTTCCGCGACCTGTTTGACGGCCACCGCGACGAAAATATTTATTTCCACAATCCCAGCCATTTCCTGCCTAACTTGCAAGCAGAAGAACAGTTGGGCCATTTGCGCAACATGGACATCATCCTGACCATAGGCCAGGACGATCCCTTCCTCGACAACAATTTCCAATTGAGCCGGATCTTGGGCGAAAAAGGCATCCGCCACGCCTTGCATGTCTGGGATGGCCGGGCGCACCGCGCCTCGGCTTGGCGCAAGATGGCGCCGCTATATATTTGACGGGAAGGTTATTGAGCCAGATCAACAAGCCCCGGCCAAACTAGCTTTATGATGCCGCCGCATGGCAATATTAGAAAAGGCTTATCCGCAAACCCAATTTCTTTACGGTCCCAAACATCCGACCTCAACACACCAAGAGAGTCCCATGTCCACCCTTGAACTAAAACTATCCACCGCCTCCCTGTTCAATTTCACCGGCTTGCGCGCCCGCGAGGAAGAAACCGTCGTCGGCATCGGCCTGCCGCGCATGCAGTGCAGCCAGGTGAGCGTCCACTACGGGGACAAGCTCGCCGTCCACGATGTCAACCTGAGCATCATGCCCAGCGAGGTGCTGGCCTTGATCGGCCCCTCCGGCTGCGGCAAATCGACCTTGCTGCGCTGCCTGAACCGCATGAACGACACCATCCCCGGCTGCCAGGTCAGCGGCACCATCACCTTGGACGACGAGGACATTTACGCCAGGGACATGGACGTGGTGCCTTTGCGCGTCCGTGTCGGCATGGTATTCCAAAAGCCCAATCCCTTCCCGAAGAGCATTTATGACAACATCGCCATGGCCCCCAAGCTGCACGGCTTGGTGCGCGACAAGGCGGAAACCGACGAGCTGGTCGAATCCTCGCTGCGCCGGGCAGGCTTGTGGGACGAAGTGAAAGATAGGTTGAAGCAGCCCGGCACCGGGCTGTCGGGCGGCCAGCAACAGCGGCTGTGCATCGCCCGCACCATCGCCATCAACCCGGAAGTGATCCTCATGGACGAGCCTTGCTCGGCGCTAGACCCCATCGCCACGGCGAAGATCGAGCAGTTGATTGACGAGTTGCGCAAGCACTACACCATCGTCATCGTCACCCATTCCATGCAGCAGGCGGCGCGGGTGTCCCAGCGCACGGCGTTTTTCCACATGGGCAAAGTCGTCGAAGTCGGCGACACGGCGCAGATCTTCACCAAGCCACGCGAAGAATTGACCGAGCGTTACATCACCGGGCATTTTGGCTGATGGGCGCGGACAGCATCCCGTCTAGGGATGTTGTCCGTTTTCTCAAGACTCGGCAGGCGGAACGCGCAGCGTGAACGTCACCGGCCCGTCGTTGACGAGGGAAACCTGCATGTCCGCGCCAAACTGGCCGGTGGCGACGCGGGGATGCCGCGCCCTCACCTGCCCCACAAAATAGTCAAACAGCCGCCGCCCCTCCTCCGGCGCGGCGGCCGGCGTGAAGCTGGGCCTTGTGCCCTTGCGGGTGTCGGCGGCGAGGGTGAACTGAGAGACCAAAAGCAACTCGCCGCCGATGTCCGCCACGCTGAGGTTCATGCGGCCTTCGGCGTCGGGGAACACGCGGTAGCCCAGGATGCGCTCGGCCAGCCGCGCCGCCTGGGCCTCCGCGTCGCCGCGCTCCACCGCCACCAAGGCCAAAATCCCGCGTCCGATCTTTCCCACGCCCGCCCCTGCCACCGTCACTTCGGCTTGGGCCACCCGCTGAATCAGGCTAATCATGGCTGCGCCAAACCCATGGAGCGCCGGCTAGTAAGTCGGCATGGCAGGATCGACCTGCCCGGCCCAGGCCGCGACGCCCCCAACCAGATTGATGATGTCGCCAAAACCCCGGCTGTCCAGAAAGCCCGCGACCTGCGAGCTTCTCATGCCATGGTGGCAGATGACCACGGTTTCCCGCTGCGGATCGAGTTCGGCCAACCGGGTAGGGACTTGGCCCATCGGCAGGTTGACGCTGCCGGGGATGCGGCAGTAAGCGAATTCGTGCGGTTCACGCACGTCGAGCAGCAGCGGAGCGGCCTCGCCGCTGCGCAGGCGTTGGTCCAATTCGGGGGCAGTGATTTGTCGCATGGCGTTCGTGGCTCCGTTTAAAAATCCCGGAAAGTCCGGTGGAGCGGCTATTTTATGGCAAAACGGCGGCAAGGTTTAGCGCAGAGGGCAAGCGTCCTCGCTTGCCCACATGCCTAGCCAAAAACGGGGTGGGCGTCATCAAACCCGGCATCGCCAGTGGGCGCGACGAACCCTGCCCGCCCTAGCCGGCCAACCCGAGCCACAGGCTGTCACTGCGCAGGGACCGTCTTAATAAAGTCGCCTAAAGTCATTCCCAAGCCATACCAAGTTCCAGCTTGGTCATACATCATACTCATGCCCTCATACACATGGGGAGCGGTAGTCATAGGCGAGCCGCCTTTAATGGGAGGCTCCGGGTCATATTGAATATCCAGCATAACCGCTTGGGTGAAATCGTTGCCGTTGTTGTTGTCATTTCTAAACACGATTTTTACCAAAGCAAGCGCCATGTCAATGCCGGCGGTCACCCCCGCCGCGGTAACGATTTTTCCGTCAAACAAATACCGTTGGTTGGACATGGGAATCGCGCCGAAATGCGTCAATAGCTCGTCGGCCCGATACCAGTTGCTCGTCGCCATTTTTCCCTTCAAAAGCCCGGTTGCGCCAAGAATCCAAGAACCGGTGCAGACGCTGGTTGTCCATACGCTGTTCTTGTCTATATTCTTGATCCAGCTTATCAACTCTGCGTTCTTTGCCATCTGGGCGGTTTCAAGCGCGCCTCCGGTTATGACCAACACTTCAAGATTGTCGGTGTCGGCCAGCGTTCTATTGGCGGTTAGCTGAAGTCCGCTGTTGGCGGTGATTGAGGTTTTGTATGCGCCGGTGCTGTCTTTGCTTGCCGAAATCAACATTGGCTTAAGCCCGGCAGTGCTAAAAACCTGGAAAGGCCCCAGGGCATCCATGGCGTTCACGCCATCATAGACCAGGATTCCGATGCCGCCGGATACATATTTCTTGTTGGCATCATAGGTCGGGCGGATGTCAGGCTCGGGTTGCGTCATCATCAGCGCCTCATGTGACATGCCTGCGCCATGGTCGGCGTGTGAAGCCGCCTTGGCAACGCCAAATTTCAGGGGGGCGCTGCCATAGTACAGAACGCCGTCAACCGAATACCCGACAAATACTTCAAAGTCACCTGAAAAGCCAATGATATTGGTGCTCAGAAAGTCTTTCTGTGTTGCTTTCAACGTGAGTTTTTCTAGGTTGGCGACGAGTGTTGAAGGATTGCCATCCCAAGGTATCCAGGCATTGTCACGGGTTGCCATATACCAATTGTTCTGATATTTTCCAACCACATAAATGCTGGCCTCTTTGCCAACATGCTCGGCCGGCACATCGAGTTTGCATAGAATTCTTATTTTTTGCTGGGAATCAAATGCCGTCCCCGTATAGGCGCCATTCTCAACCAATGTGCCAATGGAAAACTGTGCGGAGGATGCTTTGCCGTTGCTGGCAATAGCCCCCGAGTCCACATTGGTGGCATGGGCAAAATGGCCATTGCAAAGCAAAAGGCTTAACGCCAATGAACGTTGTAAATTGCGGAAATTAACAGTCAAGCGCTTGCCATCAGCCAGTGTTTGGTATTTCATCGTGCCGGTTATCCCAGGTCAATTAAAAAAATGCAAACCGTTTTAATGCCGCCTGCCAATCATCAACCGCGTGGAACTTGAGGTTTTTTAGGTGCGGGCACGGCGGGGTTTGCGCTCTTAAGCGCCAGATAACAGCAATTCATATGCCATGGAAAACAATGCCTGCTTCCCCGCACATCAAGGCATTGGCTACCATGCCCGGCCAAGCTTGCGCCAAATGCCATGCCGCAGTGTGTCATTTGCCAGGCTTGCTGTATGGTTTTGCCGGTGTCCGCAGTTGCCGGATGATCCATGCGCTCCGGCCGGACGAAGACCTGCCCGGTTTTAAAAACCGAGCCGACCTAGCG
Organism: uncultured Methylococcaceae bacterium; assembly: GCA_964582755.1. Lineage (GTDB taxonomy): Bacteria > Pseudomonadota > Gammaproteobacteria > Methylococcales > Methylococcaceae > Methylumidiphilus. Next base: position 31,624 of record CAZOTR010000025.1, on the reverse strand, counting down.
CCCTTATCGCAGGAGCAGTGGACCGTGGGAGCGGGAAGTCGATTTGGCTGGGGGATGACATCGCCGGGAGCGGTGTTATCCCTTGAAAGAAATCGCGTCCTTAGCGATTTTTAACTGCGACAGGCTGCGGAAGCCGCGCTTGGCAAGCGCTCCCACTAGCCCCACAGCCAAGCCGCGCCGCGCACACCGCTGGAATCGCCGAACTTCGGCGGGACCAGCAGGGTGTCCACGCGGTCGGAGAAGACATACTGGCCCCAGAGCTTAGGCACGTTGGCATACAGGCGCCGACAGTTGGACAGCCCGCCGCCCAAGACGATGACCTCGGGGTCGAGGATGTTGATGACATGGGCGAGGGCGCGGGCGAGGCGGTCCTCGTAAACCCGCAGGCTCTGCCCGCAGGCCGCATCGCCCTGCCCGGCCTGGGCCACGATCTCCATGGCCGTGAGGTTTTGGCCCGTGGCTTGCGCGTGGGCGCGGGCCAGGCCGGGGCCGGAGAGGAAGGTTTCGATGCAGCCGCATTGGCCGCAATAACAGGCGGGGCCGGGGCGCTCCTCGTCACGGGGCCAAGGCAAGGGGTTGTGGCCCCATTCGCCGGCGATGGCATTGGGGCCGGACAGCGGCCTGCCGTTGACAATCACGCCCGCGCCTACGCCAGTGCCGAGGATCACCCCGAACACGGTCCCCGCCCCCGCCGCCGCGCCGTCGGTGGCCTCCGACAGGGCGAAACAATCGGCGTCATTGGCGATGCGGACGGGCCGGCTGAGGCGCCGTTCCAAGTCCTGCAACAAAGGCTGGCCGTTCAGGCAGGTCGAGTTGGAGTTTTTCAGCAGGCCGGTGGCTTTGGAAATCGCGCCGGGCGTGCCGAAGCCTACGCTGGTTTTGACGCCCAACTCGGCCTCAGCCCCTTCCACCAAGCCGAGTATGGCGTCCAAGGTCCCCCGGTAGTCGCCTTGCGGCGTGGGGACGCGCCTACGCAGGATTTCACCGCCGCTTGCATCCAACGCGATGAGTTCGATTTTGCTGCCGCCCAGGTCGATGCCGGTTTTCATGGCGGGCTAGTCGTTGAAAATACTGGCGATGGATTCCCAAACGGTCTTGCTCCTTTCGATCTTGGGGATATTGACGGTGACTTCCTTTTTGCTTTCCAGCGACGGGCTGTTGCCCGGACGCAGGTCGCCTTCCAGGCCAGCCAGTTCATCTTTCTCGAAAAAGGCGGAGAATTTCTTTTCCACGCGGTCTTCGCCGCCCGGCTCGTTGGAATAGACATAATCCCAGCGGTTGCTGTGGAAGGCGTCTCCCAGCAACGGCGTGCCCATAATGAAGGCCACTTGGCGTTTGGTCATGCCGGGTTTGAGTTGGTCAACCATCTCTTGGTTGAAAATGTTGCCTTGGTGGATGTCAATCCGGTAAACCAAGGGGATTTTGATGGCGTCTGAACAGGCGGAGGTCGCCAGGCAGGCGATTAGAACAAGAGTCTTGCCCATGTTATGATTGCGGCTGAGTGGGTGCATGATCGTGCCATGATACCCGATTCAAGCGGATAAAAACGAGCCTGGGGGTTGGCGCAGTGCCTGAACACAACAGCAAGAAAGAAAGCCAGCATATCAAGAAGGCGGGCCTCAAAGTCACCTCGCCCAGGGTCAAGATCCTGGAGATGCTGGAAAACCGCTCCTCCGCCGACCGCCACCTCACCGCCGAGGATGTCTACAAGACCTTGCTGCACGAAGGCGAGGAGATCGGACTGGCGACGGTCTACCGGGTGTTGACCCAGTTTGAGGCCGCCGGCTTGGTCAAGCGCCATCATTTCGAGGGCGGCAACTCGGTGTTCGAGCTGGAAAGCGGCCAGCACCACGACCACATCGTCTGCGTCAAATGCGGCCGGGTCGAGGAATTCAGGGACGAAGTGATTGAACAGCGGCAAAGGGAAATCGCCGCCGCCAACCATTTCAAACTGACCGACCATTCCCTCTGCCTGTACGGCCTGTGCCAACAATGCCAAGCCTGCGAGCCGGCCGTTTGAGGCTTCCCCGCCACACGCCAAAACAGGGCCAACAGCGATGTTGGCCCTAGCCCTTTAAGAAAAGGAACATGTTCAAACCACTCATCGTCTACATCGGCCTGCGCTACACGCGGGCCAAGCGGCGCACCCGCTTCATCTCCTTCATCACCCTGACCTCCGTGCTGGGCATCGCCCTGGGCGTCACCGTGCTAATCACCGTGCTGTCGGTCATGAACGGCTTCGAGGCGGAATTGCGCGAGCGCATCCTCGGCATGACCTCCCATGCCTCGATCACCGGCAAGGGCGGCGAACTGCGCGACTGGCGCGCCCTGGAGCCTGTGCTGCGACAGGAAAAGCGCGTGTTGGGCTGGGCGCCCTATGTCGAAGGCCAAGCCATGCTGAGTTCCGAACACCGGGTCTCCGGCAGCATGTTGCGCGGCATCCTGCCGGATTACGAGCCTAGGGTCTCCGAAGTCGCCAAGCATATTCCGGCCGGCAAGCTGGAGGATCTCAAGCCCGGCGAATTCGGCATCGTGCTGGGCGAGGAGTTGGCCAACTATCTGGGCGTGATGGTCGGCGACAAAGTGACCGTCATCACCCCCCAGCTTACCTCGACGCCGGCCGGCATCCTGCCACGCCTGAAACGTTTCACTGTGGTCGGCATGTTCAAGGTGGGCATGTTTGAATTCGACCGCAACCTCGCCCTGATCCAGCTCGACGACGCCGCCAAGCTGCTGCGCATGGACGACGCCGTGTCGGGCCTGCGCTTGAAGCTGGACGATCTGTTCTATGTGCGCGAGATCATGCGCGACATCGACCCCAAGCTGCCGGGGCTTTATCAATTTTCCGACTGGACCCAGGCGCATAACAATTTTTTCCGCGCCATCAAGACTGAAAAGCGCGTCATGTCCATCATCCTGCTGCTGATCGTCGCCGTCGCCGCCTTCAACATCGTCTCCACCCTGGTGATGGTGGTGACGGACAAGCGCGCCGACATCGCCATCCTGCGCACCCAGGGCATGACGCCCGCCGAAGTGATGGGCATTTTCATGGTGCTGGGCACGGTCATCGGCCTGTTTGGGGCGATTTTGGGCTGCGCGGGCGGCGTGGCCTTGGCGCTCAATGTGGAAACCCTGGTGCCCAAGATCGAACGCCTGTTTGGCGCCCATTTCCTGCCGGCCGACGTTTATTACATCAGCGAATTGCCGTCCAAGCTGCTGTGGCAGGATGTGTGGCAGACCATGGCCATGGCCTTCCTGCTGTCGCTGCTGGCGACGATTTATCCGGCCTGGCAGGCGTCGCGCATCAAACCCGCCGAGGAACTCCGTTATGAATAAGCCGGCAGTGGAATGCTTTGGCCTGCGCAAACGCTTCACCCAAGGCGGCTTGGATGTGGACGTGCTGCAAGGGGTGGATCTGGCCATCGAGGCCGGGGAGCGCGTCGCCATCATGGGCGCTTCCGGCTCGGGCAAGTCCACCTTGCTGCACCTATTGGGCGGGCTGGAGGCGCCCAGTTCGGGCCGGGTGGTTCTGGACGGAGTGGACATCGCGGCCTTGGGCGAGAAGAAGCTGGCGCAGTTGCGCAACCGCGCCCTGGGCTTCATTTACCAATTCCACCATTTGTTGGGCGAGTTCAGCCTGTTGGAAAACGTCGCCATGCCTTTGCTGATCCGTGGCGACAGCGTCGCCGAAGCCAAGCTTAAAGCCGCCGACATGTTGGAGCGGGTGGGGCTGGGCGGGCGCGTCAAGCACAAGCCGGGCGAGCTGTCCGGCGGCGAGCGCCAACGCGCCGCCATCGCCCGCGCCCTGGTCACGCGCCCCCGCTGTGTGCTGGCCGACGAGCCCACCGGCAACCTCGACAGCAAGACCGCCGAACGGGTTTACGCCTTGATGCTGGAATTGAACCAAGAATTCGGCGTCAGTTTCCTGGTCGTCACCCACGACGCGCATCTGGCGGGAAAGATGGACCGCATCCTGCACATGGAAGACGGGTTGTTGGTTTGAGG
>CAZOTR010000025.1:17135-27519 GCA_964582755.1 uncultured Methylococcaceae bacterium | reverse complement strand
CGAAGTGGCCGAAGGGTTTTTGCGCGGCTACCTGCCAGAAAATGTTGCCGACGGGCTAGACTGAGCCAGCCTGGAGATTGCCAAGGACAGCTTTGTCGAAAAAGCGTTGCGGAACCACTTTTCCGACCTGCTGTACAGTGTCCGCCACGGCGGCAAGGCAATCAAAATCTACCTGCTGGTCGAACACAAAAGCCATCCCGACGCCTGGGTGCCCTTGCAACTGCTGCGCTACCAGGTGCGCATCTGGGAGCTGCACCGCAAGCAACAGCCCAAAGATCCGCTGCCGCCGATCCTGCCCATGGTGCTGTACCATGGGACGCAACGCTGGCAAACGCCGGACCGGTTTTTGGGGTTGTTTGGGGCAATGGACCCGGCGCTAAAGCCTTATGTGCCGGACTTCCGCCACGAACTATGCGACCTCGGCCTGCCCGAGCCGGAGCGGATTCGCGGCGCGGTGTTGAGCCGCCTGGCCCTGCTGGCGCTCAAACATATTTTTGATCCAAACCCCAGGCAAGCCCTGGCCGCAATCCTGCCGCTGGCGCGGGACATCCTGGACAAGGACACCGCGCTGGAAATGCTGGAAGTGCTGCTGAGATACTATGTGCAAACCACCCAGACGCTGGATGAACACGACATCCGCGATTTGCTGACCGCCACCGCCGGCGAGGAGGACGCCATGCCCACTTTTATTGACCGTTACATCGAACAAGGCCGGCAACAGGGATGGTTTGCAGGCAGGGAGGAAGGCGAGCAGGAGGGCTTGCAGGAGGGCTTGCAAAAAGGGCGGCAAGAACTCTTGCTCCGCCTGATGGCCCGCAAGTTCGGCGCGCCCACGGCAGCGCAACGCCGCCGCATCCAACAAGCGGACGGCGAAACCCTGCTGCGCTGGTCGGAGCAAGTGCTGTTTGCCACCACGGCCGAGGAAGCTTTGCGCTGATTGCGCAGGCGGGAGTTCCCCGCCTAGCCTAGGCCACCCTTCCGCAATCGGCGCGCAAGGCTCCTGATTGCAAACAATCCTAAGACCGGAGATGGCCTATGGCGCTCCCGCCACTTTCCGATAAACATTCGCGTGATTTATATTGGCAACTCGCCGCCATGGAGAAATCCGGTTTGCCGCCGGCCTTGGCGCTCGGCCAATTTGACAACGCCGCCAAACCGTTGCGGTCACGCGCGGCGATTGCCCGCAAGCATGTCCAAAGAGGCATGGAGACGTCCCGCGCCGGCCGGGTGGCGGGCTTGTTTGCGGAGTTTGACGCGGAATTGCTGAATACGGCGGAGGCGACGGGCAAATTAGGCGAGGTATATTCGGCGCTGGCCGATTTCTACGAGGAGAAAACCAGCCTCTGGCAGCAGATGAAAGCCAAATCCGTGTTGCCCGTTTTTGTTTTCAGCCTCGCCTTGTTTATTGATCCCTTGCCCGATTTGATTTTACAGCGCATCGACTTTGCGCAGTATCTGCGGGAAACCGCCGGAGTTTTGCTGGAAATCGCCTTAGGCATATGGGCGGCATGGCGTTTGCGGGCGTTAATACGCTTGAAGCCGGTCGAATATCTCCAAATGACCGCGCCATTTGTCCGGGGCTGGTATGTCCGCCGACAGATGAAAAATTATTTCCATGCCCTGGCGCTCATGCTGGCCGGCGGACTCAGCCTGTTCGTGGCCTTGCCCAAAGCGAGAAACACCGTGAACAACAGCTTGCTGCGCAGGCGCTTGCAAAAAGTGGAAACGGGCGTCCGGCAAGGACTGCGCTTTCATGAGTCCTTGGCGACATTGCCCGGCGTCAATCCCACCGCCGTCCAGCTAATCAAAAGCGGGGAGATGTCCGGCGCTTTGGATAACAGCCTGTCGCATTATGTCCGCATGGAAAGCGAGTCCATCAAACTGCACAACACGATGCTGGCGGAATGGCTGCCACGATTGTTTTATTGGCTGGTTTTGGCGAATATGGCGCATGGTTTGGTGGTTAGTCTTGGTGGCGACAGCGCCATGCCCTTGCCCGAATTAACCCACGAAAGCGATGCCATCGCTCCCGGCGATGCCACCCCTTAAGATTTTCAAAACAAGCCCTTCAACCAAGACTCCTCCTTCTCCTCCCCTGCCCCGGCCTCCGGGCCAGCGCTGTCCGTGCAGGCCGAGAATTGCTTGGGCGCGGAGCCTTCGATGAACGGATAGCGGGAGGCCGAGGCGCAGGCTTCGCTGGCCCGCAGGCCGTTGGCGCGGTCTATCCACACGCTCTGGACATCCTCCGGCGGGTCCAGCTTTAAACGCTCCCGGCTGATCTTGCGCATCGCCGCGCCCCAGACTTGCAACGCGCCTTGCGCCCCGGTCAGCTTGGCCGGCTGGTTGTCATCGCGGCCCACCCAGACCACGCCCAGGTAATCGCCAGTGAAGCCAGCGAACCAACTGTCGCGCATGTCGTTGGTGGTGCCGGTCTTGCCGGCCACGTTGAACTCACGCGGGAGGTAGGAATACACCGGCTTGGCGGTGCCTTCCCGCGCCACCTCCTGCAACACGGTGTTGAGCAGGTACACCGCCGCCGGATCTATGGACTGCTTGACCTTCAAGCCATAGCGTTGCAGCGGCTTGCCGTCCTGCGACAGCACCGAGCGTATGGCATGGGGCGGCGTGACGAAGCCGTCGTTGGCCAGGGTCTGGTACATCTGCGCCACTTCCATCGGACTGAGTTCGCCCACGCCCAGCAGGGTGGACGGAAACACCGGCATGGGCCGCTCCACGCCGAGGTTGCGCAAGGTCTTCACCGTGTGGGCGACGCCCACCCCCATGCCCACCCGCACCGTCGCCAAATTGTAGGAATGCGCCAGCGCCTTGTGCAAGGGGACCGTCCCATGCTCGCGGTTGTCGTAATTCTTCGGCGTCCACGTCCCGCTGCCGGGGTTGGGGACGCGGATGGCGGTGTCTTGCAGCGGTGTGACGACGGTGTATTTCTGCGGATTGGCCAGGGCGGTGAGATACACCACCGGCTTGTACAGAGAACCAATTTGCCGCACCGAGTCCATGGGCCGGTTGAAGCCGGCCGCCTTGGCCTCGCGGCTGCCGGCGTAGGCGGCAATCTCACCGGTGGCCCGGCGCGTGACAATCGCCGCCGTTTCCAACTGGCCGTCGCTTTTAGTCTGCTTGTCCAGCTTTTTCAGCGTGGCATCGACGGCGGTTTCCAGGCTTTCCTGGGCCTCCACGTCCAAGGTGGTGAAAATCTTCAAGCCTTCGGAGGTTAGATCCTCATTGCGGTATTCCTGCTGCAACTGCCGCCGGACCAGATCGAGAAAGGCGGGATAGCGGCTGATGGCCTGGTGGGCGTCTTTCACCACGTCCAAGGGTTGGCGCTTGGCCTGCTCGGCCTGCGCAACGGTGATATAGCCCAAATCGGCCATTTCATCCAACACCATGTCGCGGCGCATTTTCGCCTTGTCCGGGGTTTTGTTCGGGTCGTAAAACGACGGCCCGCGCACCAGCGCCACCAACAGGGCGGAATGCTGCAATTCCAACTCGTCCAGGGAACGGCTGAAATAATACTGGCTGGCCAGCCCGAAACCATGCACCGCCCGCGCCCCGTCCTGGCCCAAATAGATTTCGTTCATGTAGGCTTCGAGTATCTCGTCCTTGGAATAACGCGCCTCCAAAATCAAAGCCATGATGACTTCGTTGAGCTTGCGCACTAGGGTGCGCTCGGAATTCAGATAAAAATTCTTGACCAATTGCTGGGTCAGGGTGCTGCCGCCCTGGACGAAACCGCCGGCCCGCAAATCCGCCCACAAAGCGCGGACGATACCCTTGGGCGAAATGCCGAAATGATCGTAAAAATCCCTATCCTCCACCGCGATCAAAGCGTTTTTCAGCGGTTTTGGCACCTGCGCCAATTTAATCAGCACCCGGTCTTCCTTGAGCGCCGGATAAAAGCTGCCAATCTGGACAGGCTCCAGCCGCAGCAGGGAAACTTCCTTGCCTTTCTCGGTATCCTCGATGGTTTCGATGGCACCGCCGGAAAACACCACGCGCACATGGCGGGCCGGTTCGGCCTTGTCCCAAAACTTAAACTCGCGGGTATTGAGGGTGATTTCCCCGCCGAGCCGGACATAACTGCCGGCGGTGGACAAATCCGGGTCGGAGCGGTATTTCAACTCGCCTAGGATAGCCTCCAAGCGGCCGGCGTCCATGCTCAACCCTTCGTACAATTCCACCGGGCTGGCATAAACCCGCGCCGGCAAGGCCCAACGCTTGCCCTCGAACAATTCGCGGACGGTGTGGTCCAGCCAAGCCACATAAGCGACTAGGCCAACGGCGATAAAAGGGGCGAGAATCAGCAGCGGGCGCTTGAGCCACGCGGGGAAGAACAGGAATCTTTTGGATTTGGCTTTGGGCTTAACGGGGCGACGCCGTTTTTTTTGCATGTATTTTAGATATTAGTGAAAACAAATTTTATATGGCGTAGGCCGGAATAAGCCTGGGAGCCGGGCGGGGTATTTGCCCCGTCCGCAACATTTTGCGCATACCCGAAATCGGGGTACGCATCAAGCGTGAGGAGCGGGGCGAATGCCCCGCCCCGCCGGTGTTTGCCGGAAATGCCCGCCTTTCGCTACGTTTGGGCGGGCTTTATCAAATCCACCAAAGCCTTCGCATGTTCCGCATCGGCATTCAAAGCCGGAATATAGCGGTATTGCTCCCCGCCCGCCCCAATGAAAATTTCCTTGTTGGCAATGGCGATTTCCTCCAAGGTTTCCAGGCAATCCACCGCGAAGCCGGGGCAGACCACGTCCACCGCTTTCACGCCTTGACCCGGCAATTCTTTCAACGCGTCCACGCAATACGGCTTGAGCCATTCTTGCGCGCCGAAGCGGGATTGGAACACCAGTTTCCAGGCATTGTCCGCAAGGCCCAGTTTTTCCGCGATAGCCTTAGTCGAAGCGACGCATTGTTCATAATAAGGGTCGCCTTGCTGGCGGCTGACGGCGGGCAGGCCGTGCAGGGAAAACAGCAATAACCCGGCTTGGCCGTTGGCTTGCCAGTGGCGTTCAATACTGGTAGCCACGGCATTGATATAAGCCTCGTCCAAGTGGTAATCGCTGACAAAACTTACCGAGGGAATATGCTTCCAAGCGCCGAAGGTTTCGGCCACTTTGTCAAAAATCGAGGCGGTCGTCGCGGCGGCGTATTGCGGGTACAGGGGCAGGACGATGAAGCGCTCCACGCCCGCCGCTTTGTGCTTGGATAATTGGCCTGGAATGGACGGCTGGCCGTAGCGCATGGCGATGTCCACGGCGACCCCGCCCTGCCCCCGCCTGTTCAATTCCTCGCGCACCGCGTCGGCCAAATCTTGGGTCAAGGCCATCAACGGCGAGCCGCGCTCGGTCCAGATGGCTTGGTAGGCTTTGGCCGACTTGCGCGGGCGCGTTTGCAGCACGATGCCATGCAGGATCAGCCACCAAACCGGCTTGGGGATTTGCACCACGCGGGGGTCGGAGAGGAATTCGGCCAGATAGCGCTTGACCGCCTCCGGGGTGGGGGCGTCGGGTGTGCCTAGGTTGACCAGCAGCAGGCAGGTCTTGGCGGAGGTTTCGGTCATGGCGTTAGCCGGTACGTTGGATGAGGCTTAAGAATTCCGAGCGGGTGCTGATCGACTGGCGGAAAATGCCCAGCATCGACGAAGTGGTCATCACCGAGTTCTGCTTTTCCACGCCGCGCATCATCATGCACAAATGCTTGGCTTCGATGACCACCGCCACGCCGCGCGGATTGACGGCGGTCTGGATGGCGTCGGCGATCTGCTTGGTCAGCCGCTCCTGGATTTGCAGCCGACGGGCGTACATGTCAACGATGCGGGCCACTTTGGACAGGCCCAGCACCTTGCCCCTGGGCAAATAAGCCACATGGCATTTGCCGATGAACGGCAACAGATGATGCTCGCAGAGGGAATACAGCTCGATGTCCTTGACGATCACCATGTCTTCCGTGTCGGCCTCAAAGATGGCATTGTTGAGGATGCCATCCAAAGTCTTGTTGTAACCGTTGTTGAGGAAGCGGAACGCCGCCGCCGCGCGCTTGGGCGTGTCAACCAGCCCCTCCCGCGTAATATCCTCGCCAACGCTTTGAATCAGTTGCGAAAACTGCTCTTCCATCGTGCTTTCCCGAGTGTGTTGTTGGGTTATTATACCGTGCCGTCCGCGCTTGATGGGCATTGCCGGGCAAGCGCCGCCGCCCGCAAGACTTCCAGCCCGGCGCCGGCCCGCGTCGCGTTCTCGCTGAGATGCCGCCGCCACAAGCGGCCACCGGGCGCGCCATGGAACAGACCCAGGATATGCCGTGAAATTCCCTGCAAGCGGATGCCACGCGCCAGCTCCCGTTCCACATAGGGCAGGAAAGCCTGCAAAATTTCGTGGCGGCTGGGGACCGGATGGCTGTCGCCGAACAGCAGCCGGTCTGCCTCGGCGAGGAGATAAGGATTGTGGTAAGCGGCGCGGCCCAGCATCACGCCATCGAAGTCCCTTAGGTGTTCGACGCTCTCCTGCAAAGTCAAAATGCCGCCGTTGAGGACGATGGCAAGCCGGGGAAAATCCTGTTTGATCTGCCGCGCCATGTCGTAGCGCAGCGGCGGGATCTCGCGGTTTTCCTTCGGCGACAAGCCCTTCAGCCAAGCCTTGCGGGCGTGGATGATGAAAGTCTCGCAACCCGCCGCCGCCACGGTGCGGACGAAACTGGCCAATTCTTCGTAGGAATCCCGCTCGTCGATGCCGACGCGGGTCTTCACCGTCACCGGAATGGCGACGGCCTGCCGCATCGCCGCCACGCACTCGGCCACCAAGCCAGGCTCGGCCATCAGGCAAGCCCCGAAGCGCCCGTTTTGTACCCGGTCGCTGGGGCAACCCACATTCAGGTTCACCTCGTCGTAGCCCAAATCCGCCGCGATGCGGGCGCATTCGGCCAAAGCCAAAGGATCGCTGCCGCCCAATTGCAAGGCTACCGGGTGTTCCACCGGGTCGTACTCCAACAAGCGTTCCCTGTCCCCGCGCAGCACCGCGCCGGTGGTCACCATCTCGGTGTAGAGGAAAACGCGGCGGGAAATCAGCCGCAGGAAGAAGCGGAAATGCCGGTCAGACCATTCGAGCATGGGGGCCAGGCAAAGGCGGTGGGAGTCATGGGAGGGGTTCATCCTATAAAGCTTACCGCAAATGGCTACCACAGGCATCCAGCGCGGCTCTTTTGTCCGCCAGCCACACCCAGCCGCCCTCCTCCCTGACTTGCACAGCCGTCAGCTTTTTCCCGGCGCAAATTTCGCTCAAGGCTTCGCCGCTCGCCGGATCGTAGCAAATGCTGTGCATGGAACACTGCAAATACCGCCCGGATTCGTCGAAAATGTGGTCTTGCTCACAATCCAAGGGCCGGGGCATGTGCGCGCACAGGTTCAAATAGCCGTACACCACGCCCTTGAAGCGCACTAGGATCGCCTCGCGCCTGCCGCCGCGATACTGGATGGCAAAGGCAAATTTGCCCAATTCGGACACTTGCGAACTGGGGCAGATGGGTTTTGGAACACGTTGTTTAATTGACATGGCTTGTCACCTCCATCTGCGCCACAAGCAAACAGCAGTCCATACGGGGACACTGCCGCTTTCGGCCATCGAAGCATCCGTAGGAGCGCCCCGTGGGCGCGACCGCCCCCCGGTTCGTCGCGGGCGCGGCCCGCTCCTACGAACACGCTTTACACCGATGCCGATCTGGGCCATGCTGTTTTTTTCGATCCTCAAACCCAAACCCCATGTCCCGCTACCGCCCCCCTGCCCCGAAAAAATCCGCTTACATCACCGCCGAAGGTTTCGCCTCGCTACAAGCCGAGCAGAAAGGCTTGTGGCAACGGCGGGCGGAGGTGACCTTGGCCTTGTCCGCCGCCGCCGCCGAGGGGGACCGTTCGGAGAACGCCGAGTACATTTACCGCAAGAAGGAGCTGCGCGAGATCGACCGGCGCATCCGCTATTTGCAAAAGCGCCTGCCGGATCTGACGGTGGTCCACGCCCAAGCCAGCGACCGCTCACGGGTGTATTTCGGCGCTTGGGTGAGCCTGGAGGACGAGGCAGGGAAGGAGGTGGCTTACCGCATCGTCGGCCCGGACGAGTTCGACCCCGCCAAGGGTTGGATCAGCATGGATTCGCCGATGGCCCGAGCCTTGATGAAGAAAACCGTGGACGACGAGGTGCGGGTGGAGACGCCGGGCGGCTTGGCGGTTTATTATGTGCTGGAAGTGCGCTATGAGCCGCCGGGCGCGGAGGGATGACACCGCTTCCAGCGGTGTTATCCCTATGCCTTTTTCCGCACCGCCGCAACCACGCGAAACCCTAGCAACACCGCCAGCACCGAGGCAAATTGGACGGGTTCGGTGATGTCTTTTTTCACCAGCCACCAAAAATGCACCACGCCGGCGAAGGCGATGAGGTAGACGAGGCGGTGCAACTGCTTCCAGCGCTTGCCGCCCAAGCGCTGGACCATCTTGTTGGTGGACGTGGCCACCAGCGGGATCAGCAGCACGAAGGCCGGAAAACCCACGGTGATATAAGGCCGCTTGGCGATGTCCTTGACGATGGCCGACCAGTCGAAGAATTGGTCCAGCACCAGATAAGTCGAAAAGTGCAGGCTGGCATAGAAGAAAGCGAACAAGCCGAACATGCGGCGGAAACGCAGCGGCCAACTCCAGCCGGACAGGCTGCGCAAGGGCGTGGCGGCCAGCGTAACCATCAGGAATGCCAGCGTCCACCAGCCGGTGGCGCGGGTGATCTTCTCGATGGGATTCGCCCCCAAGCCGTCGTGCAAGCCCAGCCAGACCAATTTGCCGAAGGGAACCAGCGCGGCGAGGAACAGCAGGGCTTTGCACACCGACAGCCATTTTTCCTTGGCCGTGGCCGGGCGTTTCGGCGCTTTGGCGGGTTTCTGCCCGTCCCGTTCTTTGGCCAAAGTTTGCGCGGTGCGCGGCGGGTTTTTCATGGTTTAGAAGAATTTCTGCAAATCCATGCCGGTGTAAAGCCCCGCGACTTGCTCGGCGTAGCCGTTGAACGGCAGCGTGGGGCGCTTCAAGAATTCGCCGATGCGGCGCTCCTTGGCCTGGCTCCAGCGCGGATGGTCCACCTCCGGGTTGACGTTGGCATAAAAGCCGTATTCGCTGGGGCCGGCCTGCATCCAACTGGTCTTCGGCATTTGCCCGAGCAAGCGGATGCGGACGATGGACTTGGCGCTCTTGAAGCCGTATTTCCACGGCACGACCACGCGGATCGGCGCGCCGTTCTGGTTGGGCAGCACCTCGCCGTACAGGCCCACCGCCAGCAGAGCCAAAGGATGCATGGCTTCATCCAGGCGCAGCCCTTCGCGGTAGGGCCAATCCAGCACCGGCAATTTGACGCCGGGCATTTGCGCCGGGTCGGCCAGCGTGGTGAATTCGACGAATTTGGCGTTGCCGGTGGGTTCGGCGCGTTTGATGAGTTCGGCCAGCGGGAAACCCACCCACGGAATGACCATGGACCAGGCTTCCACGCAACGCAGGCGGTAGACGCGCTCCTCCAACGGGGCCAGTTTGAGTATGTCGTCGATGTCCCAGACCTTGGGCTTGCCCACCTCGCCTTCCACCGCCACTGTCCACGGGCGGGTTTTCAGGCTGCCGGCGTTTTTCGCCGGGGATTCCTTGTCGGTGCCGAATTCGTAGTAGTTGTTGTAATGGGTGATGTCTTCCAACGGCGTCAGCTTATCGGGGAGGGCGTAGGGCGATTTCGCCACGTTGGGCAATTTCTCCCCGGCCAGCAGGCTTTCAGGCAGCGCGGCGGCCAGGGTTCCGGCGGCGGCGAGGCGCAGAAACTCGCGGCGGCGGCGATAGACATCCTGCGGGGTGATTTCCGAAGGCAAGACCTGGGGCATTTTCCAACTGGGCATGGCAATTGCTCTTTTTCGTGTGGATTGAACGGCCCGCGACGCGGGTTCCTCGCATTGGACAGCAGGGGAAGCAAAAAGCGCGATTTTGCCGGAATTGTCCGCCTTGTAGGCAGGGCGTTCAACAGTCTGTAAATTGCGGGAATCGGTGCGCCAAAACATTTCCAAGCGCTCCTCTCTTCAAAAATTCCCACTAAGGCACTAGGATGTCAGCCAAACCAACGGACAACCGCCATGCAAACACCACCGACCCGGCAATCGCAACAGACCACCCGAAGCCGCAGAATGCGAACCATGCAGGCAACGGCCCGCACAGGAGGCCTGCGATGAGTCCTTCAATCTGGCGCATCGGCCAGGTGCTGAACTCGGTGCAAAGCACCTTCGTCGGCCTGCTGCGCATCTGGTCCATCCCCATCGTGCTGATGCTCAGTGTCGCCACAGGTTACAACACCTTTTACGGGATGTC
>CAZOTR010000025.1:11333-17035 GCA_964582755.1 uncultured Methylococcaceae bacterium | reverse complement strand
CGCGCCGACGACGCCGCCCGCGAGGCCAACCAAGCCTATTTGGGGATACACCCGGCCATGGCCGACAAGAAATTCATCCAGTCGGGCAGGGTCGGCAAGGGATCGTTTTGGAGCCTGTACAACGAGGCCCAGCAACGCGAACAGGCCCGGCTGGACAAACTGGAAGCGTCCTTCACCGAACTAGACAAGCACATGACGGAAGTCCGCGCCCATCTGAAAGAGTTTTCCTTCCACATGGCCGACCCGGCCGCGTATGAACAGGTGGTGACCAGCCTCGGCCTGTTGCAAAGCCAAGCCGAAAACCTGGCCGCCGGTTATGGCGCGCAGCCGCCCAGGGCGCCGGTGCCCGCCCCCTTCGCCCAGGTCACCAGCAGCATATTGCCGACCTTCGAGATGTGGCACAACGTTTCCTGGTTCGCCCTGGCCTGCGCCGCGATGATGGATTTCTTCGTGGTGGTCCTGTCCTACCGCCTGGAGTTCTCCGCCCCAGGGCCGCTCACCGAGGAGGAAAAGGAACTGGCCTATCTGGGGCTGCGCCAATTCGGCAATTTCACCATCAACGAAAACGACGAGCTGGAATTCCAAATCGAGCGCAGCGAACTGGAACGGGCGCGGCGGGTGCCGGATTGGACCCGCATGTTCGCCGTGGCCTTCCTGCTCAACCGGGGCTATTTGCGCAAAATCAGCGAAAAAAAAGTGGAATTCGCCCCCAACCTGTATCCTGTCATCGCCGGGCGCATGCAGGCGCGCACCGACGCCGCCCAAGCCGCGCAAACCTCCGACGCGGCCTTGAAAAACTTGGTGGAACAAAAAATCCAGGCCGCGCAGACTGCCGACGCAAGCTTGGACAGCCTGGTGGAGCAAGAAAACCATGGATGAAGTATTCGCGCAATTCCCGGAAGACCCATGGGACGCCGGCTTCGAGGGCGGCCGCTACATCGTGGTCAGCCGCTTGGGGCCGTTCAGCCGGGTGTTCCAGCGCCCGCCCGAATTCCGCCGGCATTTCTGGCACAGCGTCCACGAACTGGCCATCCGCGACTGGCGCATCCCCCTGGCACCCTTGCCGCTAGGCGCTGTGTGCGTGGTCGAAGCGGAACTGCGCATCCGCTACCAGCCGACCCTGCGCTACGCCCGCGAACACCTGGAATTCCTGCCGGATTTGAACGCGCAACTGGAACGCAGCCTGCAAGCCTTGCTCCAGGACATCGCCGAAGAGGAAATCCGCCGCATGGCAAGCGATTCGTCTTGGTTGGAAGACGGCTGCCACGCCATCGAAAAAGCCGTGGCCGACATCGCCAACGAAGTGCTGGTGATGCGCGGCATCCATTGCCGCAGCCAATGCCGCATCGAACCCCGCTTCGCCGCCGTCGATGCCGTCGATCTCGACACCCTCCCGCCGTGGACGCGCCACCAAGCCGTCTACGAAGAGTTCCTGCGCCGCCGCCGCGAGGCCAAGGAACGCATCCTCACAGAACAAACGGAGGAAGCCGCCGCCGCCCGCCGCCTGCTCATGCAGCGCGAAGCCAAGTTGCTGGAACTGGCCCGGCAGGAGGAGGAACAGCGCAAGGCTTGGCAACAACACGAAATGGAGCGCCTGCAAGCGGAACTGGCCACCGAGGAGGGACGCGTGAAGGAACGGCTGGCAAGCGAGGCGCGCAGGCGCGGGGAAGAAATCGACCAGCAAACCCGGCTTCAGTTGGCGCAAGCCGAGTTGGAAGCCAAGGCCAGGGAAGCCGAATTGGCAAAACAGCGGGAGCAACTTGCCCTCGAAGCCACCCGCTTGGCGGAACTGCGGGACAGCGAAACCCGCCAGCAGGAAGAGCGGCTGCGCCACGAGGCCGAATTGCGGCAGAAACGGGCCGAGGCGGAACTCAAGGCGCTGGAAGACGAGCTGGCCAGCCAGCGGGCGGAACTGGCCGCCGAAGCCGCCCAACAGGCCGAACAACAAAACCACGACCTGCGGCAGCGCGAAGACCAACTCATCCACGAGGGCTGGCTGCGGCAAATGCAGGCCGAGGCGGAAATCAAAGCGCGCGAGACGGAACTGGAGACGCGGCACACCGCCGAAGAGGCCGCGCGGGCGAAACAGCGCGAAAGCGAGGCCTGCCAACGCGAAGAACAACTCCGCCATGAAGCCCGTTTGCGGCAACTGCAAACCACGGCGGAATTGCAAGCCAAACGAATGGAATTGGAACAACTGCGCGCGGAACTGGCCGAAATGGAAAAACGCCTGGAACAGCAACGCCAATACGAAGCGCGCCAACACGAAGAACAATTGCGCCATAATGCGCAACTGCGGCAACTGCAAACCGAGCTGGAGCTTAAGGAAAAAGAACTCCGCGCCCCGGAAATCGCCGAGTTGGAAAGCCATTTGAACCGGGAAATCGGCATTCTTGCGATGGAGCGGCAGCGTTTGCGGCTGGAGGAAGAAATCCGCGAAACCAAACTCGCCCGCACCCGTGATTTTCTCGGCAGGACCCGGAAACGCCTGCCGCCTAGGCAGGAAGAAAATGAACCAAACGAGGAGAGATGAACAATGCAAAAAATTAAGCTGCTGATCTTGCCGCTGGCTATTCTCAGCGGCCTGGCCGAGGCGAGGCCGCAGTGCGTCAGCCCGGACGGCGATTACCCTAACGGCCCGGCAACCCTGCAAAGCGAGATTGACGAAGGGGAATGCTCCCCGGAAACCGGAGGCGGCGTCGCCACGACGCAAGACGCCATCCTCACCGCCAACAAAGTCAGCACCACGTTCAATTTCCAGTTCAACCGCCCCACCAGCCTCATCGCCGACGCGCTAAGGCAAATGCGCCATTCGTGGAATGCGGCCGGCGTGAAACCGGCCAGCCCATCGACTGGCGGCGCCTCCGGGGCGGACACATACAAGATTGACGGGGATATGGGTTTGTTATTTGGCGCGGGCGGCAATTTTGGCAGCACCGACAGCCGGGCAGGCACCTCCGGTTACAACCATTACGGGCGCAACGCCAACCTAGGCTTCGATTACCGCTTCAACGACATGCTCACCAGCGGCGTGTTTTTCAACTACACCAGCCTGGCCGCCGACATGCCACGCGGCGGCGGGAGCTTTGGCGGCAACATCTACCGCTTCTCGCCGTTCCTCAGCCTGACGCCCTTTGAAAACTTCTATGTCGATATGAGCATCGGCTATGGCTATCATGACAATACCTCTAGCCGGCCGTGCGCCGGCTGCGTTGGCTATTTAAACGCAGACTACAGTTCGCAGGAGGTATTCACGCATTTGGGCTTTGGTTATACCCACAACATGGATGCGTGGAATCTCACCGGCTATGGCCAAGTGTCGCAAATCTCGCTATTCCGGGGAAGCTACCAGGAAACCGGCGGCGTGGACGTTTACCGCAATGGTGTCAGCGTGTCGCACCAAGACTACCTTTCCTTGGCGACCACGCTGGGCACCGAACTGACTTACACCGTGAGCACCGCTTATGGCGTGCTGGTCCCCCGGATCTTTGCGGAATGGATGCATGAGTATAAAAACAACAGCCAGGTGGCACCGATTTCGATAGTTGACGTGCCGCCCGGCCAGCCGGATATTTTTGCCATGATTCCGTTGTCAATGGCCCGCGAGTCAGCGCCGTTCCGGTCGGCCTCGCCGATCAGGAATTGGGGAAATGTCGGCATCGGCACGCAACTGGTGTTGCCAAACTCGCTGTCCACCTTTGTCAACTATAAAACCCTGTTCATGGAGGGCAGCAGCAACCATACCGTGGAAGGCGGGATCAGGTGGCAATTCTGATCCGGCTATAAACTGCCAAAGGAGATCTTGTTGCCGGCGATGGAGATGACATCGCCCGCCGACAGCATGACCTCGTCTTGCTTCTCGCCGTTGACCCGCATCGCCCGCAAGCCGCCGGTGTGGGTGATCTTATAGCCGTTCTCGACCTTGGTGACAAAGGCTTGCTCGCCCTTGACGAACAAGCCCCGGATGCGCAGGTCGCACTGCGGGCCTTTGCCGATGACGGTGATGGCTTTGTTGAGGGCGACCACCTGCCGCCTAGGCCCGCCTAGCACCAAACCCATGGATTGTTGTTTCTTGCTGCGCTCCAGGATCTTGGCCAGCGCGCTGGGGCTGACAAACATGGTGCCCTCGCCGTTGCTGGGCAGTTCCTCCTCATGCTCCGGCTTGCGCGACGGCTCGGGGCCGGTGCCGAACTGGTCGAACAGCAACGTGTGCTTGCCCAACACGACACGGTCTTTGTGGTTGAGCGTATGCTCTTGGATCTTCTGGCCGTTCACATAGGTGCCGTTGGAAGAGCCTTCGTCGAACAAGGTCCATTTCCGCTTCACTTCACGCAAGGTGCAGTGGTGGCGGGAAACCGCGACATTGTTGATGACAATGTCGCAACTTGAGTCACGCCCCACCGTCACCTCAAACTTGTCGTTAAGCATGTACTCGCCTTGCAGATCAGCCGCAAAAAAAACCTGGATTTTTGCCATGGGTACCGCCTCTCCTGTCTAACTAACCGATTGCCCGAAACACTGGTTGCCCAAGTCTATTACATCATGGGCGGCATTTCGACTGTCTTGAGCCGGCCGCGCCAAGAACACGCCCCATCTAGCATTTCCTTAAGCTCTGGGCAAGGGCCTCATCTATCAGGTTCAAATTCTGGCACGACTCGCAAAAAAACGCTTGCGCAATTAAGACGACCGGTCGTATCTTATGCGCCATGACAAAAACCTCCTCCAAACACCTTGCCCGCGAAAAGCTGCTGGACCAAGGCGTCGCGCTGTTCACCGAGCGGGGCTACCACGGCGCGGGCTTGCAAGACATCCTAGCCAGCGTCGGCGTGCCGAAGGGATCTTTTTACAACTATTTCGCCAGCAAAGAAGAATTCGGCGCGGCGGCCATCGCCCACTACATCGAGCCATTTATCGAGCGGCTGGACGGCTGGCTGAAGCGCCCGGAACTGGACGCAGTGGCCGCGCTGGAAGGCTATTTTGGCGAATTGATAAGGGAGCTAGAGTGGCGTAGCTTCGTCGGCGGCTGCCTGCTCGGCAACCTCATCGGCGAAGTCGGCGACACCAGCGAAACCTGCCGGCTGGCCTTGAAACAGGCCGCGCACCGCTACCGGGACAAATTGCGTGAGGGCTTGGAGCGCGGCCAGCGGGAAGGACTGTTCCGCGCCGACCTGGACGCGGAGGCGATGGCCGATTTCCTCTCCGACGCCTGGCAGGGCGCGTTGTTGCGCATGAAGATCGAGCAATCCACCCGCCCGCTGGAAGCCTGTTGCAAAAATTTGCTGCGGGGTTATTTCCAAGCCTAATTGTTAACCCTAACCAAGATGATCGGTCGTATTTTTCACCCCCCAGAAGGAGACCCAGCCATGCCAAAATACATCATCGAACGTGAGATTCCCGGCGCGGGCCAATTGTCCGCCGCCGATTTGCAGGCGATTGCCGGCAAATCCTGCTGCGTCCTGCGCGGCCTCGGCCCCGGCATTCAATGGATCGAGAGCTATGTCACGGACGACAAGATCTACTGCGTGTACATCGCCCCCGACGAGGCTTTGATCCGCGAACACGCAGCGCAAGGCGGCTTCCCGGCCAACAGCATCCGCCGCGTTGTCTCAAGGATCGACCCTTGCACGGCGGAGGCTGCGGCCTAGCGCTTTGGAGCGCCGGCGTCTCGCCGACCCTCCACCTTGTGCCGGCGAGACGCCGGC
>CAZOTR010000025.1:3623-11233 GCA_964582755.1 uncultured Methylococcaceae bacterium | reverse complement strand
CGCACCGCGCTGGTGGAATACAGCAACGAAGGCGAATACATCGCCACCCACTGGATGCCCACCGACACTGACCTAGGCGGCGCGGTGAAGACCGGCCAGTACGCCGACGGCTACAACTACGACGTGCGCGCCCTGCCCCGCAAAAACCTGCTGCTCACCTCCTCGTTCACCGGCTGGAACAATTACATGATGGACTTCGGCAAGATGCTGGCCGACGCGGAGGCGATGAAACGCTTCGGCAACACCGTCGTCGCCTGGGACTTGCACACCAAGCAACCGAAGAAAGTCTTCGACGTGCCGGGCGCGCCGCTGGAAATCCGCTGCGCCTGGGGCGAGGCGCACAACTACTGCTTCACCACCACCGCCTTGACCTCGAAAATCTGGCTGGTCCATGAAGACGCCAAGGGCGAATGGCAGGCCAAGGCCGTGGCCGACATCGGCGATCCGTCGAAAGTGCCGCTGCCGGTGGACATCTCCATCTCCAACGACGACCAGCATTTGTGGGTGAACACTTTCATGGACGGCGACACCCGCCTGTTCGACATCTCCAACCCCGACAGCCCCAAGCAAATCTACCAGAAGCACATCGGGGCGCAGGTGAACATGGTGTCCTCAAGCTGGGACGGCAAGCGGCTGTATTACACGTCTTCGCTGCTGGCGAACTGGGACAAGAAAGGCAAGGACAACGAGCAGTTTTTGAAACTGTTCCATTGGGACGGCAAGGAATTGAAGGAGCAGTTCGCCATCGACTTCCACGCCGAGAAGCTGGGCAGGCCGCACCAGATGCGCTTTGGCGCCCATGCCTTGTACTCCGGCCTGGCCAAGCAGGCAGGGCAGGCTTTGGCGCAGGCCCGGTAGGCAGGAACAGGCACGACCGACGCCCGTTCGATGGCCCGTCATTCCGGCAGCGATGCCGGACAAATCCGCCGGGAGCGGATTTGGACGCGAAGCGGGGCGTAGCCCGAACCGCATGGATGCGGTGAGCAATCCAGGCCACGGACGGTAACCAGCCGTTACGCAGTTAAAAACTGTCTGCCAACAATTTTCATGTCACCATTGCGGCATAACGCCGTCCGTAGGAGCGCCCCGTGGGCGCGACCGGCCTCCCGCGCCCGTGCCGAGTCCGTCGCGGGCGCGGCCCGCTCCTACGCCAAACCCGCTAAATCCGCCCCGCCCCTCTTCCGGCCATATCCACTCCCACCCGCCTCGCCCCCCAATCCCCTGGCCGGGCCTCGAACACCCCGGCGCAAGCCGTCCCGCAATGCTTGCAACGCCCTTCCGGCGTCAAATTCCATTCCGACAGCACATACCAATCCCGCCCAATCAGCAAATTGCCGCATGAATGGCACCAAGTGCTGTCGCCTGCCTTGTTGTGGACATTGCCGACATACGCATAACGGACGCCGTTTTTCAGGGCGATTTGCCGCGCATTGGCCAAAGTCGCGGGGGGCGTGGGCAGGGTGTTCAACATCTTCCAATCGGGGTGGAAGGCGGAGAAATGCAGCGGCACGTCCGGCCCGAGATGTTCCACCACCCATTGCGTGAGGTTTTCCAGCTCGGCTTCCGAATCGTTCTCGCCGGGTATCAGCAGCGTGGTGATTTCCAGCCAGACGGACGTTTCCCGCTTGATGTACTGCAAAGTCTCCAACACCGCCTGCAAATGCCCGCCGCACAAGCGATGGTAAAAGTCCTCGGTGAACGCCTTCAGGTCTATGTTGGCCGCGTCCATGTAGGCGTAAAACTCGGCGCGTGGCTCGGCGCACTGGTAGCCGGCGGACACCGCCACCGATTTGATGCCCAATTCGCGGCAAGCCTTCGCCGTGTCTATGGCGTATTCGTGGAAGATGACTGGGTCGTTGTAGGTGTAGGCCACGCTGCGGCACTGCGTCTCCTGCGCGGCGCGGGCGATGGCCTCCGGCGTGGCCTGGTCCATCAGGCGGTCCATCTCCCGCGACTTGCTGATGTCCCAGTTCTGGCAGAATTTGCAGGCCAGGTTGCAGCCCGCCGTGCCGAAGGAAAACACCGGCGTACCGGGGAGGAAATGGTTGAGCGGCTTCTTCTCGATGGGGTCTATGCAAAAGCCGCTGGAGCGGCCATAGGACAGCAAGGCCACCGCCCCGCCGACATTGCCGCGCACAAAACACAAGCCCCGTTGGTTCTCGTGCAGCTTGCAAAACCTGGGACAGACTTGGCATTCGACCCTCCCGTCCTCCAGGGTTCGCCAAAAACGGGTGGGAAAAGCCTCGGCGGGATTGATGATGGCGTCCATGATGAGCTCCTGCGCAAACAGTTGATGAATCCCTTTAACAATAGAAGGTCTTCGCCAAATCGACAAGCCGCGCCATGTGATAATCTGGCTTGCCCATGCCCGCCGGGGCTTTGTTGCGGATATTGAGAGACTTAACCGATGATTGAAATACTCGACGCCGACCTGTCCAACCCCGCCCACGCCGCCGCCCTTGTCAGGTTGCTCGACGAATACGCGCAAGACGACATGGGCGGCAATTGCGGATTGCCGGATTTCGCCAAGGCCAACCTCGCCGCCGAACTGGGCAAATGGCCCGGAACCCATGTGATCCTGGCCTTTGACCGCGCCCACGCGGTCGCCTTGGCGGTTTGCTTTGAAGGATTTTCGACTTTCGCCTGCAAGCCTCTGCTGAACATCCACGACATCATGGTGACCCGCAGCCACCGGGGGCTGGGCATTTCCAAGCGGCTGCTGTCGCGGGCCGAGGAAATCGCCATCGCCCTAGGCTGCTGCAAGCTGACCTTGGAAGTGTTGGAGGGCAACGCCATTGCCCAATCGGCTTATCGGGCCTGCGGCTACGCGGGCTACCAGCTTAGTCCCCAGGCGGGGCAGGCGTTGTTTTGGCAGAAAAAACTGGGGCAGGAAGAATAAAGCCAAATTCGCGAGACAAACTTTCAAGGCATCCAAATGTCCGGCCGGGGCCGCAAACCCCGGCCGGCTTTAGAGGATTGCCGATAGGCCGGCAAAATCACTGGCAGTTGTTGCCCCCGCCCGGCGCGCAGCATTGGCCGGTCGATTTTTGGCACATCTGGACGGTGTTGCCGCCCGCCGATGTCGCGTTGCAATCCTGCGCGGTGCGGAAGAATTTCCCGCCGCCGACCGTCTGGCAGGTCTGCGCGAGGTTGCCCACGCAGCGCTTTTCCGTGCCGGGAGAAACACAGGGCGTGTCGTTCAGCACCGCGCTGGACGCGCCGCGCTCGTCCAGCGGCGCGGGATAGGTGTAGCTAGGCGCGAAGAACTGCGCGGTGTTCGGGTTGAGGCCGGCGGGCCGGTTCGGGAAGTTGGCGACAAACACATTGACCATGCCGCACTGGCCCATGTGGTTGATCGACGGGTACGGCGGCGGCGGGCTGCTGGCCTGGGCGATGTCGCCTTCCCAGCCGGGATTCGGCGCGATGAACGCCTTCAGCTCAAACCAACGCCGGCCCGCCCCGTCGGCGGTGGCCTGTTCGCAATCCATGTCCACGTCGAACATCCAATAATGCATGCCGAAATTATTCTCGTCGGCGATGCCGTAGCCCGCCGTCCAGGCATAAGGCTGGCCCGCGCCTTGCGCCAGGCTGGTCGTCCAATCGACCGGGGAGCCACCGCCGAAGCCGCCCGCCGGCTGCGCCTGGCCGAACTCGCCGCCATTCCAATCCAGATAGGCGTCGCCCCAGCGGTAGGCGTTGGTGTGCGGGTTCAGCCAGTTGCGGTGGCGGATGCGGATCGGCCCGCCGCCTTGGGTGCCGCCGCGCACGAACATGTCCTGCCCCGGCTGGGTCTGGCCGTAGATGAACACCACCGTGCGGCGGATGTCGCGGGCCGGCGTGGCCGAGGCCGCGCCCAATCCGTACACCACCACTTGGTTGTCGTAAGTGGCTTGGTACACCTTGCCGGCCGCCACCAGCGGCGGAGCGAATTTCGTCGATGCGCCTACGCGGTCGTCCGGCGCCGCCTCGCTGTCCCAGATCGCCTGCGCCGTGCCGGTGCCGACGGTGGACACGTCGTAGGCGCGCAAGATGTTCGGCGTGGGGTTGAGGTTCGCGCCGGGGTCGCCGGAGAGGTTGCCGTGGGCTTCGTTGGCCCACAGGATGGCATTGTTCGTGCCGTCCGCCGACAGCGCGAGGATGCCGCCGGGCATGCCGCCGGGCGAGGACGTGCCATAGGAGGCGATGGCCGTCCCCCGCGCCACCGGGTTGGCGGTGAAATGTCCGCCGCTCTTGGAGAACACATGGACCTTGTTGTTCTCGCCTTGCACGAACAGCAGGTTGTTGAAATAAACGCCGGCACCGTGGATGTGCGGAATGCGGCCCTGGTCCACATGGCCGATGGTGAACGGGTCGGAGGAAGTAACCTGGTTCAAGTCATCGAACAGCGAGCCATGCCCGTTCCAAGGCTGGTAGTCGAACGCGGCGACGAAGGGCGGGTCGAGCAATTGGCTGAAATCGCGCTGGCCCATGGCGGAGCGGCTGACATGGTAGTACACGCCGTCCTTGCCACCGACGACCAGCCCGTTTTCGTCCGGCAAGGCGACGATGCCGCCGGCGGCAAGGTCTTGGTCTTTGTGGGAACCGTCGCGCTCGCTGTCGAGGAACGGCGTGAACCAGTCGCTGACGGTCAGCGAGCCGGGACTGCCGGGGTTCCAACTGAGGCGGACGACGCTCTCGCCGAGTTGGTCCACGCCAAACTGCGGGTTGTAGGGGCCGTTGCCGGTCACCACGTAGATGTCTCCGTTGCTGTCGATGGCGGGAGCGGCGTTGGCCATCCACACGCCGCCACCCCCGCCGCCGCCGCCGTTGTTGTTGGGATTGCTGCACCAGACATCGGCGGACGCGCCGCCATGGGCGAGTTTGAAGGTGTCGAAGGCGACGACCCAGCCCGGCGCCGATCCCTGGCCCTCGCCGCCGGCGAAGGCGATGACCACGGCCTTCGCCCCGCCCGGCTTGGTGGCCAGGGCAAGCGCGGCGCGTTGCACCTGCAAATAGCGGTTGAAGCCGGAGCCGTTGACGTTGTAGCCGTCGAGCAGGACCGAGCCGAACTTCTCGTTGTTGAGATTCGACATGTCCAGCCCGAACAAGCGGAAGGTCGGCCCGCTGGTGCCGTTTTCATAGCCCCAGCGCACGACGTACAGCGTCCCCGTCGCGGCGTCGATGACCGGCGTGCTGGCGATGCCCCATTCGCGGTGGATCGTGATGGGCTTGAGTTTCTGGACATCGAACCCGGTCACCGGGTTGCCCAGCCAACGCGCCGACAATTGCGCGCCGTTGTCCGCGTCAAAGGCGTACACTGTGTTGTGCATCGTGGCGACGTAAACGACATTGTGCGTCCCGCCGGCGATATTGACCCCCGAAGCATACAGCGGCGAGCCTTCGATCTTGCCGTCCACCGGCATCACAAAGCGCTTGTGGAACTGGTTCGCGGAGGATTTGACATTGGCGGGGGTGAGGACGGTTTCGGCGGTGTTCGCGCCGGTGCGCAGCGGGTTGTAACTGCGCTCCAACACATTGAACGGCCCCAAGGCCTTGGCGTCGGCGTACACAAGCAGCAAACCCAGCAAGCCCGCCCACGCGGGCAACGGGAAACGGCGGCATGTCCGCCTTTGAAACAGATGCGCATTCATTTGTGCAACTCCTGATAATCCAATCAAAACCATTTGAATAGTGGGTTAGAAAGCTGCGTCAAACGCAAACATTCTGCCCACACTATGCCAAACCGACAAAGCCAAGTAAAGCGCTCTAAAAAACTATAATCCAGTATGCGGGCGCACTTTGCTGGGGCATAAAAACCAACATGCACCAATATTTTATATAAACAGAGGCATTCCATGGACAAACT
The DNA here is from genome assembly GCA_964582755.1 of uncultured Methylococcaceae bacterium. Classification (GTDB taxonomy): domain Bacteria; phylum Pseudomonadota; class Gammaproteobacteria; order Methylococcales; family Methylococcaceae; genus Methylumidiphilus. The sequence goes on along the minus strand of CAZOTR010000025.1, from coordinate 5,388 downwards.
ATCCCGCATGGTCGGAGACATCGAAGAGGTGGTCAGGGAGACCCGCCATTTCATCGGCAAGAATGCCTTGGACCCCCGCGTCATGGCGGCCATGGCGCAGATTCCGCGTGAGGAATTCGTCCCGCCCGATGCCAAACACGCCGCGTTTTACAACGGGCCGCTGCCCATAGGCCACGGACAAACCATCTCGCAACCCTATATCGTCGCCCTGATGACGGATTTGCTGGAACCCAAAGCCGATGATGTCATCCTGGAAATCGGCACCGGCTCGTGTTACCAAGCCGCCGTCCTGTCCCTGCTGGTGAAGCAGGTTTACACGGTGGAAATCATCGCGGCATTGGCCGAAGAGGCCGAGGCGCGCCTGCGCCGGCTAAAGTTTGCCAATATTGCGACCCGCACGGGCGACGGCTATTATGGCTGGCCCGAACACGCCCCTTATGACGGCATCATCGTGACGGCGGCTGCGCCTTACATCCCCGAACCGCTGGTCGGGCAACTGAAACCCGGCGGGCGCTTGGTCATTCCCGTCGGAGCGCCGTATGCGGACCAGGAATTGCTGGTGGTGGAGAAGGACGAAGCAGGGAACATCGCAACCCGCAGCGTCCTCGCCGTCGCCTTCGTCCCGCTGACCGGCGATTATGGCGCGTCCCCACCCAACCGGTAACCCGGCATCATTCAATCAGTTTTAACCAGACACATTCGACGGAGGATTTATGAAAACCCAACACCAACACATAATCGCGGCTACCCTTGGCATATTCCTGGGGCTATGCGGCCAGGCGGACGCCGACGAAAACGAAATCAAAATAGACCCGCAGGCACTGCCGGGGCCGGTCGTCCAGGCTGTCATGAAGGCGCATCCAAACGCCACGATCAAGGAAGCGGAAAAACGGATAAAACCCGATGGCACGGCCATCGGCTACGAGGTGGAAATCTTGGAAGGAGGCCAGGAGTGGGAGCTGGAGTTGGACGCCAACGGGCAAATTCTGAAAACCGAGCGGGATTGAACAGCAGGGGGTGATGCCGGTTTCCAGCTTGGCGGCCAGCAATTCTCATTTTGCTGAAAATCGTAGCTTGGGTTAGGTGCGCATGGGGGGTGCCGCCCGTTTATCGCAGAACGTGACGCGCACCGTAACCCAACGCTATCCTTGGCCCGCCTGTTGGGTTACGGTGCGCGTCAAGTTCGGGGGTGGAGTCCGCCTCAGTCTTGTGCGCGCCTAACCCAACCTACATCTACCCGTTTCGTCGCGTTGCCGGGCGGGTGCTAGAATGGATTCCATCCCCCAATGGTAGGACTCAGGCGCGGAGGGCCGCGCCGAATCCCCCTCCGCAAAGACACCCATGGCAGAACCCGACTCCCAGCCAGACAACACCGTCGCCGCATTGCTGTCCCTCGCGCAAGCGCTGGCCGGCGAACTCCATCCGGGCAGGCCGCTGCCGGACATTGCCTTGGACAGCTCCTTGGGACAGGATCTGGGGCTGGACAGCCTGGGGCGGGTGGAGTTGCTGCGCCGCATTGAGCGGCATTTCGACGTGGCGCCGCCGGAGCGGCTGTTCGCCGAGGCGGAAACCCTGCGCGACCTGCTCCGCGCCCTGGCCCAGGCCGGCCCGGCCAACGCCGGGACAGGCCGGATGGAATTTGCCAACTTGGCCTTGGCCGAGACGGCCACAGCCGTCCCGCAACGGGCCGAAACGCTGGTCCAAGTCTTGGACTGGCAGGTCCGGCAACATCCCGAGCGACCGCATATCCGTTTCTACAGCGACG
>CAZOTR010000025.1:0-3523 GCA_964582755.1 uncultured Methylococcaceae bacterium | reverse complement strand
GCCAACCTGCTGGCCAACATCCGCGCCATGGGCGAGGCCGTCAATGCCCGGCCTGACGACGTGTTCGTCAGTTGGTTGCCGCTGTACCACGACATGGGGCTGATCGGCGCGTGGCTGGGCAGCCTTTACCACGCCATGCCGCTGGTGCTGATGCCGCCGTTAAGCTTCATCTCCCGGCCGCAACGCTGGCTGCAAGCCATCCACCGCTACCGCGGCACGCTGTCGGCCTCGCCCAATTTTGGCTACGAAACCTGTTTGCGACGGCTCGAAGACAAAGACCTCGCCGGACTGGACCTGTCGTGTTGGCGCGCAGCCTTCAACGGCGCGGAGGCGGTGGCCCCGGAAACCGTCGAGCGCTTCGTCGAGCGCTTCCAAGCCTGCGGCTTCCGGCGCGAGGCGATGATGCCGGTATACGGCTTGGCCGAATCCTCGGTCGGCCTGGGCTTCCCGCCGCTGGGCCGGGGGCCGGTGATCGACCGCATCCGCCGCGACACCTTTAGCCGACTAGGCGTGGCGGCTCCTGCCGACGCACAAGACGCCAATATTCTCCGCTTCGTCGCCTGCGGCCTGCCCCTGCCAGGGCACCAGATCCGCGTGGTGGACGAGGCGGGCCGCGAGTTGCCCGAACGCCGCCAGGGCCGCGTCGAGTTTCGCGGCCCCTCCTCCACCAGCGGCTATTTCCGCGACAGCGAGCATACCCGCGCCTTGTTCCACGGCGATTGGCTGGACACCGGCGACTTGGGCTACATGGCCGGCGGCGAGTTGTATGTGACCGGACGCCGCAAAGACCTCATCATCCGCGCCGGGCGCAACATCTACCCGCAGGAAGTCGAACAGGCGGTCAGTGAAATCGACGGCATACGCAAAGACGGCGTGGCGGTGTTCGGCGGCGTCGATGCCGCCAGCGGCACCGAGCGGCTGATCGTGCTGGCGGAAACCCGGCGGCTGGAAACCGCCCAAGCCGAAGCCTTGCGGGCGAAGATCCAAACTGTGGTCACCGACCTGCTCGGCGAGCCGCCCGACGACATCGTGCTGGCCGCGCCGGGGGCCGCGCTGAAAACCTCCAGCGGCAAGCTGCGCCGGTCGGCGATCCGCGAACGCTACGAGCGCGGCGAGACCGGCAAGCGCCCCGGTTGGCGGTCTTACGCCGAGTGGCTCGTGGCCGGGCTGCGCACCGTGTCCCGGCGCGGCTGGCTGAAGGCGCGGGAATGGCTGTTCGCCGCCTATGCCTGGAGCCTGTTCGGCCTGCTCGCGCCGTTCGTCTGGGGTTCGGCGATGGCCCTGCCCTCCGCCGCCAGCCGCTGGCGTTTCATGCGGGCCTGCATACGCCTGCTGCGCCGGGCGACGCGCACGCCTGTGTCAGTCCACGGCCTGGAAAACCTGCCGCCCGAGGGCCAGCCTTTCGTGCTGGCCGCCAACCATTCCAGCTATCTCGATGTCTACGTCCTCACCGCCGCCATTCCGCGCCGGCTCGTTTTTGTCGCCAAGGCGGAACTGGGGCGCAACCCCTTGCTAGGCCCGGCTTTGCGGCGCGTCGGCACGGCATTCGTCGAACGCTTCGAGGCGGAGAAAAGCGTCGAGGACGCCCGCAAACTGGCGGCAAGCTTAAAACAAGGCCAGCCGCTGGTGTTTTTCCCCGAAGGCACGTTTACCCGCCGCCCCGGCTTGATGCCGTTCCATTTGGGGGCCTTCGCCGCCGCCGTGGAGGCCGGCGTGCCGGTGATTCCCGCCGCCCTGCGCGGCACCCGCTCGATGCTACGCGCCAACAGTTGGTTTCCCCGCCAAGGCGTCATCAGCCTGACCCTGGGCAAGCCGCTTTCCCCTGGCCTGCTCCAATCCGAAAACGGCGGCGATGCGTGGCAAACGATGATTAAGCTGCGCGACGCAAGCCGCGAACACATCCTGCGCCATGCCGGCGAGCCGGATTTGGGGCAGGATCGGGCGGCGGGCTGATACCGCCGTACAGCGGCAAAGTTTTTGCTTGTCATATTGCAATATTGCGATTTTTTTACTCCGGCCAGCCGCATTTTTAGGGAATTTTTACCGGCTTCGGCATAACCTAGCCGCCTCTCCACACCCCTAAAGAGAAAACCATGCACGCTCGAAGTTACATCGGCATCGACAACCCCGACGGCAATGAATGGATCGTCGCCGTCGTGACCGACGGGAAAACCGTTGTTTTCCGTCACTTCCAAAACACCAGCGCGGAACTGTCCGAATTGGCGCGTTTCATCTGCGCCCATTGCTCCAGGCCGAAAATCTGCCTGCGCCCGACGGGCCGCGCCGCGCTCAAGCTGATTAAACTGATCGGCGGCATTCCCGATGTCGAAGTGGTGCTGATGTCGCGGGCCGGCCTGACGATGCACCAGTCTTGGTTGCGGCAGGACGGCGCCCCCGCGCCGCAAGCCAGCCAGGCATTCCTACTGGCGCGTTGCGCCGAACGCATGATTTAAGCCTGTGGAACCTTTGGCCTCTTATCCTGCGGCCCCGCCCCCGCCCGGCGCGGGCGCCGTCCGCATCCGGGCAATGACCATCGACGATTTCCCCCAGATTTTCCATATCGGCGAAGCGATTTTCACCGCCGACTATTCGCAAAGCCTCTACCGCACCTGGGACGAATATGAAATCACCACGCTGTTCAACTCCGATAGCGAGCTTTGCCTGGTGGCGGAAACCGGCGCCCAGCTCCTCGGCTTCGCCTTGGGGACGACGGTGGAGAAGCACAACTCGCCGTGGAAATATGGCTATCTGGTCTGGCTGGGGGTGCGCAAGGACATCCAGCAAGGCGGCGTCGGCGGCGCGTTGTTCAAGGAGATCAAGCGCCGCATGAAGGAGCAAGGGGTGCGGATCATCATGATTGACACCTCCGCCGACAACGAGGCGGCGATCCGCTTCTTCCACAAGCAAGGCTTCGGCGACATCCAGGAACATGTGTACATGACCCTCAACCTGGTGCGCCGGAAAAAGAAAAAGACCCGGAGGAAAAAGCCATGACCTACGACACGATCCAGCCAGCCATCAAGCCCGACCGGCTGCGGAAAATCTTCCTCGACCTGCTGGCCATCTACTCGCCGTCCGGCAAGGAAGAGGATGTCCAGCTTTACCTGGAAGCCGTCCTCACGCAAGCCGGCTTCGCCGTCGAACGCCAAGTCGTGGAGGACGACCGCTACAACCTGCACACCACCATGGGCGCAGACAAACCGCAGTTATATCTGGTCGGCCATGTTGACACAGTGCCGGCCTGGGATCTGGAGGCGTTCGGGCCGACAGAAGACGGCGACACCATCCGGGGATTGGGCAGCGCCGACATGAAAGGCGGCTGCGCCGCGATGGTCGAAGCCTGGCTGGCCCTCGCCGAAGCCTTGCCGCCTGAACAGCGGCCCCCCGTCGGCCTGTTGCTGGTGGTCGGCGAGGAGTCTGACGGCGACGGCAGCGCGGCCTTCCTCGCCAACTGCCAGCCGCCGCCCTGGGCCGTCATCGGCGAACCGACCGGGCTTGCCGCCTGCTTCGCGCATTACGGCTA
>CAZOTR010000024.1:16125-37532 GCA_964582755.1 uncultured Methylococcaceae bacterium | reverse complement strand
TTCCTATGGCGTCTATGGAGGGTATGGCTATGCCCCTTATTATGGGTATAGTTATGGCTACCGGCCTTATGGATATTATGGCTACCGCGCTCCCGCCGTGGGCGTTTATGGGGTCTACGGGCGCGGCTGGGGCGGTGGTTGGGGGCGCGGAGGCTGGGGAGGCGGTTATGGCTGGCGCGGCGGAGGCCATGGTTGGGGTGGACATCACCGCTGAATGGCGTTAAATTCGGCAAGGCAGGCGGCTTTCCCGCCAGCCCGCCGCCTATAAGTCCTTAATCCCCCGCTCAATCTCCCCGTGCTTGCGCAATTCCCGCTTGAGCAGCTTGCCGGTGGCGGTCTTCGGCAATTCCGGCAAGATGAAAATCTTCCTAGGCACTTGGAAATGCCCGAGGTTTTCCCGGCAATGGGCGCGGATGGCGGCCTCGTCCGCCGCGTCCGGGACGTCCAAGGCGACATAGGCGACAGGGATCTCGCCGTGCAAATCGTTCGGCTCGCCCACCACCGCCGCCTCTTTGATCGGCGGGAAACGGTAGAGGACTTCCTCGATCATGCGCGGATAGACGTTCATGCCGTTGACGATAATCAGGTCTTTCTTGCGGTCCACGATGGCAAAATAGCCGTCCTCGTCCTCCGTGCCTAGGTCGCCGGTGAGGAACCAGCCGTCACGGAACACTTCGGCGGTGGCCTCGGGCTGCTTCCAATAGCCCTTCATCACATTCGGCCCGCGCACGGCGATCTCGCCCACTTCGCCCAAGGGCAAGGATTCCACGCCCGCCTCGCCGACGATGCGCATTTCCACGCCCGGAATCGGCAACCCCACCGTGCCGGGCTTGCTGACACCGCCGACCGGATTGACGCAGGTGACCGGCGAGCATTCGGTGGGGCCGTCGCCTTCGTAGATCCGCTTGCCGAACAGGGTTTCAAAACGCCTCAGCACCTCCACCGGCAAGGCCGCCCCGCCGGAGATGCAAAAGCGCAAAGATTCCAAACTGACGGCCCGTTCCGGCTTCAGCCGCAACAGCAAGGTGAACATGCTAGGCACGCCGAGAAAAATGGTGGCGCGGGTTTCCTGGATGGCCTGGGCCACCAGTTCCGGCTCGAAGCGCGGCAGCGGCGCGATGGCGCAGCCGCACAGCAAGGAAGTCAACACGCCCACCGTCGCGGCGAAGGCGTGGAACATCGGCAGCACGACTAGCACCGTGTCCCCGCCCGGACGCCATTGCATGGCTTGCCGGACGCTGGCCGTGTTAGCCAGCAAATTGCCGTGGGTCAGCATCGCGCCTTTGGGTTTGCCAGTGGTGCCGGAGGTGTACAGAATCGCGGCCAGGTCCTCCGCCGGGTCAAAATCGACAGCCGGCGGCGGAAGATCCGTGTCCAGAATCGCCTGCCACGGCCCCGCCGAGTCCTCGTCGATCCGCAATGAAAACGCCAAGCCGGCCACGGACGCTTGCAGAAACGCCGCCTGCTCGGTGAACGCGGCATGGTGGAGCAAGCCCTTGGCCCCGGCATCTTCCAGGATAAAAGCCATTTCGTCGCGGCTGACGAGGAGGTTAAGTGGAACCACTGTCGCCCCGGCCTTGATGATGCCAAGGTAGGCAATGACGAAGCCCGCGCCGTTCATGCAGTACAACCCAACGCGGTCGCCCTTGGCCACGCCCTGCCCCGCCAAGGCGGCGGCAAGGGCATCGGACTGCCGGTCCAGGCTGTGGTAATCCAAAGCGCCGTCGGCTGAAACGACCGCAGGCCGCGCGGCATATTGCCGCGCGGCCTCCTTGAAGGCGTGGGCGAGGGACTGCATTAGTTGATGACGTTGTGGCCGCGCCGGCTCATGCAATTGATGAAGGCGCGCTTGTATTGGTCGTCGCCTTCGATGCCCTGCTTGGCCGCGCCGCCGATGCCGCCAACCGCCGCGCCGGTCGCCGCGCCGGTCGCCGGGTTGCCGTAAATCGCGCCCAGCGCCGCGCCGCCGGCCGCGCCGACTAGAGCCCCCACCCCCGCGCCCTTGGCGGTTTCCGTGCCCACACTGCCGGCTTGCTGGGCCAGCGCCTTGCACTGCTCCGTATCCTGCTGGATCATCGCAGGATTTCTGTCGTTATAGGGATCCACCGTCGGCTGCCAGCCGCTGTAGGTGGCGCAACCGGCGACGACCGCCGCCGTGGCTAAAATTATGGATTTTTTGAACATGGTAGTCACTATCCCTCAGGATTGAAAAAATGGATGCTTGCCGGACGTTTGCGGCATTGGCGCGAACCCCGCGAACTCTGCCCGCAGCGGGGGACTATAAAAGGCAACGGCTTAAAACCCCCTTAAGGGTAGCCGCTTCCAAAATGCTTAGAAGGTTCCCTTTTGAATAAATTCAATCTTGTAACCGTCCGGGTCTTCCACGAAGGCGATGACGGTGGTGCCGTGCTTCATCGGCCCCGCCTCGCGGATGACGTTGCCGCCGCGCGCCTTGACCCGCTCGCAAGCCAAGTAGGCATCGTCCACTTCCACCGCGACATGGCCGAAACCCGACCCCAGGTCGTAATGCTCCACGCCCCAATTATAGGTCAGCTCCAACACAGCGCCGTCTTGCTCGTCCTGGAAGCCGACGAAGGCCAAGGTGAACTGGCCGTCGGTGAAGTCCATGCGGCGCAGCAGCCTCATGCCCAGCACCTCGGTGTAAAAGGCCAGCGAACGGTCGAGATCGCCCACCCGCAACATGGTGTGAAGTATTCGCATCGTTAGGTTCTCCTACAATCGGTTAAGGAAATTCTAGCCCCGCAAGTCAAGCCGCCAGCAGCGCCTCGCCGACCGCCTCGGCGACGGCCTCGGCGAGGCGCTGGGCCGATTTCTCCACCTGCGCCGCGTCCCTGCCCTCCACCATGACGCGGATCAACGGCTCGGTGCCGGAAGCGCGCAGCAACACCCGGCCCGACTCGCCCAACTCCCGCTCCACCTCGGCCTTGGCCGCGACGACGGAGGGGATGGCATCGACATTGACCTTTTCGCGGATCTTCACGTTGACCAGCTTCTGCGGATATTTTTCCATGCCCCGCTTGAGGTCGTGCAGGGTTTTCCCGGAATGCCACATTTCCGCCATCACTTGCAGGGCGGCGACGATGCCGTCGCCGGTGCTGGTGCGGTCGCGGCAAATGATATGGCCGGAGCCTTCGCCACCCAGCACACTGTCGTACTGCTGCATCATTTCCATGACATAACGGTCGCCCACCGCCGCCCGCTTCAGCACCACGCCCAATTCCGCCAAAGCATGTTCCATGCCCAAATTGCTCATCAGCGTCCCGATCACCGGGCCGCGCAACTGGCCGATGTTCAAGCGGGAGCGGGCGATGATGTAGATCAACTCGTCGCCATCGACGATCTCGCCTTGGTGGTCGACCATGATGAGGCGGTCGCCGTCGCCGTCCAGCGCGACGCCAAAATCCGCGCCTTCGGCCAAGACCGCTTGGCGCAGCTTCTCAGGCTTGGTCGCGCCCACGCCCTCGTTGATGTTCAAGCCGTTGGGCGACACCCCGATCTTGACCACCTCGGCCCCCAACTCCTCGAACACATAGGGCGCGATGTGGTAGGTGGAGCCATGGGCGCAATCCACCACCAGCTTGAAGCCGTCGAAATCAATGCTGGAAGGGATCGTGGCTTTGCAAAACTCGATGTAGCGCCCCGCCGCGTCGCCTAGGCGGGAAGCCTTGCCCAAACGCGAAGAATCCACTGTTGTCATCGGCTGTTCAAGCTGCTCTTCGATTTGGAACTCGATCTCGTCGGCCAGCTTCGTGCCTTCCGGCGAGAAGAACTTGATGCCGTTATCGTAATAGGGATTGTGCGACGCGCTGATGACAATGCCCGCCTGGGCGCGGAAGGTGCGGGTGAGATAGGCGATGGCTGGCGTGGGCATGGGGCCGAGCAACTGCGTGTTCACGCCCGCCGCCGACAAGCCCGCCTCCAGGGCCGACTCGAACATGTAGCCGGAGATGCGCGTATCCTTGCCGATCAAGACATTGTGGTGCGAGCCTTCCTGGGCAAACACCCGGCCTGCGGCCCAGCCCAGCTTCAACATGAAGTCCGGGGTGATGGGATACTCGCCGACACGGCCCCTCACGCCGTCGGTGCCGAAAAATGCTTTTTTCACGCCAAAAATCTCCGCTCACGAATCGAGAACAAAAGCCCCGCCAATGCGCCATTGCGCGGCGGGGCCGCCAAACCTGACTTTCTATTGTAACCCAGAAACCCCTTTGGCAAGACGGTTGGAGATTCGCGTAGAATAGCGCCAACGCCCAACCCACGGAAAGCCCCATGTCCAAGCACGACCCCAAAAGCGAAAACCCCGCCAGCCTGCTCGCCCCGCTGGTCCGGGCGCTGGCCACCCGCTTCCAGCGCTTTTATTTCAAGGCGCGGGAATCGGTGGGCCACCACAAGCGCGACATCCTGGTGTCCCGCGTGGAAAGCACCCGCGACGGCCTGGAGGAGGCCAAGGAGCAATTCCAGACCGCCCTGGAGAAATTCAGCTCCCTCGCCGAGTTTGACGGCGGCGCGTTGGAAGACACCTACCGCCAGCTCAAAGTCGAGTTCGACTACAGCAAAGCCAAGGCGCTGGCCGTCTCCGACCGCATCGACGCCGTCCAGGAAGTGGCCGAGGCGCTGTTCGCCGAATGGGAAGAGGAACTGGAGCAATACAGCAACCGCAGCTTGCGCAACGCCAGCCGGATGAAGCTCAAGCAGACCCAGCAGATGTATGTGCAACTCATCACCGCCATGCGCCGGGCGGAAAGCAAGATCGGCCCGGTTTTGAGCGTGTTCCAAGACCAAGTGCTGTTTTTGAAACACAACCTCAACGCCCAGGCCATCGCCCATCTGGAAAACGAACTCGGCACTCTTACCGTCGGCGTCGCCGGCCTAATCACCGCGATGGAACGCTCCATAGACCGCGCCAATTCCTTCATGCAAAACCTCAGCGGCCAGAAAGCCCTGCCATCGGAGTGACTATGAAGAACAGGGTTTGCGCAGGCTTGCGCGCCTGCCTCTTGTTGACGCTGGCGACGCCTTGCCTGGGGCTGGACAGCGTCCAAGCCAACAAGGAAATCGCCTGCACCTACACCCATAAAAGCCCCATGAGCAGCGGCGGGGCGAAGCTCGGCATCACAGGCGGCAAGATCAGCCGCCTCTATTTCAACACCTACTATCCCGGCGAATCGGGGAAGTTGAGCTTTACCTGCGATATTAACTGGAAGCGCAATGACGCGGGCTATGCCTGGCAAGACAGCGCCGCAAGCACCCTCATCACCATCAAGGACACCGGCGACAGCGTGCTGCTGAAACGCGACAAGAAAGGCTACCGCTTGGATTTCAGCAATCTTAACCGGCTGTCGAAGTGGTGCGGCGCGGGCGCGGAAGTCCCCGAAGACGTGTTCATCCCGCTAACCGGCAAATTCTGCAAGGTGACGATGCCTCGCTGACGGCGGCCTTCCGTCTTTTCCAAGCGGCGCGATGTCCGTTTAAGCGCACACTAAACTCAGTGTTGCGCCCAAAGATTGCCCGCTTCCCCGTTTTCACCCCATCCGGGCCGGAGGCTTGGGCTAGAATAAGCAGCCACTAACCGCCTTCGCCAAAGCCCTTTAAAAATCGGGGCTTTACCTGTCACGGTCCACCCTATTCATATCAGCCACTGAGAATGCCCGCCATGTCCACGGCCCCGCAAGCAAGCCCCGCCGACCCCAGCCTCGTCCGCCTACGCGAGATCCCCTACAACTACACATCCTTCTCCGACCGCGAGATCGTCATCCGCCTGCTCGGCCAGGAGATGTGGGCGATCCTTGATGGCCTGCGGGCCGAGCGCGTCACTGGCCGCTCCGCCCGCATGTTGTACGAGGTGCTGGGCGACATCTGGGTGGTCCAGCGCAATCCTTACCTGGAAGACGACCTGCTCGACAACCGCGGCCGCCGCCAAGCGCTGCTGGACGCCTTGCGCCACCGCCTGCGCCAGATGGAGGCCCGCCGCCTGCAACTGGCCGACATGCGGCCCGAGCGGGCCGACAAAGTGGCCTTGCTGATCGAGGCCGCGCAGCGGGCGGTGGATGCTTTCGAGGCGCATTTCGAGCGCACCCGCGAGCTGCGCCGCCGGGCGCTGGTGCTGCTGTCGCGCCACACCCGCAAAGACAACATCAGCTTCGACGGCTTCGCCCGCGCCGCCCATGTCACCGACGCCACCGACTGGCGCGTCGAGTATCCCTTTGTGGTGTTGTATCCGAACACCGAGGAGGAAGTCGGCCATCTGGTGCGCGACTGCATCGAACTCGGCCTGACGATTGTTCCGCGTGGCGGCGGCACCGGCTACACTGGCGGGGCCGTGCCGTTGACGCCGCTGTCCGCCGTCATCAACACGGAAAAATTGCTGGCAACCGGCAAGATCGAGCGCGGCGTCATGCTGCCCGGCGCGGGCGAACCCACCGCCACGATATTCACCGGCGCCGGCGTGGTCACCCGCCGGGTCATGGAAACGGCGGAAGCCGCCGGGCTGGTGTTCGCCTGCGACCCGACTTCGGCGGACGCCTCCTGCATAGGCGGCAATGTGGCGATGAACGCCGGCGGCAAGAAGGCCGTGCTGTGGGGGACGGCGCTGGACAACCTAGCCTCCTGGCGCATGGTCACGCCGGACGGCAACTGGCTGGAAGTCGAGCGGCTGAACCACAACCTCGGCAAGATCCACGACCAGGAAGAGGTCAGATTTCTCCTGAAACGTTTTGACGCCGACGGCAAGCAGCCGCTGGGCGAGGAAATCCTCGCGCTACCGGGCGAGATGTTCCGCAAAACGGGGCTGGGGAAGGATGTCACCGACAAATTCTTAGGCGGCCTGCCCGGCATCCAAAAGGAAGGCTGCGACGGCATCATCACCTCGGCGCGGTGGATTCTGCACGAGATGCCGCCGCACACGCGGACCTTCTGCCTGGAGTTTTTCGGCCAGGTGCGCGAGGCCGTGCCGGCGATAGTGGAAGTGCGCGATTACCTGGAAAGCCTGCCGAAGACCGGCGGGCAGCGCGTCATGCTGGCCGGCTTGGAGCATCTGGACGAGCGCTACGTCAAAGCCGTCGGCTACGCGACCAAAGCCAAGCGCCATGGCCGGCCCAAAATGGTGTTGATCGGCGATGTGGTCGGCGACGACGAAACCGCCGTGGCCCAGGCCGTGGCCGAGGTGGTGCGGGTGTGCAATGCGCGTGGCGCCGAGGGCTTCATCGCGGTCAGCGCCGAGACGCGCAAACGGTTCTGGCTGGACCGCGGCCGCACGGCGGCGATTGCCAAGCACACCAACGCCTTCAAGATCAACGAGGACGTGGTGATTCCGCTGCCGCGCATGGGCGATTACTGCGACGGCATCGAGCGCATCAACATCGAGCTGTCGCTGCGCAACAAGCTGCGCCTGGCCGCCGCGCTGGCCGAATTTATCATCGGCGAGCTGCCGACCCGGGACTATGGCGACAGCGTGGACAAGATCGAGTTGCTCGACGACCGCCGCGCCCGCGCCGTGGAAACGGTGGAGCAAGTCCGTGCGCGCTGGCAATGGCTGCTGGACCATCTGGACCTGCCCTTGGCGCAGGCCGAGGCGCGGTTCGCCGATCTAGGCATAACGGCGGGCGCGCTCGCCAACCGCGCCGACAACCCCACGCTGTTCCACCGCCTGCAAGACCATTCGGTGCGCGTGTCGTGGAAAAACGAACTGCGGCCGCTGTTGCAGGAAATTTTCGCAGGCGACAACTTCCGCCCGGTGCTGGAGAAGATCGACGCGATCCACAAGGAAATCCTACGCGGGCGCGTGTTCGTGGCCTTGCACATGCATGCCGGCGACGGCAATGTCCACACCAACCTGCCGGTCAACTCCGACCATTACGAAATGCTGCAAGAGGCCAACGCCGCCGTCGCCCGCATCATGGATCTGGCGCGTTCGCTGGGCGGGGTCATTTCCGGCGAGCATGGCATCGGCATCACCAAGTACGAGTTCCTGACTCCCGAAGAAGTCGCGCCCTTCCATGCCTACAAGGAAAAAGTCGATCCCGAGGGCCGCTTCAACCAAGGCAAGCTGATGCCCGGCTCGGATCTGACCGGGGCTTACACGCCCTCGTTCAGCCTGATGGGTTTCGAGTCGATCATCATGCAGCAAAGCGACATCGGCGCGATAGCCGACTCGGTCAAGGACTGCCTGCGCTGCGGCAAATGCAAGCCGGTCTGCTCCACGCACGTCCCCAGAGCCAATCTGCCCTACTCCCCGCGCAACAAGATCCTCGCCACCTCGCTGTTGATCGAGGCGTTTTTGTACGAGGAGCAGACCCGCCGGGGCGTGTCGATCACCCATTGGAAAGAGTTTGAGGATGTGGCCGACCATTGCACCGTCTGCCACCGCTGCTACAACCCCTGTCCGGTGGACATCGACTTCGGCAATGTGTCGATGAACATGCGCAACCTGCTGCGCAAGATGGGCAAGCAAAGCTTCAACCCGGCCAAAACCGCCGCGATGGCTTTCCTGAACATCAGCGACCCGCGCACCGTCAAGGCGATGCGCACGGTGATGATAGACTGGGGCTACAAGGGCCAGCGCCTGGGCGCCAGCCTGCTCAAACATTGGGGCCGGGCGCAGGCCGCGCAGCCGCCGGCCTCCTTGGGCAAGCCGCCCGTGGTCGAGCAAGTCATCCATTTCGTCAACAAGAAGATGCCGGCCAAGCTGCCCAAGCAGACCGCCCGCGCCCTGCTCGACATCGAAGACAACCAGATCGTGCCGGTGATCCGCGACCCGAAGAAAACCCAGGTCGATTCCGAGGCGGTGTTCTATTTCCCCGGCTGCGGCTCCGAGCGCCTGTTCTCGCAAGTCGGCCTGGCGACCCAGGCCATGCTGTATGAAATTGGCGTGCAAACGGTGCTGCCGCCGGGCTATTTGTGCTGCGGCTTCCCGCAACGCGCCTCCGGCCAGTTCGACAAGGCGGAGAAAATCACCACCGACAACCGTGTGCTGTTCCACCGCGTGGCGAACACGCTGAACTACCTGGACATCAAGACCGTCGTGGTCAGTTGCGGCACCTGCCTGGACCAGCTCGTCGATTACGAATTCGGCAAGATCTTCCCCGGCTGCCGATTGATCGACATCCACGAATACCTGCTGGAAAAAGGCGTGAAGCTGGAAGGCGTCAACGGCACCCGCTATCTCTACCACGACCCCTGCCACAGCCCGATGAAGCAGCAAGACCCGATGAAAACGGTCAATGCCCTCATCAGCGTGGCGGACGGCAGCAAAGTCAACAAGACCGAGCGCTGCTGCGGCGAGTCCGGCACCTTGGCGATAGGCCGGCCGGACATCTCCACCCAGGTGCGCTTCCGCAAAGAGGAGGAATTGAAGCTGGGCGCGGGCCAACTGCGCGGCGACGGCTACGGCGGCCCGGTCAAGGTGCTGACTTCCTGCCCGTCCTGTTTGCAAGGGCTGCAGCGCTACCAAGATGACGTGGAGCAATTGGACGCGGACTATATCGTCGTCGAAATCGCCAAGCATGTGCTGGGCGAAAACTGGCTGAAGGAATATGTCGAACGGGCGGGCAACGGCGGGATCGAGCGGGTCTTGGTGTAGTACCCAGCCCCATCCGCCAACCCGCAGGGCGTTGAATGCGGCATACTTAACGCCGTCCGTAGGAGGCGCGACCGGCCCCCATGTCCGCTCCGGGTTCGTCGCGGGCGCGGCCCGCTCCTACGCTAGGCTTGCAAAAAGCCCCGGATTTTTTGCCACACAATCTTAAACTTTCCAGGAGGCTGGCCATGCCAGAAACGCCACATCACCAGAAAATCCACGCAAAACTGGCGGCTTGCGCCATTTTTGCCGCCTGCGCATCCGCGACCGCCCAAGGCGCGGTGCTTTACGACGGTTCGCAAAGCACCAGCCCCGCAGCGCAGGGATGGACGAGCGTGGTGATTGCGCCGGCCACCGAAACGGTGTCGGCCGGCGCGGTGACTTTGGACACCACCGCCGGCAACTTTTTGCAGGCCGGCTATTCCCTGTTCCTGCCCGCTGTTGACAGCGCCGCCGGCTTTTCCCTGTCTTGGCAGTCCCGCCTGCTGGCCGAGTCGCACAGCGGCAACCCCAACCGGGCAGGCTTCAGCGTGATCCTGCTGGACCAGGCGCACCAAGGCATAGAACTGGGCTTTTGGACCAACCAAGTCTGGGCGCAGGCGGCAGGCTTCACCAAAGCCGAATCGGTTTTTTTCAACACCACAACGATGGCCGACTACCTGCTCACCCTGCATGGCGGCAGCTATACGCTGCTGGCCAATGACACGCAGATACTGGCGGGGGCCATGCGGGACTATTCGGCATTTGGCGCGCCTTACACCCTCAACAATTTTCTATTCTTCGGCGACGACACTACTTCCGCGCAGGCCCGCGTGAGCATTGCCCAGGTGTCTACGGTGTCTACGGTGCCTTCGCCGCCAGCTTGGCTGCTGATGCTCGGCCCCTGGCTGATCGGCGCGGCCAAAGCCAAACACCCGGCACGCCGGGCCAGTTAAAAGCCAACCGCAAGCCTTGCGGGCATTGACATGCAAACCCTGGATTTAAGCGAGTCCCTGCGCGAACGGGTACGGGAAGCCATGGCAAGCGGTTCGCCGCTGGCCATCCAAGGCGGCGGCAGCAAGTCCTTTTATGGACGCCCTGCGCTTGGCGCGGCGTTGGAGGTCACAGGCCACCGCGGCATCGTCGAATACGAACCCACCGAACTGGTCATCACCGCCCGCGCCGGCACGCCGCTGGCAAGCGTCGAGGCCGCGCTGGCGGAGCAAGGCCAGATGCTGGGTTTCGAGCCGCCGCATTTCGGCCCGACGGCAACCTTGGGCGGGACGGTGGCCTGCGGCCTGTCCGGGCCGAGGCGGCCTTATGCCGGGGCGCTGCGCGACGCCGTGCTGGGAGTGAAGATGCTCAACGGCAAGGGGGAAATCCTGTCGTTCGGCGGGCAGGTGCTGAAAAACGTCGCCGGTTTCGACGTGTCGCGGCTGATGGCCGGGGCGCTGGGAACGCTGGGCGTGTTGCTGGAAATTTCGCTGAAAACCCTGCCCAGGCCCGAGGCGGAGGAAACCTTGGCCTTCGAGCTGACGGCAGAGCAAGCCCTAGCCACGATGAACCGCTTGGCCGGACAGCCTTGGCCGCTGTCGGCAAGCTGCCATGACGGCGGGCGGCTATATCTTAGGCTGTCCGGGGCGGCGGCGGCGCTACGCGCCAGCCGGGAAAAGCTCGGCGGGGAAGCCCTAGGCCAAGGCGAAAAATTCTGGGCGGATTTGCGGGAACAGCGGCTGGCGTTTTTCGACGGGCCACAGCCGCTGTGGCGGCTCTCCCTGGCCCCGGCCTCGCCGCCGACGCCGGGTGCTTGCCTGACCGACTGGGGCGGCGCTTTGCGCTGGCTGAAGACCGACGCCCCCGCCGAATCCGTGTTCGCCGCCGCCCGGCAAGCCGGCGGCCATGCGACCCTGTTCCGCTCCCGGCACAAAACCGGCCCGGTTTTCCAGCCTTTGCCACCACGTTTGCAAACCCTGCATGTCGAACTGAAAAAAGCCTTCGATCCGAAGGGCGTGTTGAACCCTGGCCGCTTATGCGAGGAATGGTGAGCGATGCAAACCCGTCTGGCTGAGTTTATCCGCGACACCGCCGAGGGCCGGGAGGCGGATGCGATCCTGCGCAGTTGTGTGCATTGCGGCTTTTGCGCCGCCACCTGCCCGACTTACCAACTGCTGGGCGACGAGCGCGACGGGCCACGCGGGCGCATCTACCTGATGAAACAGGTTCTGGAAGGCGGGGCGGCGACGGAGAAAACCCAGTCGCACCTGGACCGCTGCCTTACTTGCCGTTCCTGCGAGACCACCTGCCCCTCCGGCGTGCGCTACGGACGCCTGCTGGACATCGGGCGCGGCATCGTCGAACAACAAGTGGCCCGGCCCTGGCTGGACCGCTTGCAACGCCGCGTCTTGCGGGCGGTCCTGCCCTACCCCGCCCAGTTCGCGCCGCTGCTGAGGCTGGCGGGTTTCGTCCGGCCCCTGCTTCCTTCCAGCCTGCGCCGGCAAATCCCGCTGCCTACCCCGGCCCGGCCTTGGCCGCAAGCCCGCCATGCCCGCAAGATGCTGGTGCTGGAAGGCTGCGTCCAACCCGCCCTGGCCCCGTCGGTCAACGCCGCCGCCGCGCGGGTGCTGGACCGGCTCGGGATAAGCCTGCTCCGCGCCGACCGGGCCGGTTGCTGCGGCGCGGTCAGTTACCATCTGGCCGCCCGCGAGGAAGGTTTGGCCTTCATGCGCCGCAACATCGACGCCTGGACGCCTTATCTGGACCAAGGCGTCGAGGCGCTCGTCATGACCGCCAGCGGCTGCGGCTTGATGGTGAAGGAATATGCCGAGGCTTTGCGGCACGACCCGGCCTATGCCGAAAAAGCCGCGCGGATTTCGGCGAAGACGCTGGATTTGGCGGAAGTGTTGGCGCGGGAGGATTTGCGCGTGTTAAAACCGGACATCACGCGGCGCGTGGCCTTCCAATCGCCATGTACCTTGCAGCATGGGCAGAAGCTGGCCGGCGCGGTGGAGGGATTGCTGGCACAGCTAGGCTTCACGCTCACGCCCGTCGCCGATCCGCATCTCTGCTGCGGGTCGGCGGGAACCTACGCGCTGCTGCAACCCGACCTTTCCCGGCGGCTGCTGCGCGGCAAGCTGGAAGCCCTGCAAGCCGGCCGGCCCGATTGCGTAGCCACCGCCAACATCGGCTGCCTTGCCCATCTCCAGGCCGGCAGCGCCGTGCCGGTCGTGCATTGGGTGGAGTTGCTGGACGCTTGAGCCTCAACCGGGTTTTTCGCCGCCCGCGCCGGCCGGCGGCATGCGCAGGGGTTCCGACGATTTAGGCTTGGGCTTGATCCCTTCGCGTATGGACTCGATGGCCCGGTCAAACACCGCAAAGGCCAAGTCGGTGCTATAGCCCATCAGAAAAGCGATAAACACCACGCTTAACTTCAACGCCTCCAGTTCGTTCACGCTGGGGGAGAAAATAATCCCGCTGATTTCGCCCAGCAAGCCCCCGAGAACCAGCCGCAGGCCCAGCCGCCCCGCCCAGCCTTGGGTGAAGCTTTTGTTCGCCAGACTCTCCAAGGAATGCCGCACCATGGCCGCCACCGCCCCCAGAAATCCCAGGACAAACGGCAGGATATGGGTGGTCAGCAGCAATAGCTGGAACCGGGCCAGACGGTCCGCGCAAGCGATCAAGGACTCATACTCGGCGATTCCCGCGCAGTTTTCCGCCCCCCACACCAGCGGCATGGTTTTGACGACATCCGCCCTCTTCTCGATGAGGCGGCTTTGCCGGATGAGTTGCCGGATGGCCGGATCGTCGTCTTGAATATCCTTGTTCGCCGACCTGATGTCGGCAATCCGCTGCTGGACCTTGGCATACTCGGCCTGGGACACCGCCATGGCTTTCACGGTTTCCCCGACAATGATCGTGTAGCCTTGGATGAAGAAAAACACAATCACCAAGGTGAATGTCGCAATCAATGTCGCCCGCAATTCCCGCCGGGATTTTTTGATGGTCAACGATATTCCATCCTTGCCGTTGCCGCCGTTTTGGCTGTCCCAGATTTCCAGCCCGGTGTTATGGATTTCCCCGGCAATGGCCAGGCTCTCCACCGTCACCGGAAAAACCAATTTGGACAACTGGTTGTAAGCGAACCATAGGCTGATTTCGTCCTGTTCGCCCAGCTCATGCTCCTGTTTTCGCAGCAATGGGACGATCAACTTCAAAAAATCGTCTTTGATGTCCAGGTCGGCCCGCTCCACCGCGTGTTCCAGCAAGGCGCTCACTTCTTTTTGAATCCCGCCAAGCTGGGCAAAATGCTCCGCAGGCACGGCGGCAGCCGCATCTCCGCCCTCCGTTCCGCCGACCAAAGCCACATCCCCGCCCACCGCCGCATCAGCGACGGGAGGCGACGCTTGCCCGGCCAGCGCCACGACAGTTTCCGCAGTATCTTGGGCATTCATGGGGCATCTCCCTGAAGCGTGTTGTCAGTCGGTTGCGCGGAAGACCAGGACGAGCCTGCCCTAGCCGTGGCGCAGGACAGGCTTTCCCGGCAACCATTGCCAGCCTACCCGGTCAAGGCAGAGGCACCGGCTTGGTGAACACCATGTCCTGGTCTTTCACTATCGAATGGCAGGACACGCATTCCTGGGCAAAGTCGGGCTTGTCGGTGGGCTTTTGTTCCATGCCTATCCAGCGGCCCCAGCCCCAGCCGCCGGTGGCGGCGTATTTCACATCGTCCTTAATCATGAAATCGGCGCGGGTGAAATCGCCGGGAATGGTCGCGGCGGGGAATTTGTCGCTGGGTTTGTGCTTCCAGCCCAGCTTGGCCAAGACGGTTCCGTTCGGCCAGGGATTGGTCTTGCCCGCCCGCGCCGCGTCGATGGCCACAGAGTTGCCAAGGATGGCGCGCAAGGTCTGGTCGTCGGAGCGCTGGGACACGCCGATCAAGCGGAAATTTTTATAGCCTTCGGGGATGGCAATGCCGTTGTTGCCGACGGCAACCTTGGCCTCTTCGGCCTGGAGCCAGGGCGCGGCCAGCAAGGCGGCGAGGAACAGGACGGTTTTTTTCATGGGTATCGCCTCGTGAATGTGTGGAACGGGTAAGCTAACAAAGCCCAAGGGCCGGGTAAAGCCTTCTGTAATCACCCAAAACCGCTAGGGTTTGAGCCTTCTCGCCGCCAGCTCATGGCCGGAGTAAGATTCATGGCTGTCCAGCCCATGAATCTCGCAGCGCCCGCCGCCCTCGACATAATCTTGGCGGAAGCGGTCGGTGAGTTCCATCACGGTATGGTCGATCAAATAGGCGTCGGACAGGTCGAAAATGACCGTTTTGCCTTCGGGCAGTTCGGACACGGCGGTTTTCAAACCGATGAAATTGGAGAAAATCGCCGAGCCGCTGACCCGGTAAACCCAGGTGTCCGCGTCCTTGCGCTCCAACTCATAGGAAATCCTCAGCATATTCTTCGGGGAAACGCCGCGCGCCCAATGGATTGACAGCTTGGCGACGATGCCAATCAACACGCCGGCCAGCAGATTCGTTGCCAACACCCCGGCAATGGTGATGACGAATATCGCCAATTGCGCCCTGCCGATGATCAAGCGTTCGGCGAAAGTCCTAGGCGAGGCCAGCCGGTAGCCGGTGTAAACCAACAGCGCGGCAAGCGAGGCCAAGGGAATCTTGTCGATCACGAAGGGAAACAAAACCACGAACACCAAGAGGAACAGGCCATGGAAGAAACTCGCCCAGCCGGTTTTCGCGCCGTTGTCGATATTGGCCGAACTGCGCAAGATCTCGACGATCATCGGCAAGCCGCCCACTAGCCCCGCCAAGGCGTTGCCTATGCCCACCGCCCGCAAGTCGCGGTTCAAATCGGAATAGCGCTTGTACGGGTCCAGCTTGTCCACCGCCGCCGCCACCAGCAGGGTTTCCAGGCTGCCCACCAAGGTAATGGCGACCACGCTAGACCAAAAGGCGAGGGTAAAAATCTTGGAAAAATCCGGGAAAAAGATACTGGCGGCAAGGCTGTCGGGAATGTCCACCAGGAAATTCGGGCCTAGCACCAAATCCTTGGGCATGATGAAATCCTGCCCCGGTTTTAAATGGGCCAAATCGAACAACTGCCCCAGCGCCAAACCGACGGCGATGACCACGATAGGGCCGGGGATTTTCTTCAATGCCGGATGTTTTAGCCGCGGCCAGGCGATCAATATCCCCAAACTCACCAAGCCGATGGCGGCGACTTCGGGAATGAAATAAACCAGATCATGCGGAATCTTGGCGATGCCAGCCAGCATCGCCCCGCCCGCCGGATTGACGCCCATCATCATCGGAATTTGCTTGGCCATGATGATGATGCCGATGGCGGCCAACAAGCCATGGATGACGGTGGACGGGAAAAACGCGGAGAGCCGGCCCGCCTTGTAAGCGCCCAGCGCGAATTGCAACAGCCCGGACACCACAATCGCCGCCAGCGTATAGCGATACCCGGCCAAGGCGTCGCCCTGCCCCAGAGATTGCACGGCGGTGAAAATCACCACGATCAAGCCGGCGGCGGGGCCGGTGACGGTGACATGGGTGCCATTGATGCGCGACACCAGCAAGCCGCCGATGACGGCGGTGATGATCCCGGCCATCGCCGGAAAGCCCGAGGCGACGGCCACGCCCAGGCACAGGGGCAGCGCGATCAAAAACACCATGAAGCCGGCGAGCATGTCGCCGCGCCAGTTTTCTTTAAGGCCGGCGATGCCTGTTTGCGGAGTGCTGGAAGAGAGGTTTTTCATCGTTTCCTTCATTGGCAAGAGGGGAATGGCTACCATCGGAACAGCAATTCTCATTTTGAGCCAAGGCAATGCCGGGTACTCCGTCATTCCGGCAGGGATTGCCGGAATCCAGTGCCATGGACGGTCACTAGCCAGTCACGCAAGCGCCTGATTCAACTACTTTGCAGGCCCAAAGTTTGCCATCCCTGGACGCTGGATTCCGGCGTCCATGCCGGAATGACGGGGCTTCCAGCCAAAATGAGAATTGCTGCCGCCGGAATGATACCCCGTTTTTTCCCGGCGGGTGGAATACAATAGCGCATCAACCGGAGTCCCAATCCTTTGCGTATTTTCCTCGCCCCCATGGAGGGGCTGCTCGATTGTGTGTTGCGCGACATCCTCACCCGCGTGGGCGGCGTGGATCTGTGCGTGACCGAATTTGTCCGCGTGTCCGGCTCGCTGCTGCCGGACCGCGTGTTCCAGCGCATCGCCCCGGAATTGCTGGCGGGCAGCCGGACACCGGCCAATGTGCCGGTGCGGGTGCAGTTGCTAGGCTCCGACCCGGAATTGATGGCCGTCAACGCCGCCCGGCTTGCGGCGCTTGGGCCTTGCGGCATCGACCTCAATTTCGGCTGTCCCGCCAAGACCGTCAACCGCCACCAAGGCGGGGCCATCCTGCTGCGCGAACCGGAACGCATCCACGCGCTGGTGCGGGTCGTGCGCGGGGCGGTTCCCGCCGCCCTGCCGCTGACGGCGAAAATGCGCCTGGGTTACGAGGACAAGAGCCTCGCCGTGGACTGCGCCCAGGCCATGGCAGACGGCGGCGCGCAGGAGTTGGTGGTCCACGCCCGTACCAAGACCGAAGGCTACCGCCCGCCGGCCCATTGGGAATGGATAGGCCGCGTGCAGTCGGAGGTCAACATCCCGGTCATCGCCAACGGCGAGATCTGGACCGTTGAAGACTACCGCCGCTGCCGCGCAATCAGCGGCGTCGCCGACGTGATGCTAGGCCGCGGCATGGTGGCGAACCCCGGCTTGGCCAGCCAAATCAAACACGGGGAGGACGCAGGCTTGCCCTGGGACAGCCTGCGCCCCCTGCTCGGCGATTTCTGGACGCTGCTCGCCCGGCATGTCCAGCCGCAAAACCGCTGCGGCCGCATGAAGCAATGGCTGAATTATCTGCGCAAAACTTACCCGGAAGCGGAGCTTGCGTTCCAATCCCTGCGCAGGATCAACGCGCCGGAGGAACTGGAGGCTGCGTTTTTTCCCGCCACATCAAACCCTTGACGGAAACATCATGAAGCTAGGTTTTCTTGCCTCACACAACGGCAGCAACATGCAGGCCATCATCGAAGCCTGCAAGTCGGGCAGTTTGCAAGCCACGCCTGCCGTGGTCATCAGCAACAACGCCGAATCCGGCGCGTTGGCGCGGGCGGCGCGGGAGTCCATCCCGCATTGCCATCTCAGTTCCAAAACCCACCCCTCGCCCGAGTCCTTGGACCAAGCGATACTAGCCGCGCTGCTGGCGCATGGCGTGGACATCGTCATCCTCGCCGGTTACATGAAAAAACTGGGGGAAAAAACCTTGGCCCGCTATGCCGGGGCGATTTTGAACATCCACCCTGCCCTGCTGCCGAAATTTGGCGGCCAGGGCATGTATGGCATCCGCGTCCATGAGGCCGTGCTGGCGGCGGGCGAAACCGAATCCGGCGCGACCGTCCACCTGGTCACGGACGAATACGACGCCGGGGCCGTCATCGCCCAGGAAAAAGTCCCCGTGCTGCCGGACGACACCCCGCAAACCCTGGCCGGACGCGTATTGCAAGTGGAACATGCGCTGTTCCCCAAGACCTTGCAGAAAATCGCCTTGGGGGAAATCCGCATTCCTGGATACCGGCCAGCCTGACCGGCCCGCAGTATATCCAGGCTTGGCCCGTTTATTGAATTTTGGCTGGCCGATCTGCCGGGACGGTCAGCCGAAACGGCCGGTGATGTAGTCTTCGGTCAGCGGGTGGCGGGGGTTGGTGAAGATCTGCGCGGTGTCGCCCACTTCGATCACCTTGCCGAGATGGAAATACGCGGTGCGCTGGGACACCCGTGCCGCCTGCTGCATGGAGTGGGTGACGATGGCGATGGTGTAGTGGGCGCGCAAGTCGTCGATCAATTGCTCGATCTTCGCCGTGGCTATCGGGTCCAAGGCCGAGCAAGGCTCGTCCATCAGGATGACCTCCGGGTTGACCGCGATGGTGCGGGCGATGCACAGCCGCTGTTGCTGGCCGCCGGACAGGCCGGTGCCGGGGTGGTGCAGATAATCCTTCACCTCGTCCCACAAGCCCGCCCGGCGCAACGAGCTTTCGACGATCTCCTCCAGCTCCAGCTTGTTCGCGGCCAGCCCGTGAATGCGCGGCCCGTAGGCGACATTCTCGAAAATGCTTTTCGGAAAGGGGTTCGGCTTTTGGAACACCATACCGACCTGCGCCCGCAGTGGCACCACATCCAGGCCGCTGGCATAGATGTCCTGGCCGTCCAGCTTGATCTCCCCTTCCACCCGGCAGCCGACGATGGTGTCGTTCATGCGGTTCAGGCAGCGCAGGAACGTGGACTTGCCGCAACCGGAAGGACCGATCAGCGCGACGACCTCGTTGCGGCCCACATCCAGGCTCACGTCGTGGATGGCATGTTTTTGCCCATAATAAACATTCACCCCACGGCATTCGATGCGGGGGTTGGCCACATACATTTCGCCGACAGTCTTGCTGGATTCGCGCTCGAACGACGCCGGGGCGGGGAATTTTTCCGGATTTCGCATCCTGAGGTTCTCATTGTTTTTCTAAATTTCCGGCCCGTGCCGGCCGGCGGGTTTGTTGCCCCCGCCAATCTCAAAGCTTACCAGCGGCGCTCGTAACGCTTGCGCAGGTAGACCGCCAGCCCGTTCATGACAATCAAAAACGCCAACAGAACCAGGATCGCCGCCGAGGTACGTTCGACAAAGCCGCGCTCGGAACTGTCCGCCCAGAGGTAAATCTGCACCGGCAGCACGGTCGAGGGGTCGGACAGCCCGCCGGGAATGTCCACGATGAACGCCACCATGCCGATCATCAGCAAGGGTGCGCTCTCGCCCAGGGCGCGGGCCATGCCGATAATGGCGCCGGTCAACATGCCCGGCATGGCCAGAGGCAACACATGGTGCAGCACCGTCTGCATCTGCGAGGCACCCACGCCCAAAGCCGCCTCGCGGATGGAGGGCGGCACCGACTTCAGCGCCGACCGGCCGGCGATGATGATAACCGGAAGCGTCATCAAGGTCAGCACCAAACCACCCACCAGCGGCGAGGAGCGCGGCAAGCCGAAGAAATTGATGAACACCGCCAAGCCCAACAGACCGAAGACAATGGAGGGGACCGCCGCCAAGTTGTTGATGTTGACTTCGATGATGTCGGTCCAGCGGTTCTGCGGCGCGAACTCCTCCAGGTAGACCGCCGTGGCGATGCCCATCGGCAGGGACAGGAGGCCGGTCACCAGCAAGGTGAACAAAGAACCCATGACCGCGCCCCAGATGCCCGCCAACTCCGGCTCGCGGGAATCGCCGGAGCTGAAGAATTGCGTGTTGAAATGCTTTTCCAGCCGCCCGTCGGCCTTCAGCTTGTCCAGCCAGGCGATTTGGTAATCCTTAAGGCGGCGCTCGCCTTCGTCACTGGCGCGGTCAATCTGGCCCTTCACCAACATGTCCACGTCGTCGTCCACCGGTAGCCACAGCCGCTCGGCCTTGCCCAGCAGCCCTGGGTTGGCCTGCAAGCGCTTTTGCACCTCGAAGGCCGCGCCGGAACTGAGCAGGCCATAGAGGGCGCGCTTCTGCTGGCGCTCGGACACCTCCGGGAACAGCCCGGCCAGGCTGCGCTTCAACAAAGCCGGGTAGTCCGCCGTTTGCAGGGTTTCCGCGTCGTGCTTGCCTTCCGGGTCCAGCACGGACTCGTCGTAGGCCACGTCCAGGGACAAATAGGTCTGCTGGAAGGCGCTAGTGGCATGGGAGATGATGTTGCCGAACAGCATCACCAGGAAGGCCAGCCCCAGGATTATGCAAATCAAGCCGTAGGCGCGGAAACGAATTTCCGCCGAACGTCGGCGGGCCAGCCCGGCCTTGACGACTTCGTGGGTGCGCACGCCTTGGCTCGACGGCGCGGGAGTTTCCAATGGGTTATTCATATTGTTCACGATATTTCCGCACAATGTGCAGGGCAAGGATGTTCAGCCCCAAGGTGACGAGGAACAGCACCAGCCCCAAGGCAAACGCGGCGAGGGTTTTCGGGCTGTCGAATTCCTGGTCGCCGACCAGCAGGGTCACAATCTGGGTCGTCACCGTCGTCACCGCCTCCAGCGGGTTGGCGGTCAGGTTGGCCGCCAAGCCCGCCGCCATCACCACGATCATGGTTTCGCCGATGGCCCGCGAGGCGGCCAGCAACACGCCGCCGACGATGCCGGGCAGCGCCGCCGGAATCACCACTTGGCGGATGGTCTCCGACTGCGTCGCGCCCAAGGCGTAAGCGCCGTCGCGCAGCGACTGCGGCACCGCGTTGATGAAATCGTCGGACAGCGAGGAGACGAAGGGGATAATCATGATGCCCATCACCAGCCCGGCCGCCAGGGCGCTTTCCGAGGAGACGGTGAGTCCGATGTCGGCCCCCGCATCGCGCAGGAACGGCGCGACGGTCAGGGCGGCGAAAAAGCCGTACACCACGGTGGGGATGCCGGCCAGGATTTCCAGCAAGGGCTTGGCCACCGAGCGGAATTTCAGGCTGGCGTATTCGGCCAGGTAAATCGCCGACATCAAGCCAATCGGCACGGCCACCACCAAGGCGATGCTGGAGATCAGCAGCGTGCCGGTGAACAAAGGCACCGCGCCAAACGCCCCGGAAGAACCCACCTGGTCGGCGCGCATGGCGATCTGCGGGCTCCACTGCAAGCCGAACAAGAACTCGCTGACCGGCACCTTTTCGAAAAAGCGGATCGACTCGGCCAGCACCGACAGTACGATGCCCACGGTGGTCAGGATGGCGACCAGGGAACTGCCCACCAGGAAGGCCATGAC
>CAZOTR010000024.1:0-16025 GCA_964582755.1 uncultured Methylococcaceae bacterium | reverse complement strand
CCGGGCCGGGCATTGATTTCCAGCATCAGCGGGCCGAGTGTGCGGTCCAGCACGATGTCCACGCCGATATAGCCCAAACCCACCAAGTCGTAGCAACGCGCCGTCAACGCCAGGATCTGGTCCCAATGGGGGATTTCCAAACCGGCAATCTCCCCGCCCGTGTCGGGATGGTGGTCCACCCGGTTTTCGTGCCAAACCCCGCCCCCCGTCACGCCGCTGGCCAGATCTATGCCCGCGCCCACCGCGCCCTGGTGCAGGTTGGCCCGCCCGTCCGACATCCGGGTCGGCAAGCGGACCATCGCCTGCACCGGCACGCCACGGAACACTATCGTGCGGATGTCGGGCACGCCCTGGTAGCTCATGCCTTCGAAAATCGGGTCGAAATCGACCCGGTACTCGATCAACGCGCAATCGGGCAAGCCACCCAGGCTGTACATGCCGCTGAGGATGTTGGAAATGTGGTATCCCAACTCGTCTTCAGCGGCCAGGCAGCCGTTGGACTTGCGGTAGCGTCCGTTGACCTTGCCGGTGACGACCAGGATGCCCTCGCCCCCGCTGCCATGGGCCGGCTTGACGACGAATTCCTCGTAAGGCGCCAGCAGTTCCGGCAACCAGTCGATCTGGTGTTCGATTTCGACCACCGCGTACAACTCCGGCACGCTGATGCCGGAAGCGATGGCCAGCTCCTTGGTGCGCCGCTTGTCGTCCACCAGCGGGAAATTCCGGCGCGGATTGTACAGCAGAATGAAGTCCGCGTTGCGCTGGTTCAGCCCCAGGACGCCCAATTCGCGCAAGCGCCGCCCCGGAAACAGACAATCGCGCCAGTTCACGGCGGCGGCTCCTCCGGCTCTTGCCGCAACGCCGAGCGGAAGCGCCACAACTCGGTCAGCCGGTAGCCAGTGTAGCGCCCCAGCAGCAGGTTCGCCGCCAGCACGACCAGCAACAATTCGGGAAACACGAAGACCAGATGCCCCAGCCATTTGTTGCTCATCAGCAAAAACCCCATGGCCGCCACCAGCAAGCTGCCAAAGCCCTGCTGCAAGGCTTCCAACGGCCCCGCCTCCTCCCACACCAAGGCCATGCGCTCGACCGTCATGGCCAGGATGACCATCGGGAACAAGGCCACCGAAACCCCGCGGTCTATGCCCAGCTTGTGGCTCATCAGGCTGACCACCGCCATCAGCAGGATGACGATGGTCAGCACCGAGGCCAGCCTGGGCACCAGCAGAAGCTTCAGGTATTCCAGGTAGAAGCGGATCGCCAGCCCCAGGCCGACCACCAGGGTGAACAAGGCCAGCCCCCACCACAGCCGGGTCTCGCGGAAAGCCAGGGCAATCAGGATCGGCATGAACGTGCCGAAGGTCTTGAAGCCGACGACATTGCGCATGACCACGATCAAGAAGGCGCCGACGGGGGCGAGCAGGAGCGTCCGGTAGACATTCTGCGTCTGCACCGGCAGGCTGAACAGGGAGAACTCCATGATCCGCGAGCCCACCTGCCGCGCCCGCTGCTCCGCGACCTGGGTCATTTCCAAGGCGTGGCGGGTGACGGAATACTCCACCTTGGGGAATTTGCCGCCGATGACGAACAACACCGGCTCGCGGCCCACATGCCAGACGACCGCGTCCTTGGGCAGGCCCGGCTCGGCGGTTTGCGGGTTGAACGGCTGCCATTCCTCCTTGGCGTAGACCTCGATCCAGGGCGTCAACGCGGCGTGTTTCGCGCCGTCCGTCAGGCGCAGCACATGGGTCATGCGCGCAGGAATGTTGGCGCCGGCCAGGATATCGACGATGCGCGCCACCCACTCTTCCGGCGTCGGCGTGTCCTGCCGCAACAGGCTGACATTGGCGTCCGGCCTCGCATCGTTGAGCAGCGTCAGCAACTCGCGGCTGAACGACAGCGTGTCCGCCGACTTGCCGCGCGCCTCGTCGATCACCGCCCGCACCGCCGAGCGGATCATCTCGGGATATTCCGGGGGCGCCAAGGCCGGCGGCGGCTTGGGTTTCTCCGCCTGGGCCGTCGGATCGCGGGCCAGATGCAAGCGGTAATACAGCACTTGGTAGCCGGTGGCCTTGCGCACCGCCCATTGCGCGCTGCGCCGCGTGCCGTCGTCCTCGGTGGTCAGCCCGTAATTGCTGGAAACGAAGTTCTCATCGACGATGGTGTAGCCGGCCGGCATGCGCGGGATGAAAAGCTGGGCCTTGACCGGCGTGTCCCGCTTGAGCGGCTTGAACTCGATGCGGGCCTCCACGGTCCAGACATCGGCCTGGTCGGTCGGAAACAAGGGCAGGCCCAGGCGGGTCACCTTGTAATAGCACAGGGATAGCCCGATGCAGACCAAGACCAGGACGAGGATCTTGAGGTGCGGATTTCTCATGCGGGGATGCCCGCAACCACGGCGTCAGGCGTCACGGGCGGGCGGCGCCGTCTTTGCCCAGGCAGGCATCGGCGTCCGCCTTGAACAAAAAAGTCTGGCCGGCATCCACCAAGGCCACGTCTTTGAGGAAGCTGCGCCCGAGCAACACCGGATAATTGAAATTGCTGCGGTCCACCAGATTGAACTCCGCCTCGTAATCCTTGCCGTTTTTGCAGACCGTCATCAGCACCACATCGCGCTTGGACGGCTGGCAGTCATCGCCCTTGCATTTGATGTTGACCGTCCGCAGCAAGGGTTTTTCGGCGATGATCGGCGGCAATTTTTGGTCTTCGATGTCGCCCAGGGCGAAGCGCACCCAATCCTCGCCGTTTTTGCTGAAATGTTCGATATTGTCGGCATGGAGCGAGGAAGTCTTCGCGCCGGTGTCCAATTTGGCGGTCAGCCGACGATTCCAGGGCTTGATGAAAATCGACTCCAGCCAGCCCATGATGACTTTTTGCTTGGGGGCAGACTGGGCAGGCGCTTCGCCGGCCCAGGCGCCGCCGCCCAGCAACGCCACAAGGAATAAAGCTATGATTTTGCCCATGAAATGCGCACCGCCGATGAACCCAACAAAAAGCCCGGGGCGAGCCTGTCGCACCGGGCCTCACGTCCCAAACCGAGCCGCCTGACCCACACAGCCTGGGGACTCAGTCGGAAATAGTGACCAAGCCTCTTTTCTGGCTGGCGTAGAAAGCCGCAATGTCTTTGATCTCTTCTGCGGAAAGCATGCCAGCCATGCCGTTCATGATGGCGTTCTTGCGCGTGCCCTTCTTGTATTCTTTCAGCGCATTGACTAGATAGGCGTCGTATTGGCCGACCAGACGCGGATTGGGGGCGGTGTTTTTGCCGTCCTCTTCGCCGTGGCAACCGTCGCAACCCTTCTCGGCGGCCTTGGCCTTGCCTGCGGCAACATTGCCGGAAAGCGGGTTGGCCTCGGTGGACAAACGCTTTTTGGAGACATACGCGGCAATATCCTCCAAATCCTTTTCCGACCAACTGTTGGCATTGCCTTGCATGCTGCCATGCTGGCGGTCGCCCGCCTTGTAAGCATGCAGGGCGGCCAGCACAACTTCCGCATGCTGCCCGCCGATGCGCGGCACCGGGTAATTGGGAACCGCGTTGCTGTAACCCTCAAAGGCATGGCAACCGGCGCAGGTGTAAAACTTTTTCTTGCCTTCCTCGGCGTCACCCGCAGCCTGCGCGGCCTGGCCACCCAAGGCGAGGCAAAGCCCTGCGGCCGCAAGGTGCCATAAGGTATTCGTCTTCATCTTAAATCGTACTCCAACTGGGTTCTCTGTAAGGGCGCATATATTACTAGATGGCCGGCATTTGACAACCTGCGGGCGGGCGGAGAGGGAAAGCCGACGGACTCCCCGCCCCCGGCCTCCCCCCCGCCACGACGGCGCAACGGGTCACATGCTCAACGCCTGCTTCAGCGCCTCTTCGACCTCGCCGGCCCCCATGGCGCCAGTGGTCTCGCCCTCGGCGGACTCCGCCAGCCGGCCCTTCTGCTTGCGCTCCAAATGGTAAGCCAAACCCGTGCCAGCCGGGATCAAGCGGCCTACGATGACATTTTCCTTCAGGCCCATGAGCTTGTCGCTCAAGCCTCGGATGGCGGCCTCGGTCAGCACACGGGTGGTCTCTTGGAACGACGCGGCGGAGATGAACGACTCGGTGGACAGCGACGCCTTGGTGATGCCCATCAGCACCGCTTCGTAGCAAGCCGGGATCTTCCCCTCCGCCTCGACCCGTTCGTTTTCCTCCAGCACCCGCCCGCGGTCAACCTGCTCGCCCTTGAGGAAGACGGTGTCGCCGGGCGAGGTGATCTCCACCTTGCGCAACATCTGGCGGATGATGACCTCGATATGCTTGTCGTTGATCTTCACGCCTTGCAAGCGGTAAACATCCTGGATTTCCTTGACCAGATAAGAAGCCAGATCCGCCACCCCGCGCAGGCGCAGGATGTCGTGCGGCGTCAATTCGCCCTCGGCGATGGTTTCGCCCTGCTCCACATGCTCGCCCTCGAACACGGTGACATGCCGCCACTTCGGAATCATCGCCTCGTGCTGCACGCCGCCCGCATCGGTGATGACGATGCGGCGCTTGCCCTTGGTTTCCTTGCCGAAGCTGATGGTGCCGGTGGCCTCGGCCAAAATCGCCGGGTCTTTGGTCTTGCGGGCCTCGAACAAGTCCGCCACGCGGGGCAGACCGCCGGTGATGTCGCGGGTCTTGCTCGACTCCTGCGGAATCCTCGCCAACACGTCGCCAACTTCCACCACGTCGCCGTCACGGATGCCGACGATGGCGCCGGACGGCAGGAAGTATTGCGCCGCGATGTCGGTGGACGGGATGAAGACGTCCTTGCCCTGCTCGTCCACCAGCTTGACCATGGGGCGCAGTTCCTTGCCCGCGCTGCCGCGCTGCTTGGGATCGATCACTTCCATGAAGCTCAGGCCGGTCACTTCGTCGGACTTCTCGCGGACGGTGATGCCGTCGGTGAAATCGACCAAGCGGGCGATGCCGTTCACCTCGGTCACCACCGGGTGGGTGTGCGGATCCCAGTTCACCACGACCTGCCCGCCCTTGACCTGGGAGCCGTCATGCACGGACAACACCGCGCCGTAAGGAATCTTGTAACGCTCGCGCTCACGGCCATGTTCGTCGATGACGCTGACCTCGCCGGAGCGGGACACCGCCACCAGATTGCGCTCCTTGTTTTCCACCGTCTTCAGGTTGTTCAGCTTGACGGTGCCGCTGGACTTCACCTCGACGTTGTTGATCGACGCCATCCGCGAAGCCGCGCCGCCGATGTGGAAGGTGCGCATGGTCAACTGGGTGCCAGGCTCGCCGATGGACTGCGCCGCGATGACGCCGATGGCCTCGCCGATGTTGACCTTGTGGCCGCGGCCCAGGTCGCGCCCGTAACAGGACGAGCAGACGCCGTGCCGGGTCTTGCAGCTAATCACCGAGCGGACGCGCACATTGTCAATGCCATGCTCCTCCAGTTCCGCCACCCAGAACTCGTCCAGCAACACGCCGGCCTCCACCACCACCTCGCCGCTGGCGGGATCGTGGATGTCCTCGGCCAGCACCCGGCCCAGCACGCGCTCGGCCAAAGGCTCGACCACGTCGCCACCTTCGATCAGCGGCGACATCAAGATGCCGTCATTGGTGCCGCAATCCTCCTCGGTGATGACCAGATCCTGCGCCACGTCCACCAGCCGGCGGGTCAGATAGCCCGAGTTGGCGGTCTTCAACGCGGTGTCGGCCAAGCCTTTGCGCGCACCGTGCGTGGAGATGAAGTATTGCAACACGTCCAGCCCTTCGCGGAAATTCGCGGTGATCGGCGTCTCGATGATGGAACCGTCCGGCTTGGCCATCAGGCCGCGCATGCCCGCCAACTGGCGGATCTGGGCGGCGGAGCCTCTGGCCCCGGAATCAGCCATCATGTAGATGGAGTTGAACGATTTCTGCTGGATTTTCTCGCCGTCTTTGCTGACGGCCTCCTCGGTGCCCAGCCCCTCCATCATCACCTTCGCCACCTGGTCGTTGGCATGGGACCAGATATCGACGACCTTGTTGTAGCGCTCGCCGTCGGTCACCAGACCCGAGGCATATTGGTTCTGGATTTCCTTCACCTCTTTTTCCGACGCGGAGATGATTTCGCCCTTGCGCGGCGGCACGACCATGTCCTCGAAGCCGATGGAAACCCCGGCGCGCGTGGCGTAGGTGAAGCCCATGTACATCAACTGGTCGGCGAACACCACCGAGTTCTTCACGCCCAGGGTGCGGTAGCAATGGTTGATGAGGCGGGAGATTGCCTTCTTGGTCATGTCCTGGTTGACCATATCGAAGCCCATGCCGTCCGGCAGGATCGTTGAAATCAGCGCCCGTCCGCCGGTGGTCTGCACACGCCGGATCACCGGCGCGGTTTTCTCGCCGTTTTCGTCCAGCAACACCTCGCGGATGCGCACCGTGACCTTGGCCTGCAAATCCAGTTGCTTGTTCTGGTAGGCGCGGAACACCTCGTCGGTGTCGGAGAAAACCATCCCCTCGCCTTTCGCGCCGACGCGCTCACGGCTCATGTAATACAGGCCCAGCACCACGTCCTGCGTCGGGTTGATGATCGGCTCGCCGTTGGCGGGCGACAAAATATTGTTGGTCGCCATCATCAGGGTGCGCGCCTCCAACTGCGCCTCCAGCGACAACGGCACATGCACGGCCATCTGGTCGCCGTCGAAGTCGGCGTTGAACGCGGTGCAGACCAAAGGATGCAACTGGATTGCCTTGCCTTCCACCAGGGTCGGCTCGAACGCCTGGATGCCTAGGCGGTGCAACGTCGGCGCGCGGTTCAGCATGACCGGGTGTTCGCGGATCACCTCGTCGAGGATGTCCCAGACCTCGGCGCTTTCGCGCTCGACCATCTTCTTCGCCGCCTTGATCGTGGTGGCCAATCCACGGAACTGGAGCTTGCTGAAAATGAACGGCTTGAACAATTCCAAGGCCATTTTCTTTGGCAAGCCGCACTGGTGCAGTTTCAGCGTCGGGCCTACCACGATGACCGAACGGCCCGAATAGTCCACGCGCTTGCCCAAAAGGTTCTGGCGGAAGCGGCCCTGCTTGCCTTTAATCATGTCGGCCAGGGATTTCAACGGGCGCTTGTTCGAGCCGGTGATGGCCCGGCCACGGCGGCCATTGTCGAGCAGCGCGTCCACCGCCTCCTGCAACATACGCTTTTCGTTGCGCACGATGATGTCCGGCGCGCTCAGATCCAACAGCCGCTTGAGCCGGTTGTTGCGGTTGATGACGCGGCGGTAAAGATCGTTCAGGTCGGAGGTGGCAAAGCGCCCCCCGTCCAGCGGCACCAAAGGCCGCAATTCGGGCGGCAGCACCGGCAGCACGGTGAGGATCATCCACTCCGGGCGGTTGTTGGAGACGATCAGCGACTCGATGGCCTTCAAGCGCTTGGTGTGCTTCTTGATCTTGGTTTCGGAATTGGTGCCGTCGATCTCCTCGCGCAGACGCTGCACCTCGGCATGGAGATCCATGGTCTTCAACAATTCGCGGATCGCCTCGGCCCCCATCTTGGCGGTGAACTCGTCGCCATATTGCGCGGTGGCATCCTGGAATTCTTCCTCGGTCATCAGCGCGCTGCGCTGGAACGGGGTCATGCCCGGATCGATCACCACGAAGGATTCAAAATACAGGACGCGCTCGATCTCGCGCAGGGTCATGTCGAGCAGCAAGGCAATCCGCGACGGCAGCGACTTCAGGAACCAAATGTGCGCGACCGGGCTGGCCAGCTCGATGTGGCCCATGCGCTCGCGCCGCACCTTGGACAAGGTCACCTCGACGCCGCATTTCTCGCAGATCACACCCCGGTGCTTCAAGCGCTTGTACTTGCCGCACAGGCACTCGTAATCGCTGACCGGCCCGAAGATCTTGGCGCAGAACAAGCCGTCGCGCTCCGGCTTGAAGGTGCGGTAGTTGATGGTTTCCGGTTTCTTGACCTCGCCATACGACCATGAACGGATCATGTCGGGCGAGGCCAGGCTGATGCGAATGCCGTCAAACTCTTCGGTCTGGCTCTGGCGCTTCAAAAAGTTAATCAAATCTTTCACGGGACTCGTCTCCTAAATAATCACACTGGCTGCTGCACGGGCGGTGCCGTGGGGGCGGGATTGGAAACCGCCCCTACTCCTGCTCCAACTCGATATTGATCGCCAAGGAGCGGATTTCCTTGATCAACACATTGAACGACTCGGGCATCGCGGCCTCCATCCGGTGGTCGCCGTCCACGATGTTCTTGTACATCTTGGTGCGGCCGTTGACGTCGTCCGACTTGACCGTCAGCATCTCCTGCAAAGTGTAGGCCGCGCCGTAAGCCTCCAGCGCCCAGACTTCCATTTCGCCGAAGCGCTGGCCACCAAACTGCGCCTTGCCGCCCAAGGGCTGCTGGGTCACCAGGCTGTACGGGCCGGTGGAGCGGGCATGCATCTTGTCATCGACCAAGTGGTTCAGCTTCAGCATGTACATGTAGCCCACCGTGACATCGCGCTCGAAGTGGTCCCCGGTGCGCCCGTCGAACAGCCGGGTCTGCCCCGATCCCGGCAAATCCGCCAACCTCAGCATCTCCTTGATGTCCTCCTCGGTCGCGCCGTCGAACACTGGCGTCGCCATCGGCACGCCGCGCCGCAGATTGCTGGCCAGCTCGACAATTTCGGCGTCGGTGAAACTGTCCAGATCCTCGCGCTTGCCCTCGCCGTTGTAGATTTGCCCGAGGAAGCTGCGGATCTCCTGGATCTTCGCCTGGGCATCCAGCATCCTGCCGATCTTGATGCCCAACCCCTTCGCCGCCCAGCCGAGGTGGGTTTCCAAAATCTGGCCCACGTTCATGCGGGAAGGCACGCCCAGCGGGTTTAGCACGATGTCCATCGGGGTGCCGTCGGCGGCGTAAGGCATGTCCTCGACCGGCACGATCTGCGAGATGACGCCCTTGTTGCCGTGGCGGCCGGCCATCTTGTCGCCCGGCTGGATGCGGCGCTTGACCGCCAAGTAGACCTTGACCATCTTCAACACGCCGGGGGCGAGGTCGTCGCCCATGGCGATTTTCCGCTTCTTTTCCTCCAAGCGGTGGTTCATCTCCTCGCGCTGCTGCTGGATCTGCCCGGCCACGGCCTCCAACTGCACATTGGTTTCCTCGTCCTGCAAGCGGATTTCCAGCCACTGCGAGGGCTTCAAGCCGTCCAGGTAAGCCTTTTCGATGACTTTGCCCGAGCGCAGGCCGGCCGGCCCGGATTCGGAAACCTTGCCCAAGAGCAATTGTTCCACGCGGTCGAAGATGTCCTTCTCGATGATGCGCAACTGGTCGTTCAAGTCTTTTTTGACCTGTTCGATCTGCGCCTGCTCGATCTGCTTGGCGCGCTCGTCCTTCTTCACGCCGTCGCGGGTGAACACCTGCACGTCGATGACCGTGCCGTCCATGCCGGAAGGCACACGCAGCGAAGTGTCTTTCACATCGGACGCCTTCTCGCCGAAAATCGCCCGCAGCAATTTTTCCTCCGGCGTCAACTGGGTCTCGCCCTTGGGCGTGACCTTGCCGACCAGGATGTCGCCCGCCTTCACCTCGGCGCCAATGTAGACGATGCCCGACTCGTCCAGCTTCGCCAGCGCGGCCTCGCCGACGTTGGGAATGTCGCCGGTGATTTCTTCCGGCCCCAGCTTGGTGTCGCGGGCGACGCAAGTCTTTTCCTCGATATGAATCGTCGTGAAGCGGTCGTCCTGCACCACGCGCTCCGAAATCAGGATGGAGTCCTCGAAGTTGTAGCCATTCCACGGCATGAACGCCACCAGCAGATTCTGCCCCAAGGCCAGCTCGCCCATGTCGGTGGACGGGCCGTCGGCCAGGATGTCTTGCTTGGCAACCCGGTCGCCCGGCTTGACCAGCGGGCGCTGGTTGATGCAAGTGTTCTGGTTGGAACGGGTGTACTTGGTCAGGTTGTAAATGTCCACGCCGGGGATGCCGGCCTCGGTCTCGTCGTCGTTGACGCGCACTACGATGCGGCCGGCATCCACCGACTCAATCAGGCCGCCACGGCGGGCCACCACCGCCACGCCGGAATCCTTCGCCACGATGCGCTCGATGCCGGTGCCGACCAGCGGTTTTTCCGTGCGCAAAGTGGGCACGGCCTGGCGCTGCATGTTGGAGCCCATCAAGGCGCGGTTGGCGTCATCGTGCTCCAGGAACGGAATCAGCGCGGCTGCGACGGAGACGATCTGCTTGGACGAAACGTCCATGAAGTTGATCTTCTCCGGCGAAGCCAGGGTGAACTCGTCCTTGTAACGGCAGGAGACGAGGTCGTCCTTCAACTTGCCGTTTTCATCCACGGCGGCGCTGGCCTGGGCGATGTGATACTTGCCTTCTTCGATGGCCGACAAATACTCGATCTCGTCGGTGACATAATTGTCCACCACCTTGCGGTACGGGGTTTCCAAAAAGCCATATTCGTTGGTGCGGGCATAGACCGACAGCGAGTTGATCAAGCCGATGTTCGGGCCTTCCGGCGTTTCAATCGGGCAGACGCGGCCATAATGGGTGGTATGCACGTCGCGCACCTCAAAACCAGCGCGTTCACGCGCCAGACCGCCCGGCCCCAACGCCGAGACGCGGCGCTTGTGGGTGATTTCCGACAGCGGGTTGCTCTGGTCCATGAACTGCGACAACTGGCTGGAGCCGAAGAATTCCTTGATGGAAGCCGCCACCGGCTTGGCGTTGATGATCTCCTGCGGCATCAGCCCTTCGGAGTCCGCCAAAGTCAGACGCTCCTTCACCGCGCGCTCGACGCGCACCAGCCCCAGGCGGAACTGGTTTTCCACCATTTCGCCCACCGAACGCACACGGCGGTTGCCCAAGTGGTCGATGTCATCGACCTGGCCGTTGCCGTTGCGGATGTTGATAAGTTCACGCAGCACGTCGATGATGTCTTCTTTCGACAACACGCCCGAACCATAGATTTCGGTGCGCCCCAGGCGGCGGTTGAACTTCATCCGGCCCACCGCCGACAAGTCGTAACGGTCGGGCGTGAAGAACAGGTTTTCAAACAAAGCCTGCGCCGCCTCTTTCGTCGGCGGCTCGCCGGGGCGCATCATGCGGTAGATTTCGACCAGCGCATCCAACTGGGTTTCCGTGGTGTCGATGCGCATCGCGTTGGAAATGTACGGCCCCCGGTCCAGGTCATTGACGAACAGGCATTCAACGCTGGCAATCCCCGCCGCCACCATCTTGCTGATGAGGTCGTCGGTGATCTCGTCATTCACCTTGGCGATCAACTCGCCCGAGGTGGAGTCGATGACATTGTGCGCCAGAATCTTGCCGTGCAGATAGTCACGCGGCACTTCCATGCTGGTAATGCCTGCCTTTTCGATCTGGCGGATATGCCGGGCCGTGATGCGATGGCCTTTTTCGACGATTACCTTGCCCTCCACCTTGATATCGAAACTGGCGATATCGCCGCGCAGACGCTCCGGGATCAACTCCAGCAGAATCTCCCCGTTGGCGAAGGTATAATTGTTGGTTTCAAAGAACAGCTTGATGATGGTTTCGTTGTCGTAACCCAAACCGCGCAACAAAACTGTGGAAGGCAGTTTCCTACGGCGGTCGATGCGCACATAGACGCAATCCTTATGGTCGAACTCAAAGTCCAGCCAAGAACCGCGATAAGGGATGATGCGGGCATTGAACAACAGTTTCCCCGAGGAGTGGGTCTTGCCACGGTCATGGTCGAAGAACACGCCCGGCGAGCGGTGCAACTGGGACACGATGACCCGCTCCGTTCCGTTGATGACGAAAGTGCCGGTGTCGGTCATGAGCGGTATCTCGCCCATGTAAATCTCCTGCTCCTTGATATCCTTGACCACTTTCGAACCCGCCGGCGCCTCCTTGTCGTAAATCACCAAGCGCACAAGGACGCGCAAGGGGGCCGCATAGGTCGTGCCGCGTTGCTGGCATTCCTTGACATCGAAAGTCGGCTCGCCCAACCGGTAGCTGACATACTCCAGCACCGCCAGCCCGGAATGGCTGTCGATGGGAAACACCGACTTCAAAGCGGCATGCAAGCCCTCGTCCAAGCGGCGGGCGTGGGCGGTTTCGGCCTGTAAAAACCTCTTATAGGAATCGACCTGGGTTGCCAATAGATACGGCACTTCGAGCACGTCCCGGCGTTTGCCAAAACTTTTGCGAATGCGTTTTTTCTCGGTAAAAGAATATGCCATGTTGGTTCCTTACCTATATATTTGCTGGACTCAATAACTGCGGGCGTCTCCCTTGGAAGCAGGTTGTCTGCGCGGCCTACTTCGGTGAAGACAGAGGCATTTCAGCCTAGTTGGCTACATGCTTCGCTTGGGGCGACTGTATTAGGGCTGGCGGAAAAATCCGCCTGAATTGTCTAGTGGCTAACGCCAAAAGGCCGGCAGCATATCGCTGCCAGCCTCGTGGACCTTAAACGCCTCGGCAAACCAAAACTTATTTGATGGTTACTGCGGCGCCGGCTTCTTCCAGCTTCTTCTTGATGCTGTCCGCATCGGCCTTGCTGACGGCTTCCTTCACGGTGGCGGGAGCGCCTTCAACCAAATCCTTGGCTTCTTTCAGGCCCAAGCCGGTGATTTCGCGGATGACCTTGATCACGCCAACCTTGTTGGCGCCAAAGTTGGCCAGGATCACGTCGAACTCGGTCTGCTCCTCGACCACTGCGGCGGGGCCGGCGGCAGGCGCGGCAACCGCCACGGCGGCGGCGGCGGAAACGCCGAACTTCTCTTCCATCGCGGAAATCAGTTCGACCACTTCCATTACGGTCATATTGGAAATTGCTTCCAAGATATCATCTTTAGATACAGCCATTTGTAACTCCAGTTAATCTGTTGTGCAAAGCCGTTCAAGCGGCCTGTTTCTGGTCGCGAATAGCAGCCACTGTGCGCGCAAGCTTCGCGTGGGGTTCCGCCAAAGTTCGGACGAACTTTTCGATCGGGGCTTTCATGGTACCCATGAGGATGCCAATGGCCTGATCGCGGGTGGGCAGTTTCGACAGTCTTTCCAGTTCGGACGCCCCATACAGCTTTCCGCCAACGGCGACCAATTTGGGCACCAGTTTGTCGTTTTCCTTTTCCTTGGCGAATGCGCTAATGATACGCGCAGCCGCACCCGGATCTTCCAAGGAGAAAGCCAGAATGAGAGGCCCCACCAAACCGTCCTGCATGCAGGCAAATTCGGTCCCTTCCACAGCCTTGCGCGCCAAGGTGTTCTTGATGACCCGGAGATAAACCCCGGATGCGCGCGCTTGCTTGCGAAGGTTGGTGAGCTGGGAAACTGTCAGTCCACGATATTCCGCGGCGACCGCGGAATGTGCTTGAGCGGCAATAGCGGCGACTTCGGCGACGACTGCTTTTTTGTCATCTAATCTAAGCGCCACGCTTTACCTCCGGCAGCTTGTCTGAATAGTTTGGGAACCACCCAGAGCCAATAAAACCTCCGGTTTACCCGGAGACCTAAGTGTGCGGCTCCTTTCGCCAATGATGGCTACAGTACACCGTCTGCGCAGGCTGATGATTAAGTGCCTTGTGGCCCGCCTGCGGTCTTTGACGGTCACCGGCCAAAACCGGCAACCCAAAGTCTTTGCGTTTGTTTCAATCCATTCCCGGCCCTAGGGCCGGGAGATATTTCCTTAAGCGGCCAAACTAGCCTGGTCTACGGCGAGGCCCGGCCCCATCGTGGACGATACGGTGATCTTCTTCACATAAATGCCCTTGGAAGTGCTGGGCTTGAGTTTCTTCAAGTCGGCCAGCAGGGCTTCCAGGTTTTCTTTCAAGGCGCTGTCTTCAAAGCTGGCCTTGCCGATGGTGCAGTGGATAATGCCCTTCTTGTCCGTGCGGTAGCGCACTTGACCTGCCTTGGCGTTTTTCACCGCAGTCGCCACATCGGGGGTCACCGTGCCGACTTTCGGGTTCGGCATCAAGCCACGCGGACCCAGAATCTGGCCCAACTGGCCGACTACGCGCATGGCGTCGGGGGATGCGATAACCACGTCGAAATTGAGATTGCCGGCCTTGATTTCCGCAGCCAGATCATCCATGCCGACAATCTCCGCCCCCGCCGCCTTGGCGGCTTCGGCATTGGGACCCTGGGTGAAAACGGCCACGCGAACCGACTTGCCGGTTCCCTTAGGCAGCACAGTGGCACCGCGGACGGCTTGGTCGGACTTTCTAGGGTCAACACCCAAGTTCACCGCCACATCGATTGATTCGACAAACTTCACCTTCGGCAAGGACTTCAGCAAGCCAAAGGCTTCTTCGGCCTGATAAACCTTGGTGGTATCGACCAGTTCTCTGATCGCTTTTGCTCTTTTGCTTAACTTTGCCATCACAAACCCTCCACATCCAGACCCATGCTGCGGGCGCTTCCCGCGATGGTGCGGATAGCCGCGTCCAAATCCGCCGCCGTCAGATCGGGCAATTTAGCCTTGGCGATTTCGGCCAACTGATCGCGATTGACTTTGCCTACCTTGTTGGTGTTGGGATTGGGACTTCCACTCTTCAAGCCGACCGCCTTTTTTAACAGGAAAGTGGCTGGCGGGGTCTTGGTAATGAAGGTAAAGCTGCGGTCACTATAAACAGTAATGACAACCGGCAAGGGCATGCCCTTTTCAACACTCTGGGTTTGCGCATTGAAGGCTTTGCAAAACTCCATGATATTCACACCGCGCTGGCCCAAAGCCGGACCAATCGGAGGACTGGGATTGGCCTCGCCTGCTTTTACCTGTAACTTAATATATCCAGTGATTTTTTTTGCCATTGAAAACTCCAGTGGGTTAAACGCCTAAGGCAAAAACCTCAAGCTCCCCGTTGACGATAACAGCATCGACCCAGCCTAAGCCGGGCCAAGCGCTGAATCAAGCTTTTTCGACTTGGCCGAAATCGAGTTCCACGGGCGTGGGACGACCGAAAATGAGTACTGAAACCCTAAGCTTGCTTTTTTCGTAGTTGACTTCCTCAACCACGCCGTTGAAGTCTTTGAAGGGGCCTTCGACGACCCTAACCACTTCGCCGACTTCAAACAAAATCTTTGGCCGCGGCTTATTGACGCCGGCTTCCACCCGATTCAAAATCGCATCGGCTTCTGCCTCGGTTATCGGCGCGGGACGGTCGGACGTGCCACCGATAAAACCCAGCACACGAGGCACTTCCTTAACCAGATGCCAAGTTTCGTCATTCAGTTCCATCTGAACCAAGACATACCCTGGAAAAAATTTCCTTTCGCTTTTTCTTTGCTGGCCTTGGCGCATCTCCACGACTTCTTCCGTGGGCACTAACACCTTGCCGAAATAATGCTCCAAACCGGCACGTTTAACCCTCTCTTCAAGGGCTTTCTTAACCTGATTCTCGTAATTTGAGTAAGCGTGAATGACATACCAACGTAACGCCATCTCACACCTTCTGCCCAGTCAGGATGCCAACGCCCCAGAACAGGAACATATCCATCAGCCAGAGTAGCAACCCGACGATGAAGACCAACGCCACTACCAGCATGGTCGCCTGCATGGTTTCTTGGCGCGTGGGCCAGATTACCTTTCTGACTTCTGTCTTCGATTCCTTGATAAAACCCCAAACTTTCTCGCCGATGGCGGTCTTAAACACCAAGCCGACGGAAGCAGAGGCAATCACCAAGATCCCTAAGACCCGGTAGACCAAAGCGTACGACGCGAAATAGTAAAAGCCTGTTATTCCCGCAATCAACAGAATTATCGCCAGCACCAGTTTCGCTGTATCGAACGCCGACCCACTCGGTTCTGCTGCTTGTGCTGTCATATTGATTATTTTCTTGGAAGACATTGATAAGGCCCGTGAAGCCTTAGCCACGAAGAGGTGGCAGGCCAGGAGGGGCTCGAACCCCCAACCTGCGGTTTTGGAGACCGCTGCTCTACCAATTGAGCTACTGACCTGTGCTTTGAAACTTAAACAGCGCCGGAATGTGCGCCTAAAGCGAATCCCGGCGCTTGCTTGCTTACTCGATTACCTTGGAAACCACGCCGGCGCCGACGGTGCGGCCGCCCTCGCG
>CAZOTR010000023.1:34985-37950 GCA_964582755.1 uncultured Methylococcaceae bacterium | reverse complement strand
TACGGAGTAACCTAAGTTCGGGATAAGGTAGGCCGGGATAAGCCGCGCCATACGGGTTTTGCCGGTTTAACGTGACGTTTGGCGCAGCGTTTCCGGCTTGCTTGCTGGCTCCATCAAGGCCGAATTGCCGGAAACGCCCGCCGCAACGCCGCAACAAGGGCCGACACCGCTGTGGGCGGGCTTATTCCGGCCTACATCGCGTATCCCGAACTCGGGTTATAAGTGGTAATGCCCGCTTTGGGGTGGTGCCATGGCGTGGCCGGGTGGTCGGCCGCAACCTCCGGAGGCATCCGCCATGGCCAAGACCGAGGCAATCACAATGAGAAGGCAAGCGGACGCCGCTTATGTTCCACTCTTGAGAGTGGTGTGGCTGGTGATCAAATTGCGGTAGTCGGGGATGTGGTTCGAGAACAACGCGCCCAGACCTTCGATGTCGTTGCGCCAGTCACGGTGCAGCTCGCAGGCGACCCCGAACCACGTCATCAACTGGGCGCCCGCCGCCGACATGCGGTTCCAGGCGGAATGCCGCGTGATTTCGTTGAAGGTGCCGGATGCGTCGGCCACGACGAACACCTCATAGCCTTCCTCCAGCGCCGACAAGGCCGGGAAAGCCACGCAGACCTCGGTGACCACGCCGGCGATGATGAGTTGCCGCTTGCCGGTGGCCTTGACCGCCCGGACGAAATCTTCGTTGTCCCAGGCGTTGATCTGCCCCGGCCGGGCGATGTACGGCGCGTCGGGGAAGGCTTCCTTTAGCTCAGGCACGAGGGGGCCGTTGGGGCCATTCTCGAAGCTGGTGGTGAGGACCGTCGGCAGATTGAAATATTTCGCCAAATCGGCCAAGGCGAGGACGTTGTTTTTGAACTTGTCCGGGTCGATGTCGCGGACCAGAGACAGCAGGCCGGTCTGGTGGTCTACCAGCAGCACGGCAGCGTTGTTCTTGTCGAGACGGTTGTAGGGTTTGCTCATGATTGGCTCCTTTTCTGGAGGTTGGGGGCGCCTGGGCGCCGGTGAATGTCCAGCCGCCCGGAGGCGGCGGGACGGAAACTAGTTCGTCATTTGGCCGAAGCGGCCATTGTTGAAATCGGCAATGGCCTGCGCGATTTCCTCCTGGCTATTCATCACAAACGGGCCATAGCCCACGATGGGTTCGTCTATCGGTTCGCCGCTCAACAGCAACACGACGGCATCGTTGTCAGCCTCGACGGCAACGCCTTGGCCGGCACTGTCCAGCACGGCCAGTTGCGCCACACCGACCGCCGTGCCGCCGTTCAGCGTGACGCTGCCGTGCAGCACGGCCAGCGCCGCGCTCCATCCCTCGGGCAAGGCCAAGTCGCTGGCGCCGCCTTGCGCCAAGCGCAAATCCCAGACTTGCATGGGAGTGAATGTCCGCGCCGGGCCGGCCTGGCCGCGATACTCGCCCGCGATCACGCGCAGCGTGCCGGCATTGCCGGGCAGCGCCACCGTCGGGATGTCCTGGGCCAGGATGGCCTGGTAGGCAGGCGCGGCCCTCTTGTCCTTGGCTGGCAGGTTCACCCACAACTGCGCCATTTCCAGCGTGCCGCCCGCTTGCGTGAACGCCTCGGAGTGGAATTCCTCATGCAGGATGCCCGCCCCCGCCGTCATCCATTGCACGTCGCCGGGGCCGATGACGCCGCCTTGGCCCGTCGAGTCGCGGTGGGCCACCTCGCCTTGGTAGACGAGGGTGACGGTCTCG
Organism: uncultured Methylococcaceae bacterium; assembly: GCA_964582755.1. Lineage (GTDB taxonomy): Bacteria > Pseudomonadota > Gammaproteobacteria > Methylococcales > Methylococcaceae > Methylumidiphilus. Next base: position 36,233 of record CAZOTR010000023.1, on the reverse strand, counting down.
AAGCCGCGGTGCGGGTGCTGGCCGACCCCCCGTGGCCGGCCGGCCGGCGTGAAGTCGGCGGGGCCGGCGTAGTCGAGTAGCAGGAAGGGACTGAGCGGCTGGCCGTGGCTCTGGTAAGAGAACAAGGAGCGCACCGGGAAGCCGTCGCCCACCCAGTGGGACCGGGGGGCGCTGTAAACACCAAGGACTTTTTTCATGTCGATCTCCTAATGCAAACGGTTTGAACGCGGGAGAGATGATATTTTAGGAACGATGCTTCGTGTAGTCTGCTATTGTGCGTCGCAGAGTCCTATTTTTTGAACGCTGCTGGCAAGGCCTCCATGCAAGACCTGAACGATCTTTACTACTATGCCCAAGCCGTGGAACACGGCGGCTTCGCCCCGGCGGGCCGGGCGTTGGGGCTACCGAAATCAAAACTCAGCCGCCGCATTGCCTTGCTGGAAGAACGGCTGGGCGCGCGCTTGATCCAACGTTCGACGCGCCATTTCGCCGTGACCGAAATCGGGCGCGTTTATTACGAACATTGCAAAGCCATGCTGGTCGAGGCCGAGGCGGCGCAAGAGGCCATAGACGCGCTGCGCGCCGAACCCAGGGGCGTGGTCCGCGTCACCTGCCCGGTGGCGCTGCTGCATGTGCATGTAGGCGCGATGCTGGCCGGCTTCATGGCGCGTTATCCGCAGGTCACGGTGCATCTGGAGGCGACCAACCGGCGCGTCGATTTGGTCAGCGAAGCGGTGGATGTGGCGATTCGCGTGCGGCCGCCGCCATTGCAGGATAGCGATTTGGCCATGCGCGTGTTGGCCGAGCGCAGTCAGTGCCTGGTGGCCAGCCCCGCGCTGGTCCAGCGCTTCGGCCTGCCGGCCGCGCCGGCCGGGCTGGCCGGCTGGCCCAGCCTGGGCCTGGGGACGCCGCAACAAGCCCATCGCTGGGCGCTGCACGGGCCGGACGGCACGCAGGCCACGGTCCGCCACACGCCGCGCTTTGTGACGACCGACATGGCCACGCTGCGGGATGCGGCCCTAGCCGGCATCGGCGTCGTGCAACTGCCGGTGTTGATGGTGCGCGAGTTAGTGGCTGCGGGGTCGTTGCTCAGGCTGCTGCCCGAGTGGTCGCCCCGGCGGGAAATCATCCATGCGGTGTTTCCGTCCCGGCGGGGGCTGCTGCCCTCGGTCCGTGCGTTGATCGATTATTTGGCGCAGCGTTATGCGGAGATGGACGAGGATTGAGCGGTTAGCCCGTTTTCATATG
>CAZOTR010000023.1:30814-34885 GCA_964582755.1 uncultured Methylococcaceae bacterium | reverse complement strand
TTCGCCTGCTGCGCGGAGGACGATTTGTAGCTCTTCACGCCGCTCACCGCCGCGTTGGTCGCCAAAACCGCCGCCGTGCCGGCCCCCGCCGCCGCGCCGGCCGGCCCCATCACCGCCGCGCCCGGCATGCTGCCGCTGTCGGCATGGGCGTCGAAGGCGATGATTTCCTCAAGCCCGGCGTTGCCCGGCGTCAGCACGCTGACGGCGGCGTCCACCGAGGATTGGCCGGCGCCGAAGCCGATGAGATTGCGGCGCAGGCGGTTGCCCTCGTCGATTTTGACGAACTGGCCGGTGACCAAGACCGACCCCGGCGTGATTGACGAGCTGGGCATGGCGCGCAAGGCGTTCAAGCCCAGGGCGGCTATTTTCACCGTCAACTCGGTGGCCAGCGCGTCGGACACTTCGCGGCCGATTTGGATTTCCTCGGCGGTCTGGCTGCCGCTGTCCGCGCCCCGGCTCATTTTGGCGAAGATGCTGGCGTTTTGCTTGACGTCCTCGGCGTTGGCGGCGAAATTGTAAATCAGCACCTTTTCCGGCCTGGGCAGGCCGGTGTAGGCGATTTCATTGGTCGTCCTGACATTGGTCTTGGCGCAGCCGCTGGCCAGCAAGACCAGCGCCAGGGCCATGAAGGCCCGCAATGGGAGTGTGAACCGCATAAAACTTACCTCTTAGAAAGGGTTGGTAAAGCGATGGCAAGGGACGCCAAACGCATGGCCGGGGCCGCGTCATTGGGCCGGCTGGCCGGCCCTGGCGCCAAACTCGATTGGCTTGGCCCCCGCCGGCTTCTTGAACACGAACTGCGCAGGGTTCGCCTTGGGCTTGAGGTTCCAGTCGAAGAATTCAACCTGGAAGCGCGGGAGATTTTCGACCGTCTTGTAAGTCACCGCCATCCGGCGCGGCAGCGCGCTCTCGCCGGCGTCAATCCAGATTTCCCAGTTGGCCGCAGGCCCCATGAAGGCGAAATGCTCGCAGGCCACGCCGTTCACCTTGGCCGGGCCGACCACGATGGCATGGCTGAGGCTCTTGGTCATCTCGGCATAAGGGTTGCTGAACAGCAAATCCGCCGCCGGGAAGTCGATGCCGGCCTTCTCGATCACGAACGGCAGCATCTCGTCTATCGTCCCCGGCGCGGCCGCCGTGGCGTAGAAGTTCTTTTGCGGGTCCAGGGCCGAGATGTTCGCGCCGTCGTAATAGAACTGGAAGCTCGGCACTTCGCCGGCCACGTTGGAGCGCAGCTTGTTGGGCCGCTCCAGGGCGACTTCGGACTCGATGAAATGGGTCAGGAACTGCCCGGTCTTGGCCGGCAGTTCCACCGTGCTGCGCGCGCGGTAGGTGAACGCCTTGGCGGCGGCGAGCTTGTCGCTCATGGCCTTCAACCGGTCCAGGGCGGGTTGTTCGACGACGGGCGGCGGCGCGGGTGTCTCCGCCGCTTGCGCCGCAGGCTGCGCGGGCGTTTGCGCCGTCTCCGGGGCAGGCGCGGCGGCGGGGGCCTGCCCCCGGTGGGCGCAGCCTTGCGCGGCCAGGGCAAAAGCGATGGCGGCCAAAATGGCGCTATTCCTGGCTTTAAAAGCGTGTTGTTTGACGTGCATGGTTTGTCTCCTTGAAATAAACCGCTGTTTGTTTTTGAAAATGTTTCCGCGCCTCTATGTCCACAGGTGACATCCCTTGACGGGATGCCATCCGTTTTTTAATAAGGCGCGGCCACCACTTTGTAATACACCGAGGAGTTGCCGAAATACGGTTTAAACCAGTTCGGGCCGCAGTTGTAGTATTCGACGCCGCCCACGGTGGCGCTGCCGCAATTGCCGGGCAGCACGGTCACCTGGGTGCCGATGGGCATTTGCGAGGCGCCGGGGGATTCCTGCACCACCACGGTGGTCGAGGAGGGCTGCGACGATTTGGCCACCGCCGCGCCGGCCATGGCCCCGACGGCCAAGCCGGCGACCGCCGCCCCGGCCACTTGGCCAGAACTGTAGCCGCCGCCATAGTAGCCGCCGTGGTAGTAGCCGCCGCCGTGGTAAACCGGCGGCGGGGGACGGTGCCAGGCGGCGGTGTTGCCTTGCGGGCCGGTGACTGCGGCGGTGCCTCGGGTCCACGCGGCGCTGCCGCCGCGCGAGCCATAGGCGACGCCGCCGCCATACCCGCCGGCCGCGACGCCCCTAGGGCCTGCGGCCGCCCAGGCATGGGCCGGAGGGGGCAAAGCTGCCGCCATAGCGGCCATGACCGCGGTCATGGCCATGGAAAAGCGCATCGTGTTGCGGACCATGGTTGTTTGCCTCTATTGTTGGATGTTAATGGAGTGTCCGGGAAAATGCCTTGCCGCCAGCGCGCCGCCGCTTTCAATACGGGGCTTTCACCACCCGGTAGTAAACCGAGGAATTGCCGAAATACGGCTTAAACCAGTTCGGGCCGCATTGGTAGTATTGGACGCCCCGGACTGCCGCGCTCCCGCAGTTGCCGGGCAGCACGGTGACTTGGCTGCCCACCGGCATTTGCGCGGAATAGGCGGGTTGCTGAACGATGACGGTCGTGGAGGACGGGGCCGAATTGGACGAGGCCACCGCCGCCCCGGCCATGGCCCCGACCGCCAGCCCGGCGACCGCCGCCCCGGCCACCGCGCCCCCGGAATAGCCATAATAGCCGCCGTGGTAGCCGTAAACGCCCACCGGCGGGCGATAGACATGGCCGTAATAGCCGCGATGGTTCCACGCCGCCGCCCCGCCATAAGGGCCGCGGGCGACGCCCGCGCCGTGGTTCCACGCCGCCACGCCGCCGCGCGGGCCGACGGCGACGCCCCGGCCATACCCGCCGACCGCCCGCCACGCCTGGGCGGGAAAGGATGCCGCCGCCAAGGCGATGGCGGCGGCGATTAAAGCAAAACTGCGTTGATGTTTTGGCTTATTCATTGCTCCCTCCCCTGTGAACAGCCTTGCTGGCGGCCAAGCCGCCAGCATTCCGGCCAAGAATCAGGGCTTTTCCGCTCCTGAAGTCCAGGCCGCAAGCTTTTCCGTCAGCCGCTTGCTCCAGTCGTTGATCGCGTTTTCGGCGTCGCCCCATTGCCACTGGAAGCCCGCCGCCATCGACCCGCCGCCTAGCTGCTTGTCCACCGCCGCCGCCAGCGTCTCCCCGCTCGCCGCGTCGGTTATCTTCATTTCGGCCTGCGCCGCGCCGACGAAGGGGAAGGTGCCGGTGGCCAAGTATTTGAGGTTGGCTATCATGTGCGCCTGCGGAACGACCATCGAGACGCTGCGCAGGCCGGGCGTCGCCGCCTCGGCGTCGGTCAAGGCGGCGGCGATTTTCAGCACGCCGGGGCCGGGCTGGTCGACGACCTCGAATTTCTTCGCCAATTCCGTCTTGAGCTGCTGCTGGAAATAGTTCACCAGGGTCTGCTGGTCGGTGGCGGAAACCTTGGTCGTGTCCGCGCCCCAGAAGGTCACCGGCGCGACCAGGACCTTCTTGTATTGCGTCCATTTCGCCGCCGGGTTGACATAGCGCATGCCGACCTGCTCTTTGCCGCCGACGCTGAGTTTGGCGCTGTCCGCGCCCAAGAAGCCGCTGGTCTGGGTGACTTGCGCCTTCTGCGTCGCGCTGCAAGCGCTCAATAACACAATGCCCAGCCCCAATAGGGGGTATGCGATCCTGGCGGACATCCGCCGTGCTGTGTTGGACGTTTTCTCGTTCACTGTTTTCTCCTTAATTCATGCAAAATAAACAATTTGTCATGCCGAGCCACCGGCCAAGCCGACGCGAATCCGGCAGGCAGGTCAATCACGCTTAACCGCCCGTTTAATTATACGGGTCTTTGGCGCAAGTTTTCCCGCCTAAGGCCCGGCAATTTTCAGTTTTGTTCAAAGCCCCGCCGTGCCGGCTTTGAGATGCCGGGATGACGGCTTAACTGAATGGCAATGGGTGGGCGACGGAGATCGGTCCAGCTAAGAGGGCATCCGGCTCATTTTTTGCTTTATAACTCAAGTAATTGATTTTTAAAAATTTAAGGTTTTTAATGGTCATAGACAGATTTCCCAGACATGGGCAATGGCGCGGAGGTCGGGGCGCATAAGCAATTTATGA
>CAZOTR010000023.1:27997-30714 GCA_964582755.1 uncultured Methylococcaceae bacterium | reverse complement strand
CCCGCTGGTGAATTCGCCGCGCGCGGGCCTGTGTGGATGCGAAGGGCCGGCGGACCCGCCGTATTGATGCGGCCTGCGTTGCGCTTTGCCGACAGCTAGCGCACACTTGTAGCCGTTTGGCGACAGTCCGCAAACGCCACAGCCTCGGTTCCCCTGTCATAGGCCGGGACCACCGCTTGCCTTGGACGCCGGGGCCGCCAAGACCGCGCGGCCCATGGCGCTAGCAAGGCGGCTTGGCACTAATTATTTAACTGACGCATACCTGTTTAGAAAGCGGAGAAAATAATGAAGCGCACTAGCAAAAATATTTCGTCACCCAGCCCGCTGGGCAATCCTCTCAATACTCGAACTTTAACCGTTGCAATCTGCGCCATCCTCTATGGGCCTGCGTCGGCTTTGGCACTAGATCCCGCCACCACGGATTGGCAAGCCCCGCCCGGAACCACCGCAGACTGGTTGGTTCCTGGCAACTGGAGCAACGGCGTTCCCGGCCCCGGCACCCTCACGGCGAATGTCGCCAATGGCGGGGCGGCGCAAATCAACCATGGGATACCCGCCGCCGCCGGCGCGCTGTTGAATATCGGCAATAATAGTTCGGTCATTGCCTTGGACTCGCTCACGTTTGGCGCGGCGACACTGGGCGCTTCAAGTGTTCTCAAGCTTGGCGATGACACTTACGACGCGCATATTAGCGGAAATATTTCCGCGGCAGGGGCGGGCGCCAAGCTTATTTTCAACCAGAAACAGGATGGCAGTTATGCCGGTGCCGTGTCCGGCCCGGCCAGCTTGCTAAAATTAGGCCCAGGCACACTGGCCCTGCCCGCTGCCCAGGCCTATGACGGCGGCACGACAGTCAGCGGCGGCAGCTTGCTGGGCAATGCGGCTTCCCTGCAAGGCAATATCGCAGACAATTCCGCCGTGGTTTTCAACCAAACCGCAGACGGAACCTATGCCGGCCTATTGTCCGGGACCGACGTCCTGGGCAAGACAGGGGCGGGAATTCTCACCCTGGGCGGGGCCAATACCTTCAGCGGCCTGACGCTGGTCCAGCAGGGCGGGATACAGTTGGGCGACGCCAACGCGCTGCAAAACAGCCTGGTTTACCTTAGGCAAAACACCACACTGAATGTCAACGGCTTGGACGCCAAGCTCGGCGGCCTGGCCGGCGCCGGCACAGTGGACGCCAGCGCCAACCGGCTGGCCGTGGGAAAAGACGGCGGCGCATCGACTTACACCGGCATCCTCACCGTGGGCGGCGGCCTGGTCAAAACCGGCACTAGCACGCAGGTTCTGACGAACGGCGGCAACACTTACGGGCCGGGCGGCATCGCCGTCGAGGGCGGGACCTTGGCGGGCAATATCGATAGCCTAAATGCCAACATCGCCATCGGCCAAAACGGCGTGCTGCGTTTCGACCAACAGTCGTTTGGCAGCTACGCCAATGCGTTAAGCGGTAACGGCATGCTGGTCAAGGCAGGCAATGGAACCCTTAACCTAAACGGTGCGCAGACATTTAGCGGCACCACCGACATCCGCCTAGGCGTTTTGCAACTGGGGAATTATTCCGATATTGGCAATGACCGGGTGCTGGAGAACAGCACGGTGAATGTGGCAGCCGGCGGCACCCTGCAATTGACCGGCCACTTGCAAGAATATTACTGTTCTTTCGGTTTTTGCGGCCACTACGACTATGGCGCCGCCACGCTGGGCGGCTTGTCGGGCAGCGGCACAGTCACCATGGACTATGGCAGCGGACCCACCCTGTCAAACTACTTGCAGGTCGGCCAAAACAATAGCGACACCACGTTTTCCGGCACGATAAGCAACACCATCAGCCAATTCGTCAAGCAAGGTTCCGGCACGCTGACCCTGCAAGGCAACACCAAGGATTTTTTCGGCACGACCGAGATTCAAGCCGGCCAAGTCAAGTTGGGCGACGCCAGCGCGCTGCAAAACAGCACGGTCAAACTCGATTTCAACAATGCCCTGAATGTCAACGGCCTAGACGCCAAGCTGGGCGGTTTGACCGGCAGCGGAAACTTGGATGTGGGCGGACACAATCTCACCATCACGCAAGGGCTAGACAGCTACAGCGGCCAACTCGGCTCGCTCCACGATTTCACCGTCGGCGGCATTGGCGGCTATGCCCACGATCTCACCGTGGGCAACCATTTGACCGTCACCGGCGGCAATGGCGGCACCTACAGCAATCGGCTCGCCGTGGGCGGCGTCTTCACCCTAAACGCTGGCTTCAACACGCTCACCCTGGACAACGTCAACAATAGCTACGGACCCAGCACATCCGCGGCCCCCGCCATTTTGATCAACAGCGGCGCCTTGGCCGGCAACACCGGCAGCCTGAATAGCGACATCGGCGGCAACGGTGGGCAGATACAGTTTAACCAGTATGCCAGCGACATTGCGGCGGGGCTTTATGGCGATACCTTTGGCAAAACCATCAACGGCACCGTAAGCCTGGCCAAGTCGGGCGATGGGTTGCTGATTTTGACTGGTGCCAATACCTATTCAGGCGGCACTACAATCCAGGATGGCAAGCTGGTGGTGGGAAGCGACACGGCCTTGGGCAGCGGCTCGACCGGCCCGCTCAATGTCTCCAATGGCATCCTGGATTTGGGGGGCAGGTCGTTTTCTGCGGGCAACGTCAGTTTGGGCGGCGGGGGAAATGGGACTATTACCAATGGCTCGCTGGCGGCCTC
>CAZOTR010000023.1:23137-27897 GCA_964582755.1 uncultured Methylococcaceae bacterium | reverse complement strand
GCGGATGGCGCCAACGCCGCAAGCCTGACCAAAGATGTCAATTATTCCAGCGGCGTCGGATATAACGGCTATGGACAGGTGGCGCTGACCGGCGCCAACAGCTATACCGGCGGCACCCAAATCAACTACGGCACTTTGCAAATCGGCGACGGCGGAACCTCCGGCAGCATTGTCGGCAATGTGCAATTGTACTACTACGGCGAGTTGAAATTTAACCGTTCCGACGCCGTGGACCTGAGCGGCACGGGGGTGACGCTTAATAACATCCTTTCCGGCTATGGCGCGTTGACCCAGGCCGGCGGGAGCGCAAGCAGCTTGACGCTGACCACGGCCAACACCGGTTCATTCACCGGCACGACCAACATCAATAGTGGAACCCTCAAACTCGGCGACGCCACCGCGCTGCAAGGCAGCATAGTCAACATCAACACCGCCAACGGCTTGGACGTGAATGGCTTCAACGCCACGCTAGGCACCCTGGGCGGATCAGGCGACTTGAACACGGGCGCCAACAGCCTGACGGTGGGCCAAAACACCACGCCCACCACTTATTCGGGCAAGCTCACCGTCGGCGGCGTCTTCAGCAAAATCGGGGGCAGCACGCTCACCCTGGACAACGCCAACAACAGCTTCACCAACAGCACGCCGCTGGCGCCGGCCATCCAAATCAACGGCGGCATCCTGGCCGGCAATACCGCCAGCCTCAACAGCGACATCGGCGGCACGTCCGGCGCCTATGTGCAATTTAACCAGTCTGCCGCCGACATTGCGGCAGGGCTCTATGGCGACACCTTCGGCAAAACCATCACCGGCGGCGTCAGCCTGATCAAAGCCGGGGATGGGACATTAAGGTTGACGGGCGCCAATACCTATAGCGGGGGAACCACCATCAACGCGGGCACGCTGCTGGTGGACGACGGCAGCGCCATCCAAGGCAATTCGATAGTGCTGAACAGCGGCGGCGAGCTAAAATTCGCCCGTTCCGGCCCGGTCAGCTTGGGCAGGCAGATTATCAGCGGGTTTGGCACGCTGACCCAAGCCGGCGGGGGCGCGCTGTCGGTGGCGACCACCAATACCGGGGCGTTTCGCGGTGTCACCAATATCAACAGCGGCTCGGTCGTGCTGGCCAACAATAACGCCTTGCAAAGCAGCACGGTGAGCCTCAACGGCGGCCTGCTGGATGTGAACGCGCAGGCCAATATCTTCCTCGGGGGCTTGGCGGGCACTGGCAATTTAAACGTGGCCTCCACCCGCCTGACCGTCGGCCAAAACGGCGATTCCACAACCTATTCCGGCGCGCTTGCCATTGGCAATGGCCTGACGAAAACCGGGAGCGGAACGCTTACCCTGACTAATCTCGGCAACACCTACGGCAGTGGCGGCATCACCGTCAACAACGGCACACTGGCGGGCAATGTCGGCAACCTGAACACTGGCATCGCCACCTTGGCCGGCGCCACCGTGCAATTCAACCAGAACGCCAGCGAAATCGGCGCCCTTCCTGGGCAGTATGGCGACACCTTTAACCAAGCCATCACCGGCGCGGGCAACCTGGCCAAGACCGGCGACGGGCTGCTCAAGCTGGGCAGCAGCGCGACGCTAGGGACGGGTTCAGTGAGCGTGCAAGGCGGCACGCTGGATTTGGGCGGGCGCGGGTTTGCCGTGGATACGGTTGCCGTGGCGAACGCAAGCCTCGACAACGGTTCGTTAAACGCCACCGGCTACACCGTGCAAACGGGGTCGGTGGGCGCCAATCTGGCCAATGCCAGCACTGGCAGTCCGGCAGGCTTGACCACCAGCGGCATCGTGAGTTTGTCGGGGAATAACAGCTTCACCGGCGATATCAACGTGAATGGAGGCAGCTTGACGGCGGGGAGCAGCACGGCCTTGGGCAATAGCAGTGCCAACCGAAACCTGTCGGTCGGATCAAGTTACTTTTATGGCGCCAGTTCGCTGGATTTAGGCAATGCCAATCTCACGGTGGGTTCGGTCACCGCCGGCGGTTGTTATTATTTGTCTGGATGTGTGAATGGCGATATTACCGGCACTGCGGGATTGGCGGCATCGACGTATAATCTCAGATCCGGAACGATTGGCGTCAGTTTGGGCGATGTCAATGGCGCCTCCACACTGGTCAAGACCAGCGACGACAATTACTACGGTTCCGGGGGATTGGCCACCTTGGCGGCCGCCAATGCTTACCAAGGCGGCACCACCATCAACGCAGGCACTTTGGTCGCGGCACATGCCGACGGAACCGGCAAGATTGACGCTTTGGGCACGGGCGGCATCACCTTCAACAACGACTTTTATTCTCACAGCACATTGCGCTTAAATGTCGCCGGCGACACCACGCTTGCCAATGACATCATCGTCTCCTCCGACACCACGAGCATACTCTCGGCGGCGGGGCAAACCTTGACCCTGACCGGCAGCCACACCTACGGGGCGAACAGCGCCATCATTTTTGGGCAAAGCGGCGACACCGGCACGATAATCGTCAACCCGTCCTCCACTACGCCGTTCACCCTCCTCGGCCCGGCCACGCTGGAAGTGGCGGCTGGCACGGTGCAGGGCGTCAACGGCAATTTGAGCGCCTTCACCGGCTCTGCCAACGCCGCGACGACGACCCAGGTCGATGTCGGGGCGACGCTGGACTTTCAAGCCGGCCCGGCCGGCGCGGTGACGATCAACAATCTGCAAGGTTCCGGCACGGTCTTGAACACCGGCTCGCTGGTGGTCAAGGACGGCAACTTTTCCGGGAATATCCTGCAAGGGTCTGGAAACCTGGAGGTCGGCGGCACCCTCAATGGCAATGTTTCCGGCTTCACCGGCCTGTTGGTCAATGCCACCGGCAACGTCATTCTCAACCAGGACAATCCCGACCTTGCCAGCGTGGCCGTCAACGCCAACGGCCAATTGGTCCTGCGCGGCAACAACGCGAATTTGGCCAGCGTGACCCTGGACGGCAAGCTCACGTTGGACGGCTACAATGCCGCGTTGAACAGCCTGGCCATCAACTCGGGCGGCACCTTGCAATTCGGCGAAGGCGGGAATCTGGGCAGCGGTTCAAACAGCATCGTGCCGGGGAACATCGTCAACAACGGCGCCTTGGTGTTCAACCATGCCGATGATGTCACCTACGCCGCCAATTTGAGCGGCAGCGGCAGCCTGACCCATGACGGCGGCGGGATGTTGACGCTGACCGGCAATAACAGCTATGCCGGCGGCACGGTGGTCAACGGCGGCACTTTGCTGGCGGGCAGCGCCACAGCGCTTGGCACAGGCTCGCTGACGGTCAACAGCGGCGGCACCTTGGAGGGCGACAGCGGCAGCCTCAACCGAGATATCGCCAACACCGGCACGGTCCGCTTCAACCAGCTTGCGGATGGAATCTATGGCGGGAACATCTATTTTGACAGTTTAGCGGCCGGCAACTTGGTCAAAACCGGGGCCGGCAGCCTCACCCTGACAGGCATCAACAACTTGGCCCAAACCCAGATTGATGTAGGCATGCTAAGGATTGGCGACGGCGCGACGGCCGGCAGCCTGGCCGGCAATGTCATCAATAGCGGAACTTTGGCCTTCAACCGCTCGGACGCGGTGTCTTTTGGCGGGGCCGTCAGCGGCACGGGCGAGCTGGTCCAGGAACTGGGGACTTTGACCCTCACCGGCGCCAACACCTACAGCGGAGGCACCACGGTCGCCGCAGGCGCCACCCTGGCCGGTTATGCCTGGCTGGACAGCAGCACGCCGCCCACCACCCTCGACAAAAGCAGCCTACAGGGCAACATGCTGAATAGCGGCACGGTCGTGTTTTACCAAACCGACACGGCCACCGCGACCGGCACGGCCATTGATGGCGAGTATGCCGGCAATCTGTACGGCACGGGCAATTTGGTCAAGGACGGCGGCGGCAGGCTCACCTTGACCGGCGCCAATGGCTTTAGCGGCTCGACCACGGTCAACGCCGGTGTTTTGCAACTGGGCCACGCCATGGCCCTGCAAAACAGCACGGTGAATCTCACGGTCAATAACGGCTTGGACGTGGGGGGCATCAACGCCACGCTGGGCGGTTTGGCAGGCGCGGGCAGTTTGAACCTGGGGGCCACGACGGTGAGCGTCGGCCAAAACAACGCCGACACCACTTACTCCGGGATCATCAGCGGCGCGGGGGGCGGCCTCAACAAGCAGGGCATCGGCAAACTCACCCTGACCGCCATCAACACTTACACGGGAACCACGACGATCAACCCCGGCGCGACCCTGGCGCTGGCTGGCGCGGGCCGCATCGCCGCCTCCGCCGGCGTGGCAGACAACGGCATCTTTGACATTGCGGCCACGGCGGAGGGCGCGTCCATCCAATCCCTGTCCGGCAGCGGCGCGGTGAGCCTGGGCGCGCAGACGCTGAGGCTCACCAACGCCTCGGGCAATTTCGCCGGGAGCATCAACGGCACGGGCGGCTTGACCCTGGCCGGCGGCACCGCAAGCTTGGACGGGACCAACACGTACACCGGCGCGACGGCGATCAACGCCGGGGCGACCCTGGCGCTGGCCGGGGCAGGCAGCATCGCCGCCTCCGCCGACGTGGAGGACAACGGCGTCTTTGACATCGCGGCGACGACGGCGGGCGCGTCCATCCAGTCCCTGTCCGGCAACGGCGCGGTGAACCTGGGGGCGCAGACGTTGACACTCACCAACGCTGCGGGCAATTTCGCCGGGAGCATCAACGGCACGGGCGGCTTGACCCTGGCCGGCGG
>CAZOTR010000023.1:7683-23037 GCA_964582755.1 uncultured Methylococcaceae bacterium | reverse complement strand
CGGGCAATTTCGCCGGGAGCATCAACGGCACGGGCGGCTTGACCCTGGCCGGCGGCACCGCAAGCTTGGACGGGACCAACACGTACACCGGCGCGACGGCGATCAACGCCGGGGCGACCCTGGCGCTGGCCGGGGCAGGCAGCATCGCCGCCTCCGCCGACGTGGAGGACAACGGCGTCTTTGACATCGCGGCGACGACGGCGGGCGCGTCCATCCAGTCCCTGTCCGGCAACGGCGCGGTGAACTTGGGCGCGCAGACGCTGACGCTCACCAACGCCTCGGGTGACTTCGCCGGGAGCATCAACGGCACGGGTGGTTTGGCCCTAAACGGCGGCAACGCAATCTTAAGCGGGACCAACACTTACACTGGTGGCACCACCATCAACGGCGGCGTCCTGCAAGTGGGCAATGGCGGCACCACCGGCAGCATCGTGGGCAATGTGCTGGACAACGGCACCCTGGCCTTCAACCGGGCTGACGACATCGACTTTGCCGGCACCATCAGCGGCAGTGGCGGGCTGGCCAAGCTGGGTGCCGGCACACTCACACTCTCCGGCGCGAACACTTACACCGGCACCACTTCGGTGTTGGGCGGCAGCTTGGCCATGGACATCGACAACGGCTTGCCCGTCGCCTCCAAGCTGTCGGTCGATGGCGGCACTTTTGACTTGGGTGGCCACAGTGCCAACTTGGCGCAAGTGCAACTCCTGTCTGGCAGCATCATCGACGGCAACCTAGTGTCCGGCGGCAATTACGACTTGCAAGCCGGCACGGTGAGCGCCAACTTGGGCGGGTCGGCGGGCCTGGACAAAACTGGCGCGGGGACGGTGGTCTTAAGCGGGGCCAACACCTACAGCGGCGGCACCACGGTCAGCGGCGGCATCCTGCAAGGCAACGCCACCAGCCTGCAAGGCAACATCGCCAACAATGCCCAGGTCAGCTTCGACCAAGCCAACGACGGCACCTACGCCGGCGCGATGTCGGGGACCGGCTCGGTGGTCAAGACCGGCCCGGGCCGGCTCGTCCTCGCCAATGCCAACACCTACAGCGGCGGCACCATCATCAACGGCGGCATCTTGCAAGTGGGCGACGGCGGCGCCAGCGGCAGCCTCGTCGGCAATGTGCTGAACAACGGCACCCTGGCCTTCAACCGGGCGGATGCCGCCAGCTTCGCCGGCACCATCAGCGGCAGCGGCGGGGTGGACAAGCTGGGCGCCGGCACGCTCACGCTCACCGGGGCCAACACTTACAGCGGCACCACTTCGGTGTTGAACGGCACCTTGGCGCTGGGCAACGACAACGCGCTGGGCAATGCCTCCAAATTGGCGGTCAATGGCGGCACTGTTGACCTAGGCAACCACAGCGCCAATTTGGCGCAAGTGCAACTCCTGTCCGGCGCCATCGCCAATGGCAATCTGGTGTCCGCCAACAATTACGACCTGCGGGCCGGCACGGTGAGCGCCAACCTAGGCGGGTCGGCGGGCCTGGACAAAACTGGCGCGGGGACGGTGGTCTTAAGCGGGACCAACACTTACAGCGGCGGCACCACGGTGGCCGGCGGCGTCCTGCAAGGCAATGCCGCCAGCCTGCAAGGCGACATCGCCAACAATGCCCAGGTCAGCTTCGACCAAGCCAACGACGGCACCTACGCCGGCGCGATGTCGGGAAGCGGCTCGGTGACCAAAACCGGCGCGGGCCGGCTCGTCCTCGCCAACGCCAACACCTACACCGGCGGCACGACGATCAACCAGGGCGTTTTGCAAGTGGGCGACGGCGGCAGCCTCGCGGGCGATGTGGTGGACAACGCGATCTTGGTTTTCAACCGGGCGGACAACAGCAGCTTTGCCGGCAGCATCACCGGCAACGGCGGGCTGGTCAAGCTGGGCGGCGGCACGTTGAACCTCGACAACACGGTCAACCTTAAGAACACCATCCAAGTTGACGGCGGCACCCTGGCGGTCAACCAGTCGGTCAACACGACGGGCCAGTTGATCGTGGGGGCCGAGGCCGGCAGCAGCGGCGCGGTCAGCCTAGGCAACGGCGCGTCCTTGTCCGCCGCCTCGGAAATCGTGGGAGGATTGGGCAATGGCGCCATCACCCAGACCGGCGGCACCCACACCGTTGCCCAAACCCTAAACCTGGGTTTCAACGCCGGGGGTAGCGGCGCCTACTCCTTGTCCGGCGGGCAACTCACCGTCGGCTCGCAAATTGTCGTCGGCGGCGACGGCAGTGTGTTGAATGTGTCGGGAGGCAGCTTGCAGGCATCGACTATCGTCAACCAGAAAACGTTCAACTATTCCGGCGGCACGGTGACGGCCAACCTCGTCAACCAAGGCAGCGTGACGCTCAGTGGCGAAGGCACCCGCACGATCTTCGGCAATGTCACCAACGAAGGCACGATCAATGTCCATGAGACGGCGGCGGTTTACACTGGCGACTTCATCAACAATGGCGCTTACATCACCGATCCCTCCAGCAGCCAGTTCAACAATCTGAGCGTGGGCCCCAACGGCTATTTGCAGGGAGGCGCGGGCGACACCTTCACCGTCACCGGCAATTTCAACAATGCCAGCACGCAGAACACGCAGTGGAACACCAGCCAGTCGAACTTGGTCTTCACCAGCCCCGAACCTAGCCAGGCGGCGCAACATGTGATGCAACTGGCCGGCGTTGACTATGGCCCTAGGGCATCGGGAACGGTCAACAATTTTGCCTGGGGTTCGGTGACCCTGAGCAACGGCGACCGGCTCGCCTTGGCCGACGGCAACACGACGCCGGGGGCGGCCCTCTACACCCGCCGCCTCAACCTGCCCGGCGGCGTCAGCGAACTCAACAGCATCAGCAGCGACTTCAACGTGTATTACGACCCGACCCTGCCGGAAAACGCCTACCTCCAGGGGCGGACCAATTTTGGCAGCGGCGGCGGACGCTTGCTGCCTTGGAGCTTCGTCCCGTTCACCGGCGAACTCGTGGTCGATCCGTTGTTGACGCCGAACGAGAAGAGCTTCGCGGCGGCCTTGAACGAGGCTTGCGGCTCGCCCAGCGCCATTTTGCTTACCCGCTGCGTGCAATTGCAGGGGCTGGCGCCGGCACAACAAAAAGTGGCCATCGCCTCCCTGACCCCCGACCAGACGCCTGGGCAAATGGTCGTCCCGATCAATTTCAGCACCACCCGCATGGACGCCCCCTTTACCCGGCTGTTCAATTTGCGCCATGGCTGGACCGCGCCCTTGTCGATGAACTTCAACGGGGTGCAACTGCCTACCGACAAGCTGGCGCAGGCCTTGGGGATGAACCCCCGTGGCGGGGCCGCCGGCGACGGCAACGAACCTTTCCGTGACAGCCGGCTGGGCATCTTCGTCCAGAGCCGCTTCAACATGGGCAATCTGGGCGGCAATCCGTGGACGCGCAGCTTCGAGTTCAATAACCAGAATGTCACGCTGGGCGCGGATTACCGGTTCACCGACCAACTGGTGGCGGGCGTGGCCTTCAACTACACCCACAACTCGACCACTTACACACGGTCCGCGGGGCAGTCGGAGACGGACACCTATATGGGGGCGTTATACGGCAGTTATTACTTGCCGGAGGATTTCTACGTGGACTGGCTGGCGAATTACGGGGGCAACAATTACTCCTTAAGCCGCCGCTATGCCTATGCCGGTTTCATCGGCCAGACCAGCGGCAACCCCGGCAGCAACCAGTTCAGTTTCGCGCTGAACGGCGGCAAGGAGTTCCACTGGCAAGAATGGCTG
The DNA here is from genome assembly GCA_964582755.1 of uncultured Methylococcaceae bacterium. Taxonomy (GTDB): domain Bacteria; phylum Pseudomonadota; class Gammaproteobacteria; order Methylococcales; family Methylococcaceae; genus Methylumidiphilus. Next base: position 19,282 of record CAZOTR010000023.1, on the reverse strand, counting down.
ATTAGCCCGTTCATGCGTTGGGAATATATCAACATGCACATCGACGGCTACCAGGAACAGGGCGGCGGCGGCTTTGCGATGACCGTCAACGGCCAAAACAACGAGTCTTTGGTGCATGACCTGGGTGTGCAAATCAGCCATGCCATCAGCCTGCCATTCGGCGTTCTCACGCCTTCTCTGCGCTTTGAATGGGAGCATCAATACTTGAACGACAACCGCTCCATCGGGATGCGCTTGACCGACGCGAAACCGGGCTTGGGCAGCTTCGTCATCCAGACCGGCCAGCCTGACCGCGATTATTTCAACCTGGGCGGCTCCGTCAGCGCGGCCCTGCCCAATGGCGGCGCGGCATTCGTCCGCTATGAAACCCGGCTGGGCCAGTCCTACATCTCCGAGCATATCGTGGAAGCGGGGGTGAGGTTGACGTTCTGAACCGGCTAGGACATTCATATCGAGCGCAGGGGCGAATGCATTCGCCCCTGCGCCGTAAACGCGAACCGAAAATGCCCTAGGACTTGCCCGCCCGCGTGTTGCGCAAGTCCTGGCGGTTAAAAACCCGCCTCGGCGGCGGCGATGTCCGCTTCCACCGCCCGCATTTCTGCCATGAAAGCCAGGGTGGCCGGCGACAGGCTGCGGTTACGCAGGTAGACGAAGCCATACTGGCTGGTCAGCCAAGGCGGGTGGAAGTCGATCACGGCGAGCCTGCCGCCGGCCAGTTCGTCGGCGATTTGGCCGCGAGTCGCGGCGGAAATGGCGTCATTGTGCAGGACGACATCGCGGGCGGCGCGGATCGAGCTTAAGGTGATCGGCGGCACAAAATCGCCGGTGGCTTTGTCGATGTGCCCGGCCGGTATGATATGGAGGAATGCCGCGGCGATCCGAGGCGGCAAACGTGTTCCCACGAATGGAAACGCGAAGACTTCTTCGACGGCAGGCTTGGCTTTTTCCAGCAGCGGATGCCCGGCCCGGCAGAAAAACACCCCTTGGTGCGCCGGGAGCTTTTCGGTTTGCAGCCTCGGGTCATCCTCCAAGGGAGTCAACTCCATCACGCCTATGTCCAGCCTGCCCGCCAGCACGGATTGGGGAAGAGTGCGCCAATCCAGGCTTTCCACTTCGATGCGCAAACTGGGATGCTTTCCCAGCAGCCTAGCCAAGGTCTGGCCTATCGATATCTCCAAGGGGTAAGGCCCCGCGCCGACCAGCAGTTCGCCAATGTCCAAGCCCTGGAGTAGCTTGATTTCGCGTTCCAGGTCAGCGGCGCTGCGCATCAGCCCCTGGCCTCGCTCGATCATCAACTTGCCAAACTTCGTAGCCACCGCTCCATCCTGTGCGCGGTCAAACAACCTCACCCCCAGCGACGCTTCCAGGTTGGCGATGTTCCGGCTCAGGGTTGGCTGGCTAATCCCCAGCAGTTCCGCCGTGCGGGCGAAGTTCCGGTGCTGCGCCAAGGCGATGGCATGTTGGATGAGCTTCAAGTCGAGCATTATGCAAAAATCCTATCAAATCAATTTATTTTATGTATTTTACAAATAACCATGGATGGGGCATAGTTTTCAAAGTCTAGCCGCAGGCAAGGGATGCCACGGCCTCTTGCCCCCATCGCCGAGAGAACCCCTTCCCGCCCTCCGAAATTTTGGGAGGTGGGTTTAATTGATTTATTGATAGTTTCCGTAGGAGCGGCCCATGGCCGCGAAAGGCTTCGGGCAATGGGTGAGGCCCAAGATCGCGGGCCTGGCCCGCTCCTACAATTCAATCAATTAAACCCACCTCCCTTTTTCGCGCCGGACGTGGGCATGGTGGCGGCGGTCGAGCAGACGGACATCTCCGCCATGCTAGTTTACAACCGCCACAAGAAGGTGGCGAAGCTGCTGGCCAGCAAGCCTAAATAGAATAGCCCCTATGAAACTATTAAAAACCCTCAAGCACGAGTTTTTCCTGGTCCTGCCGCCGACGATTTTTTTCCTCCTCGCCTTCACGCTGATATTGGCAACCCGGCAGCTAATTTTGCGGGAATACGGCACTCCGTTGGGAGGCTTTGGCGCGGCCGCCGTCGGTGCCTTGCTGGTGGGCAAAGTGGTGCTAATCGTGGACAAGCTGCCGTTTGTCAACAAATTCCCCGACCGGCCCTTGCTGTACAACACGCTGTGGAAGACTCTCATTTATTTCCTCGCCGCGCTGCTGGTCCGCTATCTGGAACATGCCGCTCCGCTGCTGTGGGCGCTTCGGGACTTCGCGGAAACCAACCGCCGCCTGGCGGAAGAAATCGTCTGGCCGCATTTCTGGTTGATTCAGATGTGGCTGGTGGTGCTTTTCTTCATCTACTGCGCGATGCGCGAATTGGTCCGTGTCATCGGCCGGGAGAAAGTCGTGCAGATGTTCATCGGCGGGCCGCTCCGGGAATCCCCGTAAGCGGGGCGTGGATTTGCGGTAACATAGACGGCCTTTTTAACCCTAAACCTAGCTAGGAAGATTCCCTTGACGACCCGACGACTCCACACCCTCATCGCCCTGGCCGCGCTCTCCACCCTGGCCGGCTGTTCGACCACGCAATCGGCGGGCAACGCCGCCAAGGCCGAAGTGGTCGCCCCGGCCCCCGACGCCGGCTTCATCGAACACCCCGCCCTGCAAACCAAGCGGGCGGACCTGCCATTCCAGAAAGTTTGGATCAAGGAAGGCTTCGACAAGAGCGGCTACCGCGAACTGGTGGTCGCCCCGGTGAACACCCAGTACATGATGCAGATGGATTGGCTGCACAAATCCAGTTCCGCCAACTGGATTGGCGATGTGAAAAAAGACATTGCCGAACTGGCGCGCTACTTCCACCACCAAGTGGTGAAAAATTTCAAAGAAGACCCCAAGCACCGCTTCCTGGTATTGGACGACCCCAGCCAGCACAAGGCACCGGCTTTGCGCCTGGAGCTTGCGTTGATCGAGGTTGATCCTTCGACGCCGGTGCTGCATGCCCTAGGCTGGCTGCAACCGGGCGGCGGCACGGCGGCGGGGCTGGTCAACCAGCGCCGCGCCGCCTTCGAGGCCCGGCTGCGCGACTTGCAAACCGGCGAGGTGGTGGCGACTTTCGCCGACCGCGACACCGCCGACGCCGGGCCATTGGATCTGACCCGCCTGACCTGGTACGGCCCGGCCAAAGGCATCCTCGACCGCTGGGCCGGGCAGTTCGTCCAAATCGCCAACCGCAAACCCGGAGAGGCCGTCACCGACCCGACCCCGTTCACGTTGAGGCCATTCTAATGCACAAGCCGTCTTTGCTGGCGTGGCTGCTGCCGGTGCTGGCCGCGCTCCTGCTGTTGCAGGGCTGCGCCACCCCGACCCGGCGCGACGCCGCGCCGCCCAACCTGCAAGCCAGCGCCGAAATCCCCGGCATGCCGGGCGTCCGCTATTGCCCGGTGCGTCCCCACGATCTCGCTGCCATGGCCCAGGAGGGAATGGAATCCTTGCAAAAGGAAAAAGCCTGGCTGGAAGCGAGCGGCCAGCAGGGGCCCATGCCCCCCGCCGTGTTCTTGGCGATTTCCGGCGGCGGCGACGATGGCGCCTTCGGCGCGGGCCTGCTGAACGGCTGGAGCGCCGCCGGCGGCCGGCCCAGCTTCAAACTAGTGACCGGCGTCAGCACCGGGGCGTTGATCGCGCCGTTTGCGTTCTTGGGGAAAGACTACGACGGCATCTTGCGCGAGGTGTATACCCAGGTTTCTCCCAAGGACATCGCCGAACACCGGGGCTTGCTCTCCGCCGTGTTCGACGACGCCATGGCCGACAACAAGCCTTTGCACGATCTGATCAAAAAGCATGTCGACCAAAAGCTGCTCAAGGCCGTCGCCGACGAATACGCCAAGGGGCGGCTGTTGCTGGTGGCGACGACCAACCTCGACACGCGCCTGCCGACCATCTGGAACCTGACCAAGATTGCCGCCTCGGGCCATCCCGATTCGCTGGCCTTGTTCCAAAAGCTGATGATCGCCTCGGCGTCCATCCCCGGCGCGTTCCCGCCGGCGATGATCGACGTCGAAGCCGGCGGCAGGCCATACCAGGAGATGCACGTGGACGGCGGCGCGACCACCCAGGTGTTCCTGTATCCGCCCTCGCTCAATATCAAAGAAGCGGCCAAAAGCAATGGCGTGGAACGGGAGCGCAAGCTCTACATCATCCGCAACGCCCGCCTAGACCCCGATTGGGCGCAGGTGGAACGGAGGACCTTGAGCATCGTGCAAAGGTCGATCTCATCCCTGATCCAGACCCAGGGCTTGGGCGACCTCTACCGCATCTACGCCACCGCGCAGCGGGACGGGCTGGACTACCATCTGGCCTTCATCCCGCCCAGCTTCAATGCGCCCCACAGGGAAGATTTCGACACCGATTACATGAGGCAGTTGTTCGATACGGGCTACAAACTGGCCGAAAAAGGCTATCCCTGGCTGGATGCCCCGCCGAACTATTCCGCACCGGTCGAGCTTGGGCAAACATCCAAGTGAGGGCGCCGCAAACCTTGTGATTTTCTCGGAGGTAGGTTTAATTGATTTATTGATAGTTTCCGTAGGAGCGGCCCGTGGCCGCGAAAAGCTTTGGGCAATGGGTGAGGCCCAAGATCGCGGGCATGGCCCGCTCCTACATTTCAATCAATTGAACCCACCTCCATTTTCTCCGGCGGCGTGGGGCAGGGTAATCACACGAAGGGAGGGAACCGTCATTCCGGCAGATCGACCTGTAAGAGATGCCCGCAGGACAAGCCATTTTTCCTTCATGCGATGGCCTAGGCAACCGGCCTAGGGGGAAAATCGGCGCGGTTTTACTGCGCCCTATCACACAGTATGGACACATTTTAGCCAGCCCGACGCCCACGCCCGACAAAACGCTTGAAAATGCCGCAAAGCGCCTGTCTGGATAACCCCGGCATTGATGTTTGACTTGCCGCCAAGACAGTATTTCTGTTAGCCTAAACAAAGCGCATGGCGGCACATGCGCAAATATAAGTATCCCTTTACATGCAAGTATCCCTGTCCCGCCGCCCTCCCCTTGCGGCGGCCATTAGAATTTAGCAGGGCAATCTCTCATTACATTTAATTAACCCGTTTGCATCAGGAGTGCATGACATGGCCAGCGAGACACCCACCATCGAACAGACAGACCCGCTCAAATCCGTCGCCGACGCGATCAAAGACGCGGCCAACCAGGCGACCGAGGATGCCGCCCGCACCAAGGAGCGCCTCAGCCAACTGGGGCCGGACATCGCCAACTCGGCCTCGCGCTTCGCCTACACCACCTCGTACATGGTCTCCTACGGCGTCGTCTATGCCGCCGTGTTCGCGGCCAAGTCCGTGCCGCAGGACAACGCCATCGTGAAGGGCTTCATCGACGGCGGCAGCGCCGCCATCGACGCCGTCAACGAGGCCAAGGGCATCAAGCCGGCCGGCGAACACGGGCTGTCGGCCTAGGGCATTGCGTCCTGACAGGCCGCTGCCAAAGATTTTCGCGCACGGCGCGCCGACAAGAAATTTAATGGAAGCCGGCGAGACGCCGGCGCTCCAACGTCCCCACACCGAAAGGAAATAAGCCACCCATGTTTGATGATGGCAAATTCGACACTTACGCCAAAACCGCTCCGCCCGATGTCGCGTTGTCCTTCCCCGCCCCCGGCGTGATCCGCGTCCACAGCGAGGCCTTGTTCGCCGAGCCGGACAATGCCCAGTGCCGCCGCTTCCTGCGCCGCGCATTCTCCCTGGAGCCTGTCGGCGGGGCCACGCTGAACCGCGATTCCGCCCCGGCGGCGGAACTGCGCTTCGACGCCAAGCGCCACAGCCTGCGCGACGTCCTCAACCGGCTGGCGGAAGCCATGAGCGCCGAGGAGAAGCCCGCCGAGCCGGTCCCCCCCAAAGGCCAAAGCCTGATCCTCGCCCCCGTCGTCGCCGCGCCGGCCACCGCCCGCGACCGCCACGGCGTGGTGCATTACCACCGCCACGGCCATGTGGTGTCCGGCTTCCAGGCCGTGTCCGAACGGGTCGGCTTCATGAAGCTGAAAAACCCGGCGCTATACCGCAAGAACGGCCTGTGCCAGGCCATCGAGCGGGAGTTGATGAGCGTGTTGGGCGTGGACCGCTACCAGACCCATGCGCTGCGCTGCACGGTGCAGGTGGAATACGACCCGCGCCGGCTGACCCGCCACCAGGTCATCGAAATCCTCGACAGCGCCCTCGCCAACGCCGAACACCAGGCCGAGTTGGACAAGCTCGACCTGGATCTGGCCACTTGCGCGGGTTCGCTGGTCCTGGCCGGCGCCGCCCAGTTCGCCGCCCCGGCCTTGTTGCCGGCCGCCGCCGCCGTGTTCGCCTACACCACGATCCCAACCTTCACCGGTGCCTACGACGTGCTGTTCAAGGAAAAGCGTCTGGGCGTGGACGTGCTGGACGCCATCGTCGTGCTGGGCTGCCTGGGCACTTTGCAGGTTTTCCCCGGCGCGGTGCTGGCCTTGTGCCTGTCGTTCGGCCGCATGTTGGTGAAGAAGACCGAGGACAACTCGAAGAAGATGCTGCTGTCCGCGTTCGGCAAGCAGCCTCGCTTCGTCTGGCTGGTCGTGGATGGCGTCGAAGTCGAAGTCTCGCTGGACAAAGTCAACGCCGGCGACATCGTCGTCGCCCACACTGGCGACATGGTGCCGGTGGACGGCCATGTGGTCGAAGGCATGGCGATGATCGACCAGCAAGCGCTGACCGGCGAGTCAACCCCGGCGGAAAAAGGCGTCGGCGACCGCGTGTTCGCCTCCACCATCATGGTGGCCGGCAAGATTTACATCTCGGTGGAGAAGGCCGGCAGCGAAACCGCCTCGGCCAAGATCAGCCAGATCCTCAACGACACCGCCGGCTACAAGCTGACCTCGCAGAACAAGGGCGAGCGCCTGGCCGACACCGCCGTGGTGCCGACCCTGGCCGTCGGCGGGCTGGCGATGGCGACGCTGGGCCTGCCGGCCGCCGTCGCCGTGCTGAACAGCGACCTCGGCACCGGCATCCGCATGGCCGCGCCGCTGGCGATGCTGTCCACGCTGGCCTTGTGTGCGCAAAAAGGCATCTTGGTCAAAGACGGCCGCGCCCTGGAATTGATGGGCGAGATCGACACCGTGCTGTTCGACAAGACCGGCACCCTCACCCGTGAGCGCCCGGAAGTGGGGCGCATCATCGCCGCCAATGGCTTTAGCGAAAACGACATCCTGATGTTCGCGGCGACGGCGGAGCAGAAATTCCACCACCCCATCGCCATGGCCATCCTGCACAAGGCAGAGGAACTGGGCATCGCGCTGGCGGCCACCGACGAGACCCAATACAAGGTCGGCTACGGCATTAGCGTGGGGATCAACGGCCACACCGTCCGTGTCGGCAGCAAGCGCTACATGGACATGGAAGGCATCGCGATGACCCCGGAAATCGAGGCCGCGCTGGACGAGGCGCATCTGGAAGGCTACACCATGGTCATGGTCGGCGTGGACGACAAGCTCGGCGGCGCGCTGGAGTTGCAAGCCTCGGTGCGGCCGGAAGTGCGCGACATCGTCAAGGGCCTGCGCGAGCGCGGCATCAAGCACCTCGCCATCATCTCCGGCGACCACGAAGCGCCGACCGCCAAGCTGGCCAAGGATCTGGGCATGGACATCCACTTCGCGCAAGTCCTGCCCGCCGACAAGGCCGACTATGTGGAGAAATTGCAGAAGGAAGGCAAGAAGGTCTGCTTCGTCGGCGACGGCATCAACGACTCCATCGCCTTGAAACAAGCCAATGTCTCCATCTCCCTGCGCGGGGCGACCTCGATTGCCACCGACACGGCGCAGATCGTGTTCATGGAGCAAGGCTTGGGCAAGCTGTGCGAGCTGCGCGACATCGCCAAATCCATGGACCGCAACGTGCGCAACAGTTGGAACATGATCCTCATCCCCAACATCGCCTGTGTGGCCGGCGTCTTCACGCTAGGCTTTGGCATCGGCGCGTCGGTGCTGACCAACAATGTCGCCGCCCTGGGCGCTTTGGCCAACGGCGTCTGGCCGATGCGCAAAGTGGCGCACCTGGAGGCGGAGCGGCGGCACCGGCTGGAAATGGAATTGAAACTGGCCGGTTACGGCGAGGATGGCAGCGTCGCGGCCAGCCCTGCCGAGGCGCCGGCGGCCGTGTGACCTTCCTCGTTCCCACGCGCCGCGTGGGAATGTGGTCTTGGCGCACTGCGCCAAGTAAACAGTCCGCAGCGCGGACTTGCTGGGTTCCCACGCGGCGCGTGGGAACCGGAAACCGGAGGAGAAATTGATGGCAACCCGAAAAATCCCGTCGCGGAAAGCGGCGGCGCAACCATCGACCGACGCGCCCGAGGCGCACACCGAATCTCCGCCCCAAGGGACGGAAAACTTGACCGCAATCCATCTGGAGGCCGCAGAAGTGAGCAAAGAATCTTTGTCAGACGACGCAAAGGGGCCGGAGGATTCCGGCGTCGCGCTGGAAGAAGCCGCGCAACCGAAGCAGGAGCATAAGCCGCGTTTCCATTTTTTCATCATCGACGCGGGCTGGAAATCGGTGTCCGCCAAGGTGATCCGCGAAAATTTCCCGATGATCCGCGAATTCCAGAACAGCGACCCGCTCTATGTGTTGAGCCGTGAGCAGTCGATTGAGCTAATCCGCAACAACCCGGATTTGATCGGCAAGGATCCGATCATCCTGGTGCATGACCTGCACGCCAAGGGCGGTCGGGGCGAATCCGGCTACCACGGCTTCCGCCTGTGCCTGGGGCTGATTAAAAAGCCCGATATGGCCCTGTTCGCCATGCAGGAGTTCCTGCGCTTCGTCCACAGCCACAGGCGCAGCGCCAACATTGAAAAAGACATCCAGGAAAAGCTACACCGCGCCGGGATCGAAGGCGCTATCGAGATTCTGCGTTCCGGCGTCCAGGAAGCAGTGGGTTAATCTTTAATCAAACATGAGAGGCAACGACAATGGGCCAAGTGAGCGAAGCAGTGACCTTGTTTTTCGCCGCCGTGCTGGTCACGACGGTGGGGATTGAGATCAACCGCCGCAAGAAGAAGCTGCGCGCGGTTTACGATGTGCTGGACAAGGAGACCAAGCACATCGCCGCCGAGTTGGAGCATATGATCGAAGAGGGCAAGCTCCAGCCTTACACGGGGGACACTTGGGCGTGAGCGAAGCTTTCGACGCGCCCAAGATTCGGTTTGCGCGTGACGAGATGCGCATCGAGTTCCCCAGCCTGTTCGGGCCGGGCGGCGAAGCCCAGGCCCGCCGCTTCGTCCGCCGCGTGTTCGTGTTTCCGCAGGTGCGCTCGGTCACGCTGAAACCGGGCGCTGCGGCGGTGGGTTACCACTTGGGCGAAAGCGAGCGGAAGGCATTTTTGGGCCAGCTCGCCGCCGCCATCGGCGGCGCGGAGGACGGCTTGGACGACGCCCGCCTGCCCCGCTGGGCGGCGGGCGAGGCTGTCGCGCTGCACCGCTTCGGCGGCATCGTGTCGCTGTTCGAGATCGCCCAGACCGGCCCCGGCCGCCTGCAACTGCGCCACCCGGCCATCAGCCGGGATTCCACGCTGGGGCGGCGGCTGGAAGACACGGTGAAAACGCTGGCCGGCGTCAGCAAGGCGACGGCTACCGCCTCGACGGGCAGGCTGTGGATCGTCTACCAGCCGGAAACCGTCGATGTGCTTGCCCTCGTCCGCCTCGCCGAAGCGCAACTGGCGTCGCCGCGCACCGCCTTGGCGACGCTGGACGCCGCTCCGACCCCGTTGGGCTTTGCCAACGCCACCTTGGGGCTGGCCGCGCTGGGCGAGTTTGCCGTGCCGGTGGTGCTGCCAGTGTGCGTGGGCCTGCTGGTGGCGTCCAACCTCGGCACGATCCGCGACGCCGGCCGACAATTGAGCCTAGGCAAAGTCGGCCTGCCGGTGCTGCACACGGCGCTGCTGGGCTGCTCCATCACCACTGGCCAGATCGTCGCCCATGCCCTGATGGAATGGTCGTTCCGCTTCTGGGCGCGGCGCTCCGACGCGGCGCTGGCCGAAGAGTGCCGGACCTTGCTGGAACAAAACCTGCCCATCCCCGCCCAGGCCCGCATCGTCCGCTCCGACGAGGTCGATGCCTTGGCGCATAGCCAGAATTTGCAAGCCGGCGACCGCATCCGCATCGAAGCGCCCGCCGCCATCCCGGTGGACGGGCGCGTGGTCGGCGGCAGCGCGCTAGTCGATCAAGCGGCGGTCAGCGGCGCCAGGATGCCCAGGCGCGTAAACCGGGCCGACGCCGTGCTGGCCGGCAGCACGGTGCTGGCCGGCCACATCGAGGTCGAAGTGGCGCGGACGGGGGCGCAAACGCAGGCGGCGCAGATCGCCCGCCGCGTGATTGAAACCGCCCGCAGCCTAGGCCGCGACCCTGTCCTGCGCCGCCAGGCCGAGGCCATGGCCGACCGCGCCGTCAAGCCCAGCCTAGCCTTGGCGGCGGTGGGCTGGACCGTGGGCGGCTTGTTCACGGTGGGCGCGGTGCTGCATCAAGACCATGCCTCCGGCCCCAAGCTCGCCCTGCCGCTGGAGACATTGCGCGGCATGGACCTCGCTTTGCGCAGCGGCGTCGTGTTGCGCACGGCCAGCGCCTTGCAGCGTCTGGGTGAAACCCGCTTCGCCGTGCTGGACGACCACCCGGCGTGGAGCGTCACCGGGCTGGAATTGGCGGGCCTGCGCTCCCGGCTGGCGGAGTCCGAGACCGACAACCTGCTGCGCTATGTCGCCGGCGCCGGGCTTTACCTGGGCGACGAACGCGCGGCGGCGCTGGCGGACGCCTGCCAGGCGCGCGGGCTGGTTGTCCGCCAGCCGCCGCTGGTTGCGTTGGCCGAGGACGCGGTCACCGTCCGCCAAGGCAGGCACACCATCGTCCTGCGCGACGAAGCCGGCGCGGGCAAAACCGCCGCCGCATCACTCAGCGTGGAAATCGACGGCGAACAAGTCGGCTGGCTGGATTTCCGCCCCGGCCCCCTGCCCCGCGCCGCTGCGGCGGTGCGGCAATTGCGTGGGCAGGGCATGCAAGTCTTCCTGCTGTCCAGCCGTCCCGCCGACGAGACGGAACAACTCGCCCGCCATCTAGGCACCGACTTGCACGGCGGCGATTTCAGCCCGGACGAAAAAATCCGCTTTTTGCAAAGCCTGCGGCGGCGCGGCGTGGCGGCGGCCTATGTCGGCAACGGCCAGATTGATCCGCAACTGGCCGGCGAAGCGCATGTCACCATATCCCTGGGCGGGGCGGGGGCGCTGGAAAACAGCGCCGCCGACATTGCCGTGCTGGGCGATTCCTTGCAGGCGTTTGCGGAAACCGCCGAGTTGTCACGCGAGCACAACGAGCGCGTCCGCGCCCTCTGCCGCCGGGCCTTGGCGCCCAACCTGCTGTGCATCGCCGGCGGCTATGCCGGCGTATTGAACGGCATCACCTCCGGCTTGATCGCCAATGTCGGCGTCAACCGGGTTTACCAACAGGCCACCCGGTCTTTGCGCGACAGCCAGCGCCAAGCCAGTTTCAAGAGGATAGCCTTGTGACCACGGGTAAGCAGCCGCCCAACCCGGCCCGCAAACGCGCCAAACCCGC
>CAZOTR010000023.1:0-7583 GCA_964582755.1 uncultured Methylococcaceae bacterium | reverse complement strand
GCCTGCGGCCGAACCGCCCGTGCTGGTCGGGGAGTTCATCGCCAAAGGCGAAGAACCCGCGGCAGACGGCGGAGTTTCCGCCGAGGCCGACACCGAAAAGGCCGACGAGGAAGTCGTCGAGCGCGTGGAGCATCTGAACCACAGCGTGGGCTGGGTGCTGATCTCGGCCGGCGTCATCGGCTTGGTGGTTCCCGGCGTCCTCGGCACCCCTTTCCTCATCATGGGCGCGTTGGCGCTGTGGCCGGGCAACCGCAAGACCGTGGAACGCTGGCGCAAAGGCCATTCGCCGAAAATATTCCACGGTGCGATGAAGCAGATCAACCGCTTCCTGGACGATTTGGACAAGCGCTACCCGCGCATCGACAAGCCCAAAAAATGAGCGGGGCAGCGCCGCCGCAGCCCTCCCTGACCGCCTACGAAGCGGCCCAGGTCGCGGCCATCGCGGCCTGGAAGGCCGAATCCCCCGGCTTGGCAAGGCGGCTGGCCCGCAGGCTCACCCGGCCCGTCGGCAAGCTGGCGGACAAAATGCTGCCGCAGGCGGCCATCGCGGCGGCGATGGACGGCGTGAACACGATGGCCGGCCGACTGGCGCGTGACGACAACCTCCTCAGAGACCCTTATGTGCAATCCCAGGGGGTGGAGTCGTTCGCGGATCTCGCCGCCCAGCCGCTGGAATTCGCCGACGGGCTGGCCGACCGGGTGATCCGCGACGCCGGCCACATCGCCCTGGGGATGGGCGCGGCCACCGGCACCGGCGGGCCGCTGGCGGCGGCGGCGGGCCTGCCGGTGTTGCTGGCCGGGGCTTTGCGGGTGATCCACCGCGTCTCCCAGGCTTACGGCTACACCGCGGCCCATCCCGGCGACAAGGCGCTCATGCTGCACATCCTAGCCCTGTCCACCGCCGCCACCCCCGGCGAGCGGGCGCTAGCCATGGTCAATTACCAGCGCCAAGTCCAAGCCAGCTTCCTCCACCAGGCGTTTGAAGAATCCGCCCAAAAGATCTTGCAACGGGCGGTGCTGGGCGTCGAACTGGGCGCGCTAGTCCCCGGCTTCAGCATCGCCTTCAGCGCCTATTTGAACCGCGAATTCGTCCACCGGGCCGGCCTCGCCGCCAAGCGGGTGTTCCAGGAGCGTTGGCTGTGCGACCGCGGCAAGGTGGGGTGGATAGAACCGGCTTGAGTTGGCCTTGGGCCATAACCGCAACCGCAACCAAACATTGCTTCAAAATAAAGGTGAATGCCATGCAAATATCAGCCAATCAGTTTGAAAAGCAATGCCTGTCATTATTAGGTCAAGTTCAGGCGACGCATGAGGAGATTTTAATTACCCAATCAGGAAAACCTATCGCACGACTGGTTCCCATTGAGGAAAACGAGGTTTCTTGCCTGGATTTGATGCGCGAAGGCATAGGTTGCATCGAGGATGCCCCGGCTGACTTATCCACGAACCCGGCACACTTAAGCGGCTATGGCGCATGAAGAGGGCCGTAGGGTGCGGTGAGGAACGAACCGCACCGCTCATGTTCATCTGGCGCGGTTCACAAGCTCACCGCACCCAACATGCTGGCCCTACCCTTCAAGCAGCAATGGTTGCATGGCGTGTCCACAAGGCTAAAATGGGGGTGACATGGGATATTGGGAAAACACAAATTACATTCATTGTAGCGACGCGAAGCAAGTCGCCACCCAACTGACCACGCTGCTGCAAAATGAAGGGATGCAGCTTATCCCACGTCCCAATGAACGGGAGCGTTTCTGGTACGAGCCGATGCAATATAACACCGCCTTGGAAAACAACCTATGGGGCGTGGCTATATTTCCAGGAGCCAAGGACTGGACGGTGATCAAGACAGCGCCTTTGGAGCTTCTAGGAGAACGTGCGCAGGGAAAAGAAACCATGCGTCTGGTGGAGCTTTGCTCCACTCTGCGCTGTCCCGGCTTTCAAATCAACGTATACGATGGCTGTCAAATGGTCTTGGTTGAAACCAATGGCTTGGGCGAATACCGGCTGTCTGGTTTTGGCCCAGGCGACCTCCATAATCCAGACCCATTGCAATTTTATGGCGAATGCCTTGTGGAGGACAAAATTGAAGTTCGTTTTGAGCTTTTGCCATTACAAAAACATATAGACAATATCAAGCACGGCAATTTGCCGCACCGTGATTATTTAAGCGGGGCAAGTCTGGCCCATGCTTTTTCGCGTACCTTTGGAGGGGAAAACCAAGAATTTTGCGACAACTCCACCTCGACAGGCACCTTGATTTGCTATAAGCCACTCGCCGCAAAATTAGGGATTCAATTATATTTCATCTGGCTACCAAACGACCGCCCGGAGCCGCCCCGCAGGAACTTGCAGAAATATCATAGATCATTTTCACGGCATGACAAACCGGGTTGATGAGGATATTTCATAGTTAACCTGACGGTGTAAATACTGTTAATTCGGCCAAACCGCCATCCAAAGAGGCAAGGAGAACCGCCATGTCCGACGCGCACCACCAGAAAATCCCGCGCCGCAATGCCATGGCCGCCGCGGGAAATGATAGCCACCAGGCGCCGCCTCCCGGCCCCGCGCCGGACGACCCGCTAAACAAGCGCATCGAGCAACTGCCCCGCGACGTGGGCTGGATGCTGTTCGGCGTCGGCTTCGCCGGCTTTGTCGCCCCCGGCATCTTCGGCCTGCCGTTCATGGTCGCGGGGAGCATGATTCTGTGGCCGAAGACGACGGGCCGCTTGCAAAAGCTGCTCGGCAAGCCCGCCGACCCCGCCACCGCGCCGGGGATGAAGCAAATCACCCGTTTCCTTGACGATTTGGAGCGGCGCTATCCGCCCACCGGCCAGCCATGAGCGCCTCAAAACTGGGGATCGACAACAAGCTCTTGTCGTGGATGTTGCTGTTCATCCCGCTGTGTGTCTTGGGCAACTGGCTGAAACTGGACCCGCGCCTGGTTTTCCTCGTCTCCGGCCTGGCCATCGTGCCGCTGGCGGCGATGATCGCCAACGCCACCGAAAACATCGCAGGCAGCGTGGGGGCCAGCCTGGGCGGCCTGCTCAATGCGACTTTCGGCAACGCCACCGAGATGGTCATTTCCATCGTGGCGCTGCACGAGGGTCTGGTCGATGTCGTCAAGGCCAGCATCACCGGCACGATCATCGCCAACCTGCTGCTGGCTTTGGGCGCCGGCATGTTGCTGGGCGGATTGAAGCATCCCGAGCAGGAGTTCAAGTCGCGGGTGGCGCGGATCAACGCCTCCTCGCTCAACCTGGCCTTGGTGGTGATGCTGACACCTTCGGCCATCCATTACACCTCGCGGGGCTTAAGCTCCCCGCACATCGACCATTTTTGCCTGGTCGCGGCCGGCTTGTTGCTGGGGTTCTATGTGCTGTCCTTGCTGTTCTCGATGAAGACGCACCGCCATTTCTACGAAACCAACCTGAATGGCGAGAACGGCGGCACGGCGGCCGACGGCGAACCCCCGCAGCCGATAGGCGGGCATGTGGCCATTTTGCTGGCGGCCAGCATCGTCCTGGTGTTCGTGTCGGAGGTGCTGGTTGCCAGCCTGGAAACCGCCATCGAGACCCTGGGGCTCACCCAGTTGTTCACCGGCGTGATTTTGATCCCGTTGTTCGGCGGGGTGGTGGAGTATATCGCCGTCATCACCTTTGCCCGCAAGGACAAGATGGATCTGGCCGTCAGCGTGGCGATGGGCTCCAGCCTGCAAATCGCCATGTTCGTGGCCCCCGTGCTGGTCTTCGCCGGGCAGTTGATGGGCCGGCCGATGAACCTGGAGTTCGAGCCTTTTGAATTGATGGCTGTGGCGATGGCGGTCCTAGTCACCAACTCCATCAGCACCGACGGCCGCTCCAATTGGCTGGAGGGCGTGCTGTTGCTGGTGGCCTACGGGGTTGTCGCCGCCGCCTTTTATTTCCATCCCTAAACTTAAGAGAACGAGAGCTTTATGAATCTAAAATGGCTGCTGGCATTCATTCCCGTGGGGCTGGGCTTGGCTTGGTTCCACGCCAACCCGACCCTGGTGTTCATCGCGTCGGCGCTGGCCATCATCCCCTTGGCGGGGCTGATGGGCGACGCCACCGAGGCGCTGGCCCGCTTCATCGGCCCCACGCTGGGTGGCTTGCTGAACGCCACCCTGGGCAACGCGCCGGAGATCATCATCGGCTTCTTCGCCTTGCGGCACGGGCTGGTGGACATGGTGAAGGCCTCGATCACCGGCTCGATCCTCGGCAACCTGCTGTTTGGCCTAGGCGTCTCCATCGTGGCCGGCGGCCTGGTTCGGCCCAAGGAGGAGTTGCGCTTCAATCTGGAAGCCGCCCGCGTCCATGGCGGGCTGTTGATGGTGGCGACCATCGGCTTGATCGTGCCGGCGGTGTTCGATTTCAGCACTACCTCGGAACACGAGATCAGCCTGCATGTGGCCATTGTCCTGTTCCTGGCCTACATCCTCAGCGTGGTCCACACCCTGGCGACGGACGCGCCGGACGCGGAAACCAACACTGGGCAAGAAGACCCCGAAGAAGAGGGAGAAGGCTGGAGCCGCAACCAAGCCCTGGGCATTCTCGGGGCCGTCACCGTCGGCTTGGCGGTGATGAGCGAAACCATGACCGACGCGCTGGACCCTGCCGCCAAGTCCATGGGATTCACACCCTTGTTCGCCGGCGTCTTCCTGCTCGCCCTGGTCGGCAACACGGCGGAGTTGATCAATTCAATTAGATTCGCCCGGCAGAACCACCTGGATCTGTCCTTGGGGATTACCCTCGGCGGCAGCGCACAGGTCGCCGTGCTGGTCGCGCCGCTGCTGGTGTTTTTCGGCACCGCCATCGGCCAGGAGATGAACCTGCTGTTTTCGCAGTTTGAACTCGTCGGCATCATCCTGACCGTCTACGCGGTGACCAACCTCCTCCAAGGCGGTTCGGTGCGCTGGCTGACGGGCGTGGGCCTGATCGCCGTCTATCTCATTCTTGGCATCGGCTTCTACTATGCGCCAGCCAGCATCGGTTAGACACCGCTTGAGGTTTGCCTCGGCGGTCTTGCTGCTTGCGCAGGGATGCGCTGGACCCCAAAGCCGTCCTGCGGAGCCGCCGAAGCCGGGCAAGCCCGCCGCATCGACAACCTCGGGACCGGTTGCCGGCGCGGCCAAACCCGCGCCGTCCGAGCCGCTAGA
Source organism: uncultured Methylococcaceae bacterium (assembly GCA_964582755.1). Lineage (GTDB taxonomy): Bacteria > Pseudomonadota > Gammaproteobacteria > Methylococcales > Methylococcaceae > Methylumidiphilus. The sequence goes on along the minus strand of CAZOTR010000023.1, from coordinate 2,404 downwards.
CCCGCAGCAAGCCGCAGAAGCCGCCGCGACAGATTTGCCGGACTGGCATCCTTTCCGCCGATTGAACAAATTCCTGGGCCGCAAGCCCTCCGATCAATTTGTCATTTGGCGGTCCTTGGCCGACGTCAGCCTGCCCGGCCCCGACCTCGCCAACTACCCCAACAGCTCCTTCACCCTCCCGCAAGGCGGCTTCTACCTGGAAAGCAGCCCCGTCGGCTTCTACGGCAGCAGCGCCGTGTCGCAGTCGCAATGGAACTGGGAATATCTGCTGCGCTACGGCGTGACCGACAACATCGAGTTCCGCCTGTTCTCCAACGGCTTGAGCGCCCAATCGGGCGCCACCGGCTTTTCGCCCATCGCCTTCGACAGCAAGGCCCATCTCTGGGCCAAGGATTGGGACTGGTTCACTGTCTCCGTCGGCGTGGAAGCCTATATCCAAACCACCTCCTGGCTAGCCTCGCCGGCCTTTTACAGCCCCTTGCAATATTCCCTCAATCTGCTGGTCGACCACGAATTGCCTTGGGATATATCATTTAGCTGGAATCTTGGATTCGTCCGTCAAACCGTTTCTAACAATACGTATTATCTTCCCTCCTTTCAGTGGGCTTTGCAACGCAACCTCACCGACAACATCGCCCTGTTTGTCCATGGCTACCACAACGCCGACGCCCTGCCGCGTGTGCCGGGAGCGAAGTCCTCGATACCTTCCCAACCCAATCAAGAGGCGATTGGCCTGGGCGGGCAGTGGTCGGTCAACAAGCGGGTGGCATTTTATGGCAGTTACAACTGGGGCGTGACCAAATACACCCCCAGTTACAACGCCAACATTGGTTTTGCCGTGTCATTCTGATTTTATTCGCCCTGGTTTCCACGCGGCTTGTGGAGGCGGAAGCCGGCTGATATTCTGGCTTTAGCCTTTAGCATTGCCCGCCGCGCCAGCGGCCGGCCCTTAAACCCAACGCCTGCCCCATGCTTTCCCTCACCCTAAGCCGCCACCCCTCCACGCCCTGCCCAACCGTCCACAGCCTGGCCGCCAGCCTGCATCGCAGCGACCGGGCGCTCTTGCTACGCTACACGCTAGTCGGCGACATTGACGCCCTGCATATTCCGGCCCCCGGCCCGGCGCGGCGGGCCGACGGACTCTGGCAAGACACCTGCTTCGAGGTTTTCATGCAAACCCCTGAACCGCCGACGGGCTATTATGAATTCAATTTTTCCCCTGCTGGCGCTTGGGCGGCTTACCGCTTCGATGCCTATCGGCAAGGCATGGCGGACCTCGCGCTGGCCGAATCCCCGGCCATCCGCCTGAACCGCAGCGCGGGGCGGCTGGAATTGGATGCGTCCATCACGCTGGACGGCCCGCCGATGTTGGCGGAAACCGCCGACTGGCGGTTCGCCCTGTCCGCCGTCATCAAAGGCCGAAACGGGGAGATTTCTTATTGGGCCTGTGCGCATCCTCCAGGCAAACCGGATTTCCACCACCCGGACAGTTTCGTTCCCCTCTCCCCAGGGAGAGGGGCTTTCTAGCATTTATTATAAGGAAACCCTCCATGCACTTCGGCCTAGACCGCCTGCTTGCCACCCCTGCCCTGCGCCAAGCGCTAAAAGGACGCCGCGCCGCCTTGCTCGCCCATCCGGCCTCGGTGGCGGCGGACCTGACCCACTCCCTGGACGCGCTGGCCGCGGCCGGCGTCACGCTTTCCGCCGCCTTCGGGCCTCAACATGGATTGCGCGGCGACAAGCAGGACAACATGGTCGAGTCGGCGGATTTCACCGACCCGGCCCACGGCATCCCGGTGTTCAGCCTGTACGGCGAGGTCCGCCGCCCGACGCCTGCCATGATGGACAGTTTCGACGTGCTGCTGGTGGACCTGCAAGACCTCGGTTGCCGCATCTACACCTTCATCACCACCCTGCGCTACGTCCTCGAAGAAGCCGCCCGCCACGGCAAGACGGTGTGGATCTTGGACCGGCCCAATCCGGCGGGGCGTCCGGTCGAAGGCTTGCGCCTGCGCGAGGGCTGGGAGAGCTTCGTCGGCGCGGGGGCGTTGCCGATGCGGCACGGGCTGACGCTGGGCGAGCTGGCGCATTGGTTCGTCGCCACGCTGCGCCTGGACGTGGATTATGCCGTCATCGCAATGGACGGCTGGGAACCCGCGCAAGCGCCGGGCCATGGCTGGCCGCTGGGCGAACGCGCCTGGATCAACCCCAGCCCCAACGCGCCGAACCTGTGGATGGCGCGTTGCTACGCCGGCACTGTCATGCTGGAAGGCACCACCCTGTCCGAAGGGCGCGGCACCACGCGGCCTTTGGAGTTGTTCGGCGCGCCCGACCTGGACGCGGACAAGCTCCTGGCGCAGATGCACGACACCGCCCCGCACTGGCTGCAAGGCTGCCGCTTGCG
>CAZOTR010000022.1:0-38837 GCA_964582755.1 uncultured Methylococcaceae bacterium | reverse complement strand
CAAGTTTCTTAGGGGTTGCCGTGGCCGGCCTGTTGGCGTTAAGTCCGCAGGCCGTGTTTGCCGAGGTGCTGAACGTGGAATTCAAGTTCACGCCTTTCACCGGCGACACGAAGGAGGACCATGTCGCCAGCGTGCCGGGCAAGGCCAGGGTTTTCATCAACAATGTCCCGGTCGCCGAGCAGGACGTCGAAAAGCAGGAGCTTCCCGTGCTGTTCGACGCCCGCGAGATAGCCCCTGCGGTGTGGGTGCCGGCGGCGTCTTTGGGGCCGGTGCTGCGCAAGGGCAAAAACGCCATCCGCATCGAGTTCGAGCCGTCCGGGAACGCGCCTTACCAGGCGCAATTCAGTTGGGCGCAGGTGACGGACCAGACTAGCGAAACGGGCGATGCGGGCCATTTCCAGGCGACAAACCAGAGCGGCGAGGGCAAGGAGGAGAAGCAGGGGACCGGCAAGATGGTCTTTGCGCGGGAATTTGCCGCCGATTTCGCCGCCGACCAGCCTTGGCACCATTACCCGGCGGTGACCGCGCTCACCGAGGACGACAAGCAGGCGTTGGGGGCGCTGCTGCGGCAGCGGGCGGAGGCGTTCAAGCCCCCGTTCGCCGGGGTTTACCCCATGCTCGACGGCAAGCCGGGCGTCGATGCCGCCCAGGTGCGCAAGGCCAAGTGCCTGGACAAGGCTTATGCCGCCGGGGTGCGCATCGCCCCGCCCGCGCCGGCCCAGGTCGAATTCACGCTTACCGGCAACCCGGAGGTGGTCGTGCGGCGCCAGGACGGCCCCTTGTTCGCGCCAGACCCCCAAGCCGTTGAACGCATCAAGGGCGACGAGATGCAAATGTGCGCCGGCATGGCCCTGTCCCTGGCCTATCCCCCCAAGCTCATCGCCGTGCGCCAGCCGGACGGGCGGTGGATGGTCGTCAATTGATGCCGCGCGCGGCATTCCCGGCCTAATCGCTCAAGACCACCGGCACCCAACCCTTGTCCGGGTTGAATTCCTTCATCGCCTCGGCGATTTCGGTGGTTTTTAGCCCCAGGTCTTTTTGGTAGATCAGCCCTTGGTGGTTGATGATGAAGCTCATGATCCCCGACACGCCGTAACTGGCCGGGAAGGCCACCAAGGCGAAGCCCGCGATCATGTTGCCATTGATGACATAGTCGTATTTGCCGCCGGGCGCGGCAGAGCCTTGCCGGGTGAGGATGTGGTAGTAATAGCCGTGGTAGGGCGTGGGCTGGTTGCCAGTGCCCAATTTGTAGCCCACGGCGCGGGCGTCGGCCATCAGCGGCCCCAATGGGCTTTCCGGCTGGCCGGGTTCCGGCTCCCAAAACAGGCCGTCGTGCTGGCCGGGGGTGCTGGTAAGCTTTTGTGCGTATTCAGGGATGCCGTCGCCGTCGCGGTCCAGGTTGGCGTAGTCGGCCTGGGCCTCGGTGTAACCGCGGACGGCGCTCAAGGTCCGCAGCTCGTTGCGGCCGATGCGGCGGTTGATGATCTCCTGTTTCCCTTGCTCGGCGTCGAACTGCCAAGCCTCCCCCTGTTTGACGAGGGGGATGGGGAAGGGCCAGGCGTTGTTGCCGACTTGGACGACTGCCTGGCTGTCGCCGGATTTTTCGGTGGCCAGCTTTTCCTTCGCCATCGCGGCGAAGCGCTCAAGGTTGTTCTTGTCCTCGACGGCGTCGCCGGAGGACAGCAAGTCTTCATGGCCGGGGCCAAACAGGCCGGCCAAGGCGGCGGGATCGCCCGCCCCCGCCGCCTTGGCCAAGGCGGCGGCGGCCTCGTCCGGGCTTGCAAAGCGTTGCGGCCCGGCGTCTTCCGCCCAAGCGGCCGGCATGGCCAGGCCCAGGCAGCAGGAGAAGGCCAGGGCGGGGAAAAGCAGGGTGTGGAGGGTGCGGTTCATGGTTTTAGCCTCGGTGTGGGTTGCCAAATCAATCAATGCGTCGATGGAAGAATGGGCGGGTATCAGCGTCGCCCTCGCAGGCCACCACCGCCACCGCCCCGGCCCTGAAAGCCACCCCCGCCAAAGCCCCCGCCGCCGCTGCGGCCTTGAAAACCGCCCCCGCCGAATCCGCCGCCACTGCGGCCTTGAAAGCCGCCCCCGCCGAACCCCCCGCCGCTGCGGTTTTGGAATCCGCCCGCGCCGGCCGGGGAACGTTCCCGGCTGGCGGCGCCGCGCTGGGCGAACTGCTGCGTGCGGCCCTGGTCGCGGACGCCGTCGAAAGCATTGGGGCGTTCAGCCTCGACGCGCCTTTGCTGGGAACGGGCTTGGCTGAAATCCCGCGTACCCTGCTTGGGCTGGCGTTCGACGGGCTGCTGCTTGGGGCGAGCCTGGGCGAAATCCCGCCCACCCTGCGTCGGCTGGCGTTCGGCGCGTTTCTGCTGCAACTTTTCCCGGTTTGCCATATCCGGCCGGCCTTGCTGCGGGCGTTCCTGTCCGGCCAAGCCTTGCCTGCCGCCGGCACCGCCGCCGCCAAGTCCTTGCCTATCGCCAACACCGCCGCCGAGCTTGTCCTGGAGTTTTCCCCGGCTTTCCGCCCCGCGCCGTTGCTCGGCCTTGGCCCGCGCCCCGGAGTCGCCAAGCCCCTCCAAACCATTGGCACGCTGCCCGCCTTGCAGGCGCTGCGCCAAGTCGGAGGTGGCGGGCCTGCCCTGCCCGGCCCGGTCGGCAAATTTGCTGCCGAGTTTTCCGTCCTGCAAGCGCGTGCCTTTGGACAGGCTGTCGCGGATTTGCTCCGACGACGGACGCCGCTCCTGCCCCAAGCCCCCGCCCGCCCCGGCAAAGCCCCGCGCCTCGGCGGGCAGCGTCTGCGCCGAGCCGGGCCGGCGGCCCGCCAAGGAAGGGCGGTCGATCTGGCCGATTTTGTCCCTGACTCCCTCGGGATAGGTGGCCCCGCGCCGGTGCTGGGGGTCGTGGTTCCACGGCTGCCGTTCGGACTTGAAATTGGCAAGCTGGTCTTGGTTGAAAGTCTTGCTGCGGTCGATGTTGATTTCGTTGCCGGAGATGTTGGTGTTGCGGTTGACATTGCCCCGGTCCCAGTTGCCGCCGCCATTCCAGCAATTGCCGTAACGGCAGACCGAGCCGCCGTAATAATGGCTTACCGGCGGGTAATAGCCGCCCCGGTAACCGTAGCCGTAGTAATCGTCGTCGTGGTGGGTCCATTCCATGATGCCCCAGGTCAGCAGGCCGCCCGCCAAGGCGCCCATGCCGAACGTCATCAAGTCGTTGCTGGTGGAAGAGGTGGTGGTCGTGGTGGTCGCCACCGGCGCCGGGTAATAGCTGGCCGCGGGCACCGGGGCGGCGGCATAGTCGGCGCTGGCATACTGCGCCGGCGGCGGCGCCAGGGGGGCTTGGTAGGCCGCCTCCGGCTTGTACTGCGGCACATACACGGTGTCGGGCTTGGCCGGTTCGATGTAGACGACCTCTTTCTTGTACACCGCCGGCTGGGCCTGCGCCTCCCCGGCGGGGGCCCCCGCCGGGGAAGGTTCGCGCACCTCTTCGGTTTTGACGCTGACCTTCTGCTCGGGGGTGTCCTTGAGGAATCCCGATTGCTTGGCCCGGCGGCGCAATTCCTGGATCGCCCCCATCAGATCGTCCGGCTGGGCGAGGAAGGTGTTGCCCAACTGGGTTGTCCAGTCCAGATGGTCGCTCATCATCTTCAGCACCTGCGGCACATCCACCAGGCGCATGATGCTGGCGTCCCAACCCTTGTCCTTGAGGGTGTTGAGGTCGGGTTTGGAGTCTATCCAGCGGACCGCCTGCACCACCTCCAGCGGATAAGTCGAGGCCACCAGCAATTCCGCCAGCAAGCGGTCGGGGTAAAGGGCGATGGGGGCCACCAAGGATTCCATCTCCGACAGCGGCTTGCCTTGCGGCTGGGCCGGCGGCGCGGGGGGCGGCGGGGCGGGATTGGCCGCGGCCTGTGGCGGCGGCGCGGGCGCCGTCTGGGCGGCATTGGCCCCTGCTTGCGCCGGGGGCGCGGCCTGTGGCTGCGTGGCCGGCGGCTGGGGCTGCGCGGTCTTGGGCAGCGGGGGCTTGTCCTCTTTGCCGCAGGCAGCCGCCAACAAGGCCAGGACGGCCAGCACGGCAGGCTTTCTGAGGCGGCTTGGATCGTGTCTGTTCATAAGTCAGCTCGCTTGCAGTCAGAACTTAATAAATAAGGCAAATCGGAGGTGGGTTCAATTGATTGAATTTAGGAGCGGGCCATGCCCGCGGTCTCTGGCCCCACCCATTGCCCGAAGCCTTTCGCGGCCATGGGCCGCTCCTACGGATATCAATAAATCAATTAAGCCCACCTCCGAAAAATCCACCCTGCTTTATCGCGCAGATGGGCCGGCTTCTGCCGGTCCGCTGTCGCTGTATACCCAGGCCATAAATAGCTGGTAACCCAAGGCCAACATCACCGAGCCGAGAAATAAGCCAATAATCCCTCCGGTCGCCATGCCGCCCAACGCGCCCAGCAGAATCACCGGCATCGGCGCGTCCACGCCGCGGCCCAGCATCAAAGGCTTGAGGACGTTGTCGGCCGAACCGGCGACGACGCTATAGACGGCGAACATCACCGCCACGGTGGTGGAGCTATTGGTCGAAAAAACATAAATGATGGCGGGCAGCGACACCAGGAGGGCGGGGATTTGCACGATGCCCAACAGCAAGACCAGCAAGGCCAGGACACCGGCGGCGGGAATTCCCACCAGGATGAACCCCGCCCCCAAGAGCAGGGCTTGGATGCAGGCGATGCCGATCACCCCTTGCGCCACGGCGCGGATGGTGGCCGTCGACAGCTTGACCAAGTCATCCCCTTTGCCGGGGCCGGCCATCCGCTTGGCAATGGCCTTGGCCGCCGCATGGCCAGACTCGGCATAGGCCATCCATATCCCCGCCACCACCAAGGACACCAAGAACTTCAAAATCGCCGTGCCGGCGCTGGCCGCGTAAGCCAATATCTGTTTGGTGATGATGCCAATCTTAGGCTCGAATTTTGCCGCCACGCTGCCCAGGTCGGTATGCGCCGCCGTCCACAAGGCATGCAATTTGCCGCCAATCAACGGCCAGGCGGCAACGGAGTCGCTGGGCGCGGGCACTTGGATGGTCCCATCCTGGACTTGTTTCACAAAGCCAATGGTGGAATCCGCAAAGGATATGGCCAGCAGCGTGCTGGGAACCAACACGCCCAGCAGTATCGCCACCACCAAAACCGTCGCGGCGCGGCCTTGTTTGCCGCCCATTTTCCGGGCTGTCAAGGCGTGCAGCGGGTATAGGGCCACGGCCAATATAATCGACCATAGCATCAAGGCGATGAAAGGTTTGAATATTTCGTAGCAATATACGACCAGAAAGCTAATCAAGCCGATGCGGATGAATAAATCTATCGGTTTCGCCGGGATCAAGTTCGCCGGCGCCGTGTCTGCCGGGGGAGTTTGGGGGGTGTTCGTCATGGGGTGAAATCCTCAATTACGGAAGCCAAGGTTGCGCGGCGTCCAATCCTGCCGACTTTCTCCTCCAAGCCTTCGGCGCGCATCAGGTCGCGCAGCGAGGCGTGGGCGTTCACGAAGCGAAGCTGGCAGCCTTTGGTGGCCAGCCGCGCCTGCAAGCCGGCCAGCATCCGGGCGCCGGACAAATCCAGAAAGGGGGAACTGGACAGGTCGCAGACGGCCAGCCTGACCGGCGCCGCCTCGCCTGCCAGACGCTCCAACACCTTGGCCTCCACATGCTCCGCGTTGAAATACAGCAAGGCGCTCTCGACCCGGAACAGCAAGGCACCGGGTATGCGCTCGTTGTCGGGGTGCCGCTCCAGGTCGGAGAAGCGTTGGGTGCCGGGTATCCGGCCCAGGAACGCGACATGCGGATGGGAGGCCCGGCGCAGCAACAGCAGGATGGAGATGAAAGACGCCAGCAAAATCCCTTTCAGTATGCCGAGCAGCAGCACCCCCGCCAAAGCCGCCATCGCCACATGGAAATCGAAGCGGCTGACCCGGAACACATGGGCCAGTTCGCGCAGGTTGACCAACCCCTTCACCGCCACCAGCACCACCGCGGCCAGCACCGCCTCGGGCAGGTTGCGGAACGCGCCGGCCAAAAACAGCAGCACCACGCCAATCGCCAGCGAAGCCAGCAACACGGCGGCGGGCGTCCGCGCCCCGGCCTGGTCGTTGACGGCGGACTGCGACAGCCCGCCGGCCACCGGGAAGCCCTGGCCCAGCCCCGCGCACACATTCGCCATGCCCAAAGCCAGCAACTCGCGGCGGGGGTCGATGCGGTAGCCGTGCTTGGCCGCGAAGGTCCGCGCCGCCGACACGCCCTCCATGTAAGACAGCAATAAGCAAGCGAAGGCCAGCGGCAGCAAATCGTCGATATCGCCGAAGCTGGCCTGAGGCCATTGGAGGGCCGGCAAGCCTTGCGGCAACACCCCCACGACCTTGACGCCATGCCCGTCCAGCGGGCCGAACGACATCGCCAGCAGAGAGGCGCACACCACGGCCAAGGCGGCGGGCCGGCCCGGCAGGAACTTGTCGCCCGCCAACAGCAGCAGCAAAGCCGCCAGGCCCAGGCCCAGCACATAAGGGTTGGTGTCGCCCAATTGCGCGAACAGATGGCCCAGGCGTCCGAAGAAGCTCTGCCCGCCGCCCGGCACGCCGAACAGCTTGGGCAATTGCGTGGCGGCGATGCTCAAGGCCGCGCCGGCCTTGAAGCCGAGCAGGACGGTCTCGGACACGAAATTGACGATCTGGCTCAGGCGCAACAGCCAGCCGGCGAAGCCCATGGCGGCGAGCAGCAGCGCGGTCAGCGCCGCAAGGCCGGCCAGCCGCGCCGGGTCGCCGCCCGACAAGCCGCTGAGGGCCGCGCCCACCGCCATCGAAATCGCCGCCGTCGGGCCGATGGCCAACTGCCGGGAAGTGCCGAAGAACGCATAGCCCAAGCCGCCGAACAGATAGCCATACAACCCGGCCTGCCCCGGCAACCCTGCCAGCGACGCATAGGCGATGGCGACGGGAATCGCATAGGCGGCCAAGGTCAGGCCGGCCAGGCAATCGCCGGCCACCGAGGCACGGCGGTAGTCCCGCAGCCAATCCGGGATTGCCGCTTTCAGCATCCGCGTCAACTTTTTTCTTGTTCCAACCGCTGCTTCGCCTCGGCAAGCTTGGCCCGCTTGTCGTCGCTTACCGCCGGGAATTTCAAGTCCAGCTCTTGGATGCTGGTGGTGAGGATGTCGGCGATCAGCGTCCGCGAGGCCCATTTTTGGTCGGCGGGGATCACATACCAGGGCGCCCATTTCGTGCTGGTGGCGCTTAGGGCATCCTCGAAAGCCTGTTGGTAATCGTCCCAGTGGGCGCGTTCGGCCAAGTCCGCCTCGGAGAATTTCCAATGCTTGTCGGGGTTTTCCAGGCGTTCCAGGAAGCGCTTTTTCTGCTCCTTCTTGGAGATATGCAGGAAGAATTTAAGCACCAGGGTGCCGTTGCGGACCAAGTGGTGCTCGAAGGCATTGATGTCCTCGTAGCGCTTCTGCCAAAAGCCCTCGCCACGCTTGCCGGGCGGCAGTTGCTGGCCTTCCAGGAATTCGGGGTGGACCTTGACGACCAGCACATCTTCATAATAGGAGCGGTTGAAGATGCCGATGCAGCCGCGTTCGGGCAGGCGGCGCATGTAGCGCCAGAGGAAATTGTGGTCGGTGTCTTCGCTGCTGGGTTTCTTGAAGCTGGACACTTGGCAGCCTTGGGGATTCAGGCCGGACATGACGTGTTTGATGGCGCCGTCCTTACCCGCCGCGTCCATGGCTTGCAGCACGACCAGGACGGAGTAGATGTCGCTGGCCCACAACAGCTCCTGCGCCTTCGCCAATTCCACCTTGCTGGCTTCAAGTATCTCCAGCGCCTTTTCCTTGACGACATCCTTGCCGGCATCCTTCATCTCTTCGGTCTGCGCCCAGCCGGTGTCGAAATCGTTCAAATTGACTTTCTTGCCCGGCGTCACGCGGAGTTGTTCGATGAGTTTTTTCTTGATCATATTCTTGTTCCTTCTGTTTTTTAATGTGCCGTGGTCATATTCTCCACGCCGCCCACAGCCCGCTCGATGGCCTGCAAGAGTTCTTCGCCGGTGAAGGGCTTGGGCAGGAAACCTGCCGCCTCGGCCTGTTCCAGGCGTTGGGCCAGATCCAAATCCTCAAAGGCAGTGATGAATATGACAGGTAAGTATATACCCACGGCAATGGATCTTCGTCTGGACCTCGAACCCTGCCGTCTCCGGCATGTGGATGTCGAGGATTACGCAATCGGGCCGGCTGCCTACCAGCGATTCGATGAATTCCCGGCCCGTGCCGAAGGCCCACACCTCGAATCCGGCGGATTTGGGCAAGTGGCCGATAGCCTTGCGCACAGGCTGTCCGCCATCGACAAGAGCGGCGAAAAGGCTTGGGGTTTACATAAGCCCCAACCTTAGCGAAGCAATCCCGCGACGGCTAGTGGACTTTGGTCTTATGGGTAGCCGTAGGAGCGATGGGCGCGACCGGCGGCGGCTGGGTTTGTCGCGGGCGCGGCCCGCTCCTACGCTAAAACCGATAGGTGGGAGGACGTCCCACCGAACTGGCGCGTTGCCAGGTGGAAGCCGCTGGGCGCGGAAGACTCACGCCGATTGCGCAGATGCCTGTTCTTTCAGCCAGCGCGAGAACATCAACAGCCCCCATCCCCGCAGCCCGATGTCGGCGCTCAGGCAAAACGCGATAAACCACGCGGGGGCGAGCGGCCATTCCACCCCGACCACCAGCCCCAGGATGATGGACACCCACGCGCCCGTCAGCATCGAGGTCCGGTGCGCGGTTTGCGCCCCATAGGTGATGACCATCCGCGTCATGCCTTTGGCCAGCAGAAACGCCGCGATCATCAGGTTCAAGCGGGTCGGGTTGCCGCTGATGCTGAATAGGGTCAGGCCGCCGACGATGATGTCCAACAATCCCGCCGGCAGATGCAAGAAGAAATCCCTGGATTCCTTGGCGATGGCGGCGTCAAAACATTCCAACAGGCCGGCCGCCAGCAACACCAAGCCTGCGGCGGGCAGCCAGGAAAATTCCGTGGCATGCATCAGCGTCGCATTGGGATTCAGCAAAGAGGCCAAGCCCAGGGTTGCGCCGATGAAAATCATCACCGTCCCCCGCAACTGCAAGCGCCGGGGGTCCGTGCCAAATTGTTCAAATTGAGAGAAAGTGTCGCGCCAGCCCATGATGTTGCCTCGAAGGTTCAGTTCAAGCCGGCATCCGGTGCCGGCCTGTTGTGGAAGAGAGCAGAAAGAATCCGCTTGCGGCGGCACGGTGGAGATTGCACCGGGCCACCCGCGAAAATCACGGTTTGCGCGTGGCCGACTGCCGGATGATATGCAGGGCTTCTTCGGGAGAGTCCACGCCGTGGAGGAAATGGGTTTCCTCCTCGTCCACGCAGCCCTTGCCCACCAGCGTGTCGCGGGCGAAATCACCGAGGTCGTGCCAGAACTCCTTCGCCATGAACACCACCGGAAAGGCGTCCAGCTTGCCGGTCTGGATCAGCGTGATGACCTCGAACGCCTCGTCCAGGGTGCCGAAGCCGCCGGGCATGATGATGAAGGCGCTGGAATACTTGACCAGCATCAGCTTGCGGATGAAAAAATGCTCGAACTCGATGAACTTGTCGAGGTAGGGGTTGGGCTTTTGCTCAAACGGCAGCTTGATGTTGCAGCCCAGGCTCAAGCCGCCGGCCTCCCTGGCCCCCCGGTTGGCCGCCTCCATGACGCCGGGGCCGCCGCCGGTCATCACCGCGTAGCCGGCCTTGGCGAGGGCGCTGCCCGTCGCCCTCGCCAATTCGTAATGGGGATGGCCTTCCTCGAACCGCGCCGAGCCGAACACCGTCACGCAAGGCGCGTCGAAGTCGAAGCTCTCAAAGCCTCGGAGGAACTCCAGGAAGAAGGTCACGGCGCTTTCCAAATCCTCCGCCCGGTCGCGGCGGCCGGACAGCAGCAGTTTTTCGGCGCCTTCGACCTTGCCGAGCAGCGCATAATGGCCTTGGTCTAGGCCGGGCTTGGACGGGTTCATGCTCATCGTGTCATTGCCTTGTTGGGTTTGCGGAAGCCAATGCCGCCGCTTACTGCGCCGGCGCGGCCGGGGCTGGCTGCGGTGCGGTCGGCGGGGCGGCTTGGGCGGCTTTTTTCTGGTCGCGCCGTTGAAAGCCTTTTTTGATGCCGCCCGCCGCCGCCCCGATGGCCGCGCCTTTACCGGCGTCGCCGGCAATGGCGCCAATCGCCGCGCCCGCCGCCGCGCCGCGCGCGCCGCCGCGCAGCACTTCGCCTTGCGGCGGCGGGGTGGTGGATTCCGCTTGCGCGGCGCCCAGGGCCGCGCAGCCCAACAATGCCGTAACGGTTAAGAATTTTGCAAAAGCGGGTTTGTCCATGGTTTCTCCTTGTGTGGTTTCAAGTATTAGTGGGTTGTATTGCTCTTGGCATGATCGGCGGGCCGTCTAGCCGGCCGCAGACGCGGCTTTCTCGTTGACCACGGCCTGGTCCGTGATCTCCTTATACAAATGCACCGCCCTGGCGTACACCTCCTGGTATTCGGGATGGCGGTCCACCAGCGGCTTGGCCTGTTCGGCGCGTTCATACATCTTTTCGAGAAACTCGATGTCCCAATGGTCCAGGCACTCGCCACGGTCCAGCCGCTCCTTGATCTCCAAGGCTTTCGGCAGGGTTTCCTCCGTCAATTTTTGCAACAGCACAATCGCGACCCCAAGGTCTTTTGCTGCGTCGGTCATGTTCTACTCCCAGATAGTGGATTTACAAAGATGGTCACAAATAGCGTTTCGCCGTTTTCCAGAAATCCGCAGGCTTGGGCATGTCGGCACAGGCGATGCGCCCGAGCAGCACCGTCCTGCGCAGCCCGCTGCCGGAAAAAAGCTCGGTCAGCGTGATTTCCCGCGCCGCCGCCGCCGAGTGCGGGACAATAATCCCCCGGTAGTCCAAGCGCAAGCCCAAGCTGCGGACGGCAAGCCAGTCGGCGGGCCGGGCCAGGGTGTCGGCGACGCAGGCCAGGCTTTCCTCGATGCTGAGGTTGTCGGTGCGAAACTGCCCCAACTCCGCCTCGATGGCCTCGATCTCCGCCTCCAACGCGGCAGGATCGGCAACCTGCCCCCCACCCTCCTCCAGCATCGCGTCCAGCCCGAAGCTCCCGGCCCGCATCGCCTCCAGCTTGCGCCGCAAAAGCTGGCGCTGGCGGTCCAAGTCCCGCCGCTTGCCGCGTTCGCCGACCAGGCGTTCCAGGGCTCTTTCGAGCAGGAAATCGAAGGCGCGTTTTTTCAACTCCCAACGCGTATCGGGCTCGCTGCCGGCGGGGCCTAGGTAACGGTGGTTGGAAAAATTCACGGCGGTTTGCATGACATCCCGCCGCAGGCTGTCGCCGTCGAGTTCCATGCCGAACACCGGGCGCTCCTCCCTGCCCATCGCCAGCAAACCGAAAATAGCCTCGGGCAGCGGTTCGGCCTGTGCATCCAAATAGTCGCGCACGCTGTTGAGGCCCCGGAAAACCTCGCCCATATGCTCGGCGGACACGAAGAACGCGCGCAACACCGGATCCTCGCCAAACGCGCGCGGGCTGATTTCCACCGCAGGCGGCAAGGCATCCACCAGGGCAATCACATGGCCGGCGGCCTGCTCCACAGGCTGGCGCAGGCGCTTGCGGTAATCCGGCAGGGCGCGGATGCGCCGGTCCGTGCCGTCCACGGCCCGTTCGATGGCTTTCTCGACCAGGGTTTCGTCCAATCCCCCCGAGCGCTCCTTGGAATCGGCGAACAGCGAACTGAGCAAACGCAGCATCGCTCAAACCTCCATCGGCGCAAGCAGCACGACCACCGAACGCGCCTCCACACGATAAGCCTGGTCATTGACAGGCGGCGCCGCCGCCAGATCCACGATGTCCTCGGGCGAGTCCAGGGCGGTGTCTATCCACCGCCGCCAAACGCCGCCGTTGGCCAGCGCCGGCAGTTCAAAGTCCAAGGCTTCCCAATAGGCATTGAACAAGAGATGGACAGGCAACAGGCCGGCCAAGCTGTGGGTGCTCAAAGCGAGGGTATGCGAAGCCTCGCCCCAGTCGGGCCGGTTCAGCCTCACGCCATGCCACTCGATTTTGGTGCGGTCCAACAATTGGTTGAGGCTCAGGCGCAGGTGTTCGGCTTCGGTGTCGCGGCGGATGCGGAGGGCAGCGAGATGCTGGACAAAGCGCAGCAACCCGGCGTGTTTTTCCACCGCGGTCCAGTCGAACCAACTGGTTTCATTGTCCTGGCAATAGCCGTTGTTGTTGCCGGCCTGGGTGCGCCTGATTTCATCGCCCATCAGGATCATTGGCACGCCGAAGGCGAGCAGGGTCGTTGCCAGCAAATTTTTGCATTGGCGCTCGCGCAGTTTTTCCACCGCCGGGTCGCCGCTGGCGCCTTCCACCCCGCAATTCCAACTGTGGTTGTTGTCCATGCCGTCGCGGTTGCCCTCGCCATTGGCCTCGTTGTGCTTGCGGTCGTAGGACACCAGGTCGTTCAGCGTAAACCCGTCATGGCAGGTGACGAAATTGATGCTTTGCTCCGCCTCGCGCTCCTCATGGCCGTAAATGTCGGGACTGCCCAGCAAACGGCTGGCGAAGCGGCCCGCCGTGCCGGGTTCGCCGCGGAAAAAGGCCCGCACATCGTCGCGGAAGCAGCCATTCCATTCCTTCCAACTGTCGCCGATGAAGCTGCCGACTTGGTACAAGCCGCCGGCGTCCCAGGCTTCGGCGATCAGCTTGGTCCCGGCCAGCACGGGATCGGACTCGATGTCCCACAGCAGCGAAGGATTGGCCTTCGGGCGCCCCTCGCTGTCGCGGGCGAGGATCGAGGCCAGGTCGAAGCGGAAGCCGTCCACATGCATGGACTCCGTCCAATAGCGCAGGCTGTCCAAAATCAGACGGCGGACGGCGGGGTGGTTGGCGTTGAAGGTGTTGCCGGTGCCGCTGTAATTGGCGTAGCGGGAGCGGTCTTGCTCCAAAAAATAATAGGCGCTGTTCTCCAGCCCGCGAAAACTGAGCGTAGGCCCGCGCTCGTCGCCTTCCGCCGTATGGTTGTAGACGACATCCAAAATGACCTCGATGCCGGCCCGGTGCAGGGCTTTCACCATGTCGCGGAACTCGTCCAGCACGCCCAACGGATCAGGATTGGAACTGTAGGCCGGATGGGGGGCGAAGAAGGAGACCGGCGCGTAGCCCCAGTAATTGACTTTGCCCTTGGGCGCGTCCTGCGGGTCGAAATGGAACACCGGCAGCAATTCCACCGCCGTTACGCCTAGCGTTTGCAGATACGGAATTTTTTCGACCAAGCCGACGTAAGTGCCGCGCTTTTCCGGCGCGACGCCGGCGTTCGGATGGCGGGTGAAGCCGCCCACATGCATTTCGTAGATCAGCGTCCGCGAAAACGGATGCCGGGGCGGGCGGTCATCCTCCCAGTCATAGCCGCCGCCATCGGCGACGACGCTTTTCATCGCCTTGACGGAGTCGCCGCCCTCCCCGGACGCGGCGTCGCGGCTGTAGCCTGGCGGCACGGCAACCGCCTTGGCGTAAGGGTCCAGCAACAGCTTGGAAGCGTCGAAGCGCAGGCCACGCCCAGGGTCGAAAGGCCCGTGGACGCGGTAGGCGTATAGCTGCCCCGGCCTTGCCCCTGGGACGAAGACATGCCAATAGTGGTAGCTGCGGTGCGAGCGGGGGTCCAGTGCGAAGGAATGTGTCGGCGTCGCGTCTTCGGCGCGGTCGAAGAACAGCAATTCCACCTTTTCGGCATTCTTGGAGAACACGCTGAAATTGACCCCTTGCGCGCTTGCCGTCGCGCCTAGGGGATGGCTAAGTCCTGGGGAGATTGCCAACGCCATGATTTTTCCTTAACGCTTGCTCACAGGGGGGAAGGTGAAAACCACGGGCCGCGCAGTTCGACCTCGCCGAGGATCGAGGGGCGGGCGGGATCGTCCGCGTCCACGACCACATAGATTAGCCCATCCCTGCCACGGGCGGGGCAAAGCCCTTCGATCTTTTCCAAGACTAGGCTACCCTCTGCATTCCGCAACTCGATCCAGCGGCCTCTGGCCGTCCCGTCCAACAGCCCGACCACCGAGCCGGCCACCGCGCCGTCCGTCACCGCGTCCGGGGAATCTTCCGCCGCCGCCGTGTACAACAGGCCGGACGCAGTGCTGGCCGCGTCGGTGAAGGTCAGCGGCGAGCCGCGCAACGCGCCTAGGTCGTATTGCACGATGTTCCGCACCGCCGGAACGGCTTGCCGGGCCGGGTCTTGCAAATAGGCGTGGAACTCCAGCCACGAGATGTCGCAGCTTGCATTCCTCGGCGGCTCGCCGTCCCGCCACGCGCCATTGCCCCGGTTGAACAGCCGCACCCGCCCCCCCTCCACAAGTGCCGCGCCTTCGATGTTCATCTCGCCGCCGCTGAACGGCTTTTCCGCGCGCAAGCGGGCATACAGGCCGCGCGCCTCCACCCACTTGGCTTGCCCGCCAGGGTCGATGAGGGCCACGGTTTCGCGCTGGCCGCTAGACCCCGAGCCCAAAACCACCAGCATCCCGCCCTCAGACTGGGGGACGCTGAAACAGGCTTCCAGATCCAGCTTGAAACGCTTGTTGCCGCGCCGGTCGTCGAACTGGCGCAGCCCGCCCTCGCCCGCCGCCAGCGTCAGCGAATCGACCCGCCCCGTCTCCGGGTCGATCAATGCGATGAAATTGGCGTCATCCTGGATGACCGCCAGCCGCCCGCCCAGCCAAGCCAAGCTCGAACCGGCCCGGACATGCGCCGGGCGGTCCAGCCCCGCATCCGCCCCCGCCGCATAAAACAACTCCCGCCGCGCCAACAACGTGGCCGATAGTGCGGTATCCCGGGTTGAGGCGATGGCCGATAACATGGCTATTTAGGCGATAAAATTATCATAATCGGCATGACTGCCAATCCAAATCCATTGAACCCCGCCGGGCGCGTCGATGCCGACAGCCCGGTAATGTTGCCCAACCCGCACCGACCATAAATCTTCAATGCGCTTGAGTTGCAACGAAGGATGGCGAGGATTGGCTTTGAGAAGCTCGTAGTTTTTGTCGGCGAGATCCCGTATTTCCGCAGGCAGTTTTCCGTATGCATCCCAAAAATCCGAGGACGTGTAATGTCTCACAGCTCACGGGCCTTGCCTTGCGCAAACTCGGCCCGTGCCTTTCCAATCAATTTATCAAACTTGCCCGCCTTGAAATCCAAGGCAATTTGCTGGTCCCAGCAGTCATTTTCAAATTGGTGGAACCATTCCCGCAGGCTGGCAAAATCCTGGGGCGGCAAATCGCGGATGCGGGCTTCAATGGCTTCAACTTCGGTCATGATATGCCTCTTGCGTCTTTTTGCGTGGCTTGGGCTTCTAGTCGTCTGGCCTTTCCAAGAAAGCTAGGCTCAAGCCTGCTGCCTTCACGGTACTGGCCGATTAGAGCTTTGTAATATATTTCACGGTGGCTTGGATCAGTGGTGTTACGATATTCACGCTCTAATGCACGGATTTTTCTGTGTCGCTTGTTTGGAATGCGCAGTTCTCCATTCGGCATGACCGCAACACCCGTGATGATCCTAGGCCGATTTTTCCTAAAAAATGATATTTTGTGTCCTCGCAACCCCGATTTTTTAATTATCTCTTTGGCTGTGGGGATCAGGCTACCATTTATGTCTTCACCAGAGAAAACAATGTCATCGACATATACTTTCATGGTTGCGCCGACAGACAAGGCGAGCGCATGAAGTTCGTCAAACATCGGACGATAGGCAAAATAGGAAATAATTGGACTGGCAGGACTGCCCTTGGGAAGACAGCCATTCCAGCAGATAAATTCTGTCAAAATGTGGGCGATGTCTGGGCTGCACTGCAAATCGTCCAGAAAAAAGCGGCGGACATATTTGTCACTGGCGTTTTGGTAAAAACCCTTGATGTCAATCCGAATGGCCTGACCACTTCCTTTGTGTGCGCCTGCATTGCTCAGATAGGAACGTCCCTGCTTGGCCGAAAACAAATACTCAGGGGTTTCTATTCGGGCCAATAGTTCGGCTAGTCGGTCTTGAATCTTTCTCAGCAGCCCAATCGGCTCCTGAACATTTCGGCTTTTGTGGCGTAACTCTGGTTCGGTAGAAAGATATTTAGGCGGGGTATTCCATAATTTATAACATTTTGGAGAAACCAAAACTGACAGCATTTCTTTTTTAGATACGTTAAGGAGATCAGCAAGCTTCCTTTTGTTGGATTGTTTGAATAGTCGTGACTGATTGATGGGATAGTCGTTTGACATAAGTCTTATGCAGCCATTGAGCCGTTTTTATTCCGCATCGTTTCAATCCAGTTCAAAAGCTTAAGTGCCTTTTCGGTCGCCACAGAACGGACTTTTGATGCCGCTTCGCCATCTTCAAGGGTTTCGCAGAAGAGCAGAAGATAGGAAATCGGAATTTCAAATGTCTTGGCATAGTTGTCAAGAAGATCAAGGCTAGGCATCTTTTTGCCTGACTCTAATTCGGACAAATAGGATCGAGAAATGCCCAAGCGTTGGGCCAATTCGATTTGGTTCATGTCGTGAAACGATCTCACTAGGCGGAGGGCTTCACCCAAATTGTTTTTCATAACTGTGGGCCTGTCGATGGTAAGGTATGATTTGCTAGAGGTCAGTCAGCCAAGACTTTAGGAGTTCCCAAAGCCTTTCAATTCTTTCATACAATAGCTCAATGCTACGGATGAAGTGTCCCCAAAACGGCGAGTAGCACCTTGCGGGGCCACTTCTGTTTTTGGCGAACTGACAGCGTTTGGTTGGTTTCATTGGCAGATTTAGCCATAGTTTTGAGTCCTTAGGTTACAGGCCAGTTTGGCCCTCTCGGATGTAACCTTCAGCTATGGCAAGGGAGTGAAACCAAACGCTTGTCCCTCTAACAGCAAACCCCGGCCTCCTCTCGGCCGGCTTTAGTGGGGCGCGGGCGATGCCCGGCGCCTCACAAGGGGGGAGAGGCAAAACCTCCACGGGCGATGAAGCCCAAAATGAGAACCCGAAATCCTCCCACTGGATGAAACCAGGAAACATTGTACTGCTATGTCGCAATAAGTCAACAAAAATTTGCTTTCAGCGAATTTTTTTAAGCGCGACATCAAGCGTCCGGGACCGACACCGCCTGCGCATGCCAAATGTCCCGACAATAATCACGGATCGAGCGGTCGGAGGAGAACTTGCCCATGCGGGCGACGTTGAGGATGGACTTCTCGGCCCAAGCCTTGGGGTTCAGCCAAAGCGCGCTGACTTGCTCTTGCGCGTCCAGGTAGGCTTGATAGTCGGCCAACACCAGGAACGGGTCGTGGTCGAGCAGGTTGTCCACCAAGGGCCGGAACAATTGCGCGTCGCCGTCCGCCAACGCGCCGGAGGCGATGAAATCCAACACCTCGCGCAGTTTCGGGTTGCGCTCATAAACCTCGCGCGGCCTGTAGCCTTTGGCCTTCAAGGCTTCCACCTCCTGGGCTTCAAGGCCGAACAGGAAGAAATTCTCTTCCCCGACTTCCTCGCGGATTTCCACATTGGCCCCGTCCAGGGTGCCGATGGTCAATGCGCCGTTCAGCGAGAATTTCATGTTGCCGGTGCCGGAAGCCTCCTTGCCGGCGGTGGAAATCTGCTCGGACAGGTCGGCGGCTGGGTAAATGTGCTGGGCGTTTTTGACGTTGAAATCCGGGAAGAACGCCACTTTGATCCTCCCCCGCACGTCGGGGTCGTCGTTCACCACTTCGCCGACGGCATTGATGAGCTTGATGACGAGCTTGGCCATGAAGTAACCGGGGGCGGCCTTGGCCCCGAAGATGAACGTGCGGGCGGGGATTTCGGCTTGCGGGTCGCGCTTCAGGCGCAGGTAAAGCGTGAGGATGTGCAGCACATTCAGATGCTGGCGCTTGTATTCGTGCAGGCGCTTGGCCTGGATGTCGAACAGCGAGGCCGGGTCCACCTTCACCCCGGCGCGTTGTTCGAGCAGCGCGGCCAGATCTGTTTTCGCCGCCAGCTTCACCTTGCGCCATTGTTGCTGGAACGCCGCGTCGCCGGCCAGCGGTTCCAGTTGGCGCAGTTGGTCCAAATCGCGCAGCCAGCCGTCGCCGATGCGCCCGCTGATGAGCTTGGCCAAAGCCGGGTTGGCCAGCGCCACGAAGCGGCGCGGCGTCACGCCGTTGGTGACATTGCAGAACTTCTCCGGCCACAGTTCGGCGAAATCGCGCATCACCGTCTGTTTCAGCAAATCGGAGTGCAGCCGGGCGACGCCGTTGACATGGTGGCCCCCCACCGTCGCCAAATGCGCCATGCGCACATAACGCTCGCCGCCCTCGTCGATCAGCGACAGCCGGGCAACCTTGCCGTCGTCGCCGGGAAACTTAGCCCGCACATCTTCGAGGAAACGGCGGTTGATCTCGTAAATGATTTCCAGATGGCGCGGCAGCAATTGCTCAAACAACCGCACCGGCCATTTCTCCAAGGCCTCCGGCAGCAAGGTATGGTTGGTGTAGGCAAATGTCTTGCGGGTGATCCCCCAAGCCGCCTCCCAGACCATGCCATGCTCGTCCAGCAGCAGGCGCATCAACTCGGCGACGGCGATGGACGGGTGGGTGTCGTTAAGCTGCACCGCCCATTTTTCATGGAACTGTTCCAGCGCATTGCCGCGCACCTGGTGGATGTGGATCATGTCCTGCAAGGAGCAAGTGACGAAAAAATACTGCTGTTGCAAGCGCAACACCTTGCCTTGGGCCACGTCGTCGTTGGGATACAGCACCTTGGTGATGTTCTCGGAGAACATCTTGTCCTCCACCGCCTGGTAATAATCGCCGTGGTTGAACGCGGCGAAGTCGAAGGATTCGACCGCCTCCGCCTTCCACAGCCGCAGCCAATTGCAGTTGCGCACTTGGTAGCCGAGGATCGGCGTGTCGTAGGCCACGCCCTTGACGACCGTCTCGGGCACCCAGCGGACGCCGGCGGCGGTGTGTTCAGTATGTCCGCCGAAGCGGACATCGTAGGCCAGCTCAGGCCGGGGAATCTCCCAGGGGTTGCCGAAGCGCAGCCATTTGTCGGTGATTTCCACCTGCCAGCCGTTGTCGATGGTCTGGTCGAAGATGCCGAACTCGTAGCGGATGCCGTAACCCACGGCGGGGATTTCCAGCGCGGCCAGCGAATCCAGATAACACGAAGCCAGCCGCCCCAGCCCGCCGTTGCCCAAGCCCGGCTCCTCCTCCTGCTCCACCAATTCATCCAGGTTGTGGCCGAGTTCGGCCAGCGCCTGCCGCGTTTGCTCGGTGATCCCCAGGCTCAACAGATTATTGGCCAGATGCGGACCGGGGAGGAACTCCGCCGACAAATAGGCCACCACGCGGGCATTCTGCTTGTGGTAAGTGTCCAGCGTGCGGACGCCGTGGCTAAGGACGCGGTCGCGGACGGTCAAGGCCAGCGCCGTGTACAAGTCGTTTAAAGTCGCCGCCAGCGGCAAGCGGCCAATGCCGCAATGCAGGTTGTCGAGGAAGGATTGTTTTAACTCCGCCACGCCGCCGCCCGTGCGGACGAAGGCGGCGGGCAGGGTTGCGGGGGATTGCGCGGCAAGCGGCTGTGAGGTTTTAGCCATGGCGGTTCTTCCTAGATTAAAATGCGAATTCAGAGCTACCGGAGAGGTTGCCAGTGCAACCGGTTTATGCTGTTAGGTTATTCCTCAACAACCTAGCCGAGCACGACGATGGACTGGCAGATGCAATTGATAACACTCTACCTTGAGGTTTGCAAACATTGCAAGAGGCGGGCTTTGCGCAAGCCCAGCGTTACGCGCCTTGCGCGGACCTGGGCTTCACCGACGAGGGGCTCGTCACGATCTACCTGTTCGCCGTCGCCTCCGAGCAAAAGCGGCAGGCCAAGGACATCCACCGCCATGCGGGGCGCTACTGGCGCGACGGGTTCCCCCGCCTGCCCGGCTACGGGGCCTATGTGCAGCGCCTGAACCGGATCGCGGACTGCTTCCCGGCCCTGCTGGAGCGGTTTTGCGAGACGCGCGGGGCGGCGTCCCTCGCCGGGCTGGTCGATTCCATGCCGGTGCTGCTCGCCCGGCAGGGGCACCGCTTCAACGCCAAGGCCGCCCCGGAACTGGCCGGTGGCGGCTACTGCCCGGCCAAGAACCTCCACTACTACGGCGTGAAAATCCACCTGGTCGGCGACTTCCGGCACGGCACGTTGCCCCTCCCGCGCTTCACCGGCCTTAACTGGGTCGAAGAGAAAACCGGCATCGAGATCGCCAGCAAGGTGCGTTCCTACCGCGGGCTTCTTGTCCATGTCTTCGGGCGGCTCGCCGCCGCAATGTTCCTGCGGAATGTCTTGCCGCAAAGCCCTTAATTCGCATTATAGGTTCCGAGTATATTTCGCACTTTTCTATGCAACGGCGAAGAACAGCGTGCCTCGGCACTCTGTGTCGGGAGGCGGCACAGACGGAAAGCTCCCGGCCACCAACCGCCTTCAACCTGCGTGTTTAACGGCGCAGTGAAAAACGCGAGAAGAAGCGCCAGATTTCGGCGTTGGCGTCGATGGCCTGGGTCGATGGGCCAAGCAAGCCTTCCAGGACCGGCCTGCCGCCGGGCCAGCCGTGCCCCGGTGAGCTTCCACAGCGCCACTTCCACGCCGTCCCGGCAGTTTCCGTAGACCAAGCGCCGGGCCGTATGCCCAGCTGATTCCCTGAATTCCCGCTCGGTCGCCGCCGACCCGCAACCGTCGCGCCGCGCCCACGCAGACAGGGCGGCGTCCACCGGGGGATGGAACACCCGGCTCCCCGTCAGCGGAAGCGGCAGGCCGAGGCCGCCGCCGTAAAGGGCGCGCGGGTCATCCACGCTGTGATTGCCAACCGCCCGGCGTGGCGTTCGCGCAAGGGCCGTTCAAGCGTCGCTACGCGACGCAAAGAAGAATTTTGCGCCTCCGCCGGGGGATGAATCCCCCGGCTACCTTCGATAAGCCGCTACGCGGTAACTCGACACAGCCGGGTAGGCCGGAATAAGCCCGTTCGAGCCTAAGCGAGAACGGGCGTTTTCGGCGCGCTGCCCGGTTTGCCGGAAACGCCCGCGCCGCGCTTGGGCGGGCTTATTCCGGCCTGCGCCGACCCACGCCGGGCATGTTCCGGCTTTGCAATGTCTTGCGCGGGTTCCCAAGCTCTGCGCTCGTTGTTATACACAAGTCTCCCCAAAGCATTGTTGGGCCTCCAAGGCGATGACGAAATCGCGCAGGCGTTGCAAGCCCGCCCACATAGCTTTGGGTCCTGGGGGGCCGTCAAGGTTGCGCCCGAGGTAGCCGTCCTCCGTCGTGTGCTGCGCCATCACTACCCCGCACGCCCGCATCCGCTCGACCGTCGCGTCCCGGTGGGGGCCGGCACGCCATCGAACGTCGCCTTGGCGTTGCCGAGGAAGCAGTAGGCCGCCACTGTCTCCGCCGGGATGCTGATCCGTGGATGGTTCCCCAGCCGCTCGAGCACCGCCGCCAGCCGCCCGTCCAGGCGGCGGTCGCCCAAGTCCGCCGTCGCCATCTCTTCCTGCGCCCAGCCGTTCATCGTCGTTCTCCTCAGCGCAAAATCTCATACCGTTCTTTTAGACTCTCGCCGCAGGACTTGTGTATAACAACGAGAGCGGAGCTTGGGAACGAGCGGAAAATGCCGTCACTCCGGCCTCCTAAGCCAGAATGACGGCGGCTGTGACATCTTGCTAATCAGGTAACGGCAAGCGAACGGCAAACAACACCCAGGAGAACCCCATGCCGCGCCCCTGCCAAAAATTCCTGCCATCGGCCTTGGCCTTGCTGCTGATGGCCTGCGCCCCCGCCGCCCGCTCGGGGGATAAAGCCTTGCTGATCGGCCTCAACAAATATCTGAACATCCAATCCTTGCACGGCACCCATAACGACGTGGCGGCGTTTCGCGGCCTGCTGGTTCAGAAATTGGGTTTCAAACAAGACGAGATCCAAGAACTGCATGACGCCGAGGCCACCCATGAAGGCATCTTGCAGGCCATCGACGGATGGCTGGTGCAAGGCCCCAAGCCGGGTGACCGCGTGGTGCTGTATTACTCTGGCCATGGCGACCAAACTCCCGACCGCGACGGCGACGAGCGGGATGACCACCAGGACGAGACGCTGATCGCCTATGACGCCGCCGCGGACGGCAAGAACATGGTGCTGGATGACGAAATCCGCGCCAAGCTCCAGGATCTGGCCGGGCGCGAGGTGCTGGCGGTGTTCGACTCCTGCCATTCCGGCACCGTCACCCGCGCCGCGTTCCGACCGCACCGAGGCCGACGCCACCCCCCCGACTGGGAACGCGCCGGCGCGGCGGCAACACGCGGCCCCACCATTCAACATCAGGAAGGTGGTGGCGGTGCTGATCGAGGACGAGTCCGTCGACACACGCAGGCTGATTGCCAGCCCGCAGGACGCCGCGCAATCCGGGCTGAAGTCGAGTTTCGTCGAAAAACCGCAAGGCGAGCGTTGGATGGCCGAGCTGCGCACCCGGATGGACCAGGTGTTCCACGCCGCCGACGGCACCAACCGGGCGGTCAATGGGTCCGTGCTGGCCGTCGATTACGCCATCGCCCCTTAATCCAGGCCGACGCGGAGCCACTGCCAAGCGCGGGTCGGCATGGCGATGGTGTCACTGGCAAAATTGAAACCCAGGGCATCCTTCGGTTTGCTGCAATTCCCGTAGGAGCGGGTTTTAGCCCGCGACAATCGCGGCCTGAAGGCCGCTCCTACAGATGATTGCCGACCTAGCCCGCAACAACTGATAGGTGGCTGGCCGAAGCCCCGCCCTGCCGGCCAGGATGCCGGAATGGCCAGCCGAACACTTCCAGACCGATGAGAATGGCTTTGCAACAGCCCGCAAGCGGCGCCGCGCAACATCAGATCCCTAACCTTAATGGCAGGCGGTGGGTTTAATTGATTGAATTGTAGGAGCGGGCCATGCCCGCGATCTTGGGCCTCACCCATTGCCCGAAGCCTTTCGCGGCCATGGGCCGCTCCTACGGAAAATATCAATAAATCAATTAAACCCACCTCCTAATGGCAGCGAGAGGGCGCAGGGGAACACGAGTTCCTGACTGGGATACTCAGTTGAAATTTTTAATTTCTGGGCGCATTGTTTTTTCTTAAAGCCAAAATCCACCGAAAAACCAGGGCGGGCAGCCACGAATCCGGTTGGACAGGACAGCCAGGCTCCGGCCCTCGCGCGGCCCGCGCGGCCTTGGAGGCAGGCTTTTTGGAGCGGGGAGCCAAAACCGCCATGATCCTAAAAGAATGGTGATTCATCGCCATGAATACAGAAACGATTAAATCGTTCGTTCGCGACGGGATCTTGCCCGGCTTGCTGGGCCTGTTTCTGCTCACCCTTCCCTGGGCGGCGCGGGCCGGCCAAGCCGACTGCCTGTTCGATTGGGCGGAAGCCAACTACCCCTCCTTGTTCGCCCCGTCCGGCGCCTCCACGGCTGTCTGGTCAAGTTACATGTACCGTTATTATTCGGCCACCCGCGCCTACCTGGGCGTTTCCTCAACCGACAACCATGTCTATTACCTGGGGCCGGACGGAAACATGCAGGATGTGGGGCCATTGGCGGACTGGACGCCCAAGGCCGGATGCCAAGCGCCTCCGCCTCCGCCGGAATGCCTGTTCAATTGGGCGGAACGGAACTATCCCGGCTTGTTTGCCCCGGCGGGGTTTCCCACGGCGGTGTGGAGCGTCTACACCTATCGTTACTATTCATCCACCCTGGCTTACTTGGGCGTTTCTTCGGTCGATACCCATGTCTATTACCGGGGGCCGGATGGGAACATGCAGGACGTGGGTCCGCTCGCGGAGTGGACACCCAAAGCCTGCCAGCCCCCGCTGGCAAACGCCGGGGCGGACCAGACCGCCGCCGTCGGCGCGACCGTCACCCTGGACGGCAGCGCCTCCAGCGACCCAGATGGCGACCTCATCACCTACCAGTGGACGCTGGCCCAAAAACCCGCCGACAGCCAAACCGCCCTGCTTAACCCCGCCACGTTGCGTCCTTCGCTTGCCATCGACAAGCCGGGAAGCTACGTCGTCAGCCTAGTCGTCAACGACGGCCTGTTTGACAGCGCCCCGGCTCGCGTCACCGTCAACACCCAAAATTCCAAGCCGGTGGCGAACGCCGGCGCCGCCCAGTCCGGCAAGCTGGGCGACACCTTGGTGCTGGATGGCAGCGCCTCCCGCGACATCGACGGCGATGCTCTAACTTACTCTTGGATCTTGCCGGGCAAGCCGCAAGGCAGCGGCGCGGCGCTGAAAAACCCCAACACCATTAGCCCGACCCTGACCCTGGACAAACCCGGCAGCTACACCGCCCAACTGACCGTCAACGACGGCAAGGCCGATAGCGCGCCCGCGACGGTCGTGCTTACCACCCTCAATGCCAAGCCTGTGGCGGAAGCCGGTCCCGCCCAAAGCCTTCCGCTCACTGTCCCGGCGACGCCCGTGCGGTTGGACGGCGGAGCGTCCTCCGATGCCGACGGCGATCCCCTGGGCTTCCGCTGGGCGCTCATCAGCAAGCCCGCAGGCAGCCAGTCCGCGCTAACCGACCCCGCGTCCCCGTCCACCCGCTTCACGCCGGATTTCGTCGGCGATTACGTGGCCCAGCTCATCGTCAACGACGGCCATGCCGACAGCGACCCGGACACTGTTCCGGTCAGCGTGACAGCCCCGCCGCCGCCGCAAAACCACCCGCCGCAAATCACCAGCAAGGCGCCGACCACGGCCACGGAAGGACAGGCGTACAGCTATGCGGTGACGGCGACCGACAGCGACGGCGACACGCTCGTGTACAGCTTGCCGGGCGCGCCGGGCGGCATGGCCATCACTGCCGGTAGCGGGCTGGTCCAATGGACGCCCGGCGCGGGCGATGTCGGCACCCACCCGGTCACCGTCAAGGTCGATGACGGCAAAGGCGGCACGGACAGCCAGTTCTTCCAACTCACCGTCCAAGCGCTGGTCAACCCGGTCAATGTCCCCGCGCTGGCCGGCCTCAGCCGCAGCGCCGCCGAAAACGCCGTGCGGCAGGCCAAGCTCAACCTGGGCGCGGCCAGCTTTGAACACAATAACACCGCCGCCGAAGGCATTGTGCTGCGGCAAAGCCCGCTGGCCGGAACCCAAGCCAATCTTGGTTCTTCCGTCGATCTGACTGTATCGCTCGGCCCCGACGCCGACCTGCCGCCAAATCCCGCCACGGTGGCCCCGCCGGTCGGGCAGACCGTCGCCACCACGGTGGCCGACGCCAGCCGGTTCCTCTACCGTGGCGCGGAGGCGGTCCAGACCTTGGCCGACGGCAGCCCGCTGGCCGATGGAGCCATCGAAGCCAAACGCGCCGCCGTCCTCCGCGGCCAGGTGCTGGACAAACAGAACAACCCGCTGCCCGGCGTCACCGTCGCCGTCCTCAGCCATCAAGAACTCGGCCAGACCCTCAGCCGCGCCGATGGCGGCTACGACCTCGCCATCAATGGCGGCGGGACGCTCACCGTCGATTACCGCAAGACAGGCTATCTCTCCGCACAACGCCAGGTGGACGCGCCCTGGCAGGACTATGTTCCGGTCGGGGATGTCGTACTCATTGGCCGGGACGCGGCGGCGACCGCCATCGACTTCAGCGGCAGCGCGCCCATGCAGGTCGCGCAAGGCAGCCCCAGCAGCGATGGCAGCGGCCTGCGCAAGCCCACCCTGCTGATTCCCCAGGGCGTGACCGCACGGGTTTACAACCCCGATGGCAGCACCCGCGCAGTCGGCAATCTCACCCTGCGCCTCACCGAGTTCACCGTGGGTGGCAATGGCCCTGCGGCCATGCCTGCGCCGCTGCCGCCAACCAGCGTCTACACCTATGCGGTGGAACTCAGCGCCGACGAGGCCACCACCGCTATCGCCGGCAAGAGCGTGCTGTTCAATCAGCCGGTGTACTTCTATCTGGAGAATTTCCTTGGCTTCCCGGTGGGCATGCAGGTGCCGGTAGGCTGGTATGACCGCGGCTTGGGCGCTTGGGTGCCAAGCGACGACGGCAAGGTGCTGAAGATTCTCGGCAGCGCCGGCGGCTTGGCCGTTGTGGACAGCGACGGCGACAACCATGCCGATGATGCCGCCATCCTCGCCGCCTTGGGGATGGGTGATGCCGAACGCAGCCAGTTGGCGGTCTTGTACCCGGCTGGCGCCACGCTATGGCGAGTGGGCGTGGACCATTTCACCCCGCTGGACTGCAATCTGCCTAGCCTCTGGCCGGTGGGGGCTGTCGCGCCTGCGGTGGAGGGCGCCACGGTTGCGACGGCGCCCGTCATCGATAACGGCGGCGGTTTCGGCGGATGGGGCCGCATCGACCCGCGCAATCAAAGCCTCACGGAATCCTTGCCCTTGGTGGGAACGCCGTTCGCCTTGACCTACGCCAGCCATAGGGCCGGCGCTGCCGTGGTGACCGTCCCGCTCACCGGAACGACGGTTCCGGCGCCGTTGCAAAAAATCGTATTGGAAATCGACGTGGCCGGACGCCGGTTCCTTGAATCCCTCAATCCGCCTTTCAGCCCCAATCAAAACTATACCTTCACTTGGGACGGCAAGGACGCCTATGGCCGCGACTTGAAAGGCGCGCAAGCCTTGGTGGCCCGCGTCGGCTATGTCTACCAGACCCTCTACGCGATGCCCCAGACGTTGTGGCGTTCCTTTGGGCTGCCGGGCGGCGACGCCCTCCCAGGCAACCTCGCCACCCGCGACCAAGGCATTCGCTGGCGGGAAAGCACGGTGGCGGTGACCGAGCGCCGTCCCTCCAGCGCGGCGCTCGGCGAGGGTTGGGACGTCTCCGTGCATCACCACTATGATCCGACAGCCCGCACCTTGGATTTGGGCGATGGCCGCCGCCGTTCCGTGGAAGCGGCCCGCTTGTCCGCCTTGGCGCACACCCTGAGCGGCCACGACGGCATCCATGCTCCGCTAAACGATGGTGGCCCGGCCCTGCTGGCCAATTACCAGCAAATCTCAGGCTTGGCCGTGGCAGCGGACGGCAATGTCTATATCGCCGATGCCGCCCGCATCCGCCGCATCGGCCCGGACGGCGCCATCAGCACCGTCGCCGGCACCGGGCAGTCCTGCGCCGGCAGCGATTGCGGCGACGGCGGATTGGCCTTGAATGCGAAAATTCTGCCGGGTGCGCTGGCGCTAGGCCCCGACGGCAGCCTTTATTTCGCCGATTCCAGCACCCAGACGATCCGCCGCGTCGGCCCCGACGGCATCATCACCCGCTTCGCCGGCACCGGCGGCGCGGGCTACAACGGCGACGGCATTCCCGCCACCTCGGCCAATCTGTCTCCCCTATACGCCACCGCCTCCCTCGCCGTGGCACCGGATGGCACGGTTTTCATGGTGGATCACGGGAACAATGCCCGCTGGTCCATCCGCCGCATCGACACCGGCGGAATCATCACCACCTACGCCGGCAACGGCAGCACCTGCCCCTTGAGCCAAACCTGCGGCGACGGCGGCAAGGCCAGGGACGCCTCCATGCGGCCATTTTCGCTGGCCGTGGCGCCGGACGGCAGTGTGTTGTTCTACGAAGGCGATGCGACCCGGCTGCGGCGTGTCCGCACCGATGGCATCGTCGAAAACGTGGCCGGACGGGTCGATGGCGGCAACGGGGAATGCGACGAGTGTCCCGCCCAAAACAGCCACATCGGCTATGTCGCCAGCGTGGCCGTGGATCGGGCCGGCAACCTCTATCTGCCGGACGCCACCGTCAGCTTCAGCCAGTCGCGGGGCAACCGCATCCGCAGGATTTCGCCCGACGGCATCATCCACGCCTACGCCGGCACCGGCGGTTTCGTGGCCATCGACGCCACCACCCCCGACCTGCCCCAAGGCGGACTGTCGCCCACGGTAAAATTGCACTACCCGCGCTACCTGGCCTTGAAACCGGATGGCGCGTTGCTGGCGGGCGAATATTCCCGAATCTGGCAATTGCAGCCGCTGCTGCCCGGCTATGATGGCAAGGACGTTCTGATCCCGTCGGAGGATGCCCGCGAAATCTACCGTTTCGATGCCCAGGGCCGGCATCTCGACACCCGCGACGCCCTCACCCAGGGGCTGCGCTATGCCTTCGGCTATGACAGCGCCGGCCGGCTCTCCTCCATTACCGACGGCAGCGGAAATGCCACCACCATCCGGCGCGACGCCCTGGGCGCGGCGACCGCCGTTGTCGGACCTTACGGCCAGGCCACACGCTTGGCCTTGGACGGCAACCTGGCCGAGGTGACAAGCCCCGCCGGGGAGCGAACCCGTTTCGCTTATGCCTCCGACGGAATCTTGCTGTCGAAAATCACCGCGCCACGCGGCGGCGATTATCTCTTCGGTTACGACGCGGGGAACAAGCTGCTGGTGTCCGCCAGCGATCCCGCCGGCGGCGGCGTCAGCTTCGCCCGCCTGGCGCAGCCACCGGGGTATCGGGTGACCCGAGGCACAACGCTGGGCCATGACGTCCTGTTTGATCTGAATCTGCTGGCCAATGGCGACCGCATTCTGTCCGACACCTGGCCGGACGGGCGCCAATTCCAGGCCACGCTCCACCCCGACGGCGGTTCGCGCCGCGTCCGCCCGGAAGGGACGGTGACCGAGCGCGTGGCGGCGGCGGATCCCCGTTTTGGCGCGGCGGCGCTTTACGACAGCGCTATCACCACCGCCACGCCGGGAGGGCAAAGCCGCGTGGTTCAGGCCACCCGCGCCGCAACCCTCGCGGATCCGCTGAATGTCGCCAATATGGCGCAACTGGCCGAGACGCTGACGGTCGGCGGCAAAACCTGGACCCGGCTTTACGACGCCGCCAGCCGGACGTTCACCCTCACCAGTCCCGCCGGGCGCCTCTCCACCCTGCAACTGGATGCCTTGGGCCGGCCCGTCCGCCAGCAGCAAGGCGGCCTGCAAGCGCTCGATTTCAGTTATGACAGCCACGGCCGGCCGGCCCGGCTCGCCTGGGGTAGCCGCAGCGTGGATCTGGCCTATGTGGACGACCCGCTCTCGCCGCGCAACGGCTGGCTCCAATCCATGACCGACAACCTTGGCCGCGCGCTGGGTCTGGAGCAGGATGCCGCAGGGCGCATCAACAAACTGACTTACCCCAATGGCGGCGCGATGTCCATTGCCTACGACGCCCATGGCAACCCGGCCACGGTGGCGACGCCCGCCAACACCGCCTGCGCGTTTGATTACTCCGTCTTGGATTTGCTGTCGGCCGTGCGCTGTGGCCCGCCGGCCGGCCCCGACTTCACCGGGTACAGCTATGACGCGGAAAGGAAGCCCCTGTCCGTCACTAGGCCCGAGGGCGCACTCGTTTCATTCGGCTACGACGCTTTCGGCCGGCCGGCCACGGTCGCCATGCCCGACCGCAGCCTCACCTACAGCTACGATGCGCAGGGGCGCGTGGCCGGTCTGTTGGGGAGCGACGGGCAAAATCTGGCCCTGAGCTATGACGGGCATCTCCTCGATACTGAAACCTGGTCGGGGACGGTGGCCGGCAGCGTGGGACGCAGCTATGACAGTGCCTTCCGCATCAAGACATTGAACGTGGCGGGGACGGTGGCCAGTTTCGCTTTTGACGGCGACGGACTGCTGATTCAGGCGGGCGCGGAAACCCTGGTCCGTGATGCGAACAACGGCCTCGTCACCGGCATAACGGCGGGCGCGACCACGGAAACCCTGTCGCGCAACGCCTACGGCGAAGTGGACGGCACGACGCTGGCCGGCAATGCCGCCATCCTTTATGCCGTGGCTTACAGCCGTGACGCGGCGGGCCGCATATCCGGTTTTACCGCCACCCCCGCCCCTCCCGAGTCGGCGAAGGCCATCGCTTTCGGCTACGACAGCGCTGGCCGCTTGGTCGAAGTCAAACTCAACGGCAGCATCATTGCGGCCTACACCTACGACGCCAACGGCAACCGGCTGTCCGGGCCGGGCGCTCCGGTCGGCACGGTCAGCTATGACGGCCAGGAGCGACTGACCCAGTACGGAACCGTCGGCTACACCTACACGGCCGGCGGCGCCCTGGCAAGCCAGTCCGAGGCCGGGGTGGCGACCGCCTTTGAATACGACGGCTTCGGCAATCTGATCCATGCTTCCCGCCCCGGCAAGGATGTCCGCTACATCCTCGATGGCCGGGGCCGCCGGGTCGGCAAGCAAGTCGATGGAAGCTTGGTCCAGGGTTTCCTGTACGGCGACGCCTTGCATCCGGTGGCTGAACTGGATGGGGCGGGGCAAGCCGTCAGCCGCTTCATTTACGGCAGCCGGCAGGATACGCCCGATCTCATGATCCGCAACGGCATTGCCTACCGCATCCTCAGCGATTATGCAGGCAGTCCCCGCTTGGTCGTGAACACGGCGGATGGATCGCTCGCCCAGCGCATGGATTACGACGAATTCGGCAACGTGCTCAACGACACCGCGCCGGGCTTCCAGCCCTTTGGCTTCGCCGGCGGGCTCTACGACTCGCACACCCGTCTAGTGCATTTCGGCGCCCGCGAATACGACCCGCGCACGGGCCGCTTCACCCGCCCTGATCCCGCCCGTTTCGCCGCCGGCGCGAACCTCTACGCCTATGTCCACGGCGACCCGGTCAACCGCACCGACCCCACAGGGCTAGGGCCGGGCCAACACCCGAATCCCGCGATTCCGCCGCACATCCATTCCGTCGATGAGGATCCCTTCCACCTGCATCCGAACCTCAACCTGGCGTTTGCCCAAGAGCAGGCGCATTGGCAGGAAGAATGGCAACAGGAATGGCAGGCAACCTGGGCGCTGCCCGGCGAGATGTGGTCGGAATTTGTCTGGTGGGCCGACAGCGCCGTGTCCGATCTTATGTTTGGCCCCTCCGGCGACCCGGATGCCTGGTGGAAAAACAAAGTCCAAGCTGATGAAGAGGCAAACCAGCAAAAATGAGCGCCGGCCCCGGAACGGAGCGCGGCGCAGCCTTCACCGAATGCCATTGACTTAACGCCAGTTCTGGATAAGGAGCCTGGACGGTTTGTCCGCCGCCGCAGCGCGGGCAGGCCACGCCCTCTTGCCAGCGAAGCTTGTGGATGCTCTCATAGCATCGCGCTGGTTCCCCGGCTGAAAACGGGAAGATCCCCTTTAAACCCCATAAATACCATCCCCATGCCCAAACTCACCGAATTCGCCCCCCCCGGCACCGAACCCACCCGCACCCTGACCCTCTCCTACCAATCCCGCACGAAAAGCCGCTTGCTTGCCAAGTTGGACAACGGCGAGGATGTGGGGCTGTTTTTGCAACGCGGGCGGGTGTTGCGCGGGGGGGATGTGCTGGCCGGGCCGGAGGGCTTGGCGGTGTTGGTCCAGGCCGCGCCGGAAGAGGTTTCGGTGGCGCGGACGGACGACGCGCTGTTGCTGGCCCGCGCGTGTTACCACTTGGGCAACCGCCATGTCGCCTTGCAAATCGCGGCAGGGGAGTTGCGCTATCTGGCCGACCCGGTGCTGGACGCGATGGCGCGCGGCTTGGGGCTTTCGGTGGCGCGGGAGTCCGCGCCGTTTGAGCCGGAGGCCGGGGCTTACAGCCATGGGCATTGATCCAAGCCTGTTGCGCTTGTTGCAACTGGCCAGCCCGTCGCTGCCGGTGGGCATGTACAGCTATTCCCAAGGCATGGAGCAGGCGGTGGAGAACGCCTGGATCACCGACGAGGCGCAGGCGCGGGAGTGGTTGGCGGGGGTGTTGCGGCATAGCCTGGCGCGGGTGGACGCGCCGCTGTTGGGCCGGTTTTACGAGGCTTGGGCGCGGCAGGATGGGCCGGCGGTGGAGCGCTGGAGCCTGGAATTGACGGCTCTGCGCGAAACGGCGGAATTGCGGGCGGAGGACCGGCAGGCCGGCCAGGCTTTGGCGCGGGTGCTGGACGGGCTGGGCGTGGAGCGGGCGAAGCCTTGGCTGCGCCACCCGCAGGCGACCTTCGCCACGCTGTTTGCGTTGGCGGCGGTGGAATGGGACATTCCCAAACCGCAGGCCGTCGCCGGGTATTTGTGGAGCTGGTTGGAGAACCAAATTTTGTGCGCGGTGAAACTGGTGCCTTTGGGGCAGTTGGCGGGGCAAAGGCTGTCGCATGGCTTGGGCGCGGAGATTCCGGCCTTGGTGGCGGTGGCTTTGGGTTTGCCGGAAGAGGAGATTGGCGCAAGTTCCTTCGCGTTGAGCCTGGCTTCCGCCCGCCACGAGCGGCAGTATTCGCGTTTATTCCGTTCTTGACGTTTTAACAGGGATAATATCGCTTCCTTAATTTGAGATAGAAAAATGAGCAAAAATCCAGTGTTGCGGGTGGGCGTGGGCGGGCCGGTGGGTTCGGGCAAGACGGCCTTGGTGGACGCGCTGTGCAAAACGATGCGCGACCGCTACCGCATGGCGGTGGTGACCAACGACATTTACACCAAGGAGGACCAGCAGTTTTTGATCCGCAGCGAAGCCTTGCCGCAGGAGCGCATCGTCGGCGTGGAAACCGGCGGCTGTCCGCACACGGCGATCCGCGAGGATGCGTCGATGAACCTCGCCGCCGTGGAGGATTTGTGCGAGCGCTTCGCGGATTTGGATCTGGTGTTGGTGGAAAGCGGCGGCGACAACCTTAGCGCGACCTTCAGCCCGGAATTGGCGGATTTGACGGTGTATGTCATCGACGTGTCGGCGGGCGACAAAATCCCGCGCAAAGGCGGCCCTGGCATCACCCGCTCGGATTTGCTGGTCATCAACAAGATCGACCTGGCCCCTTTCGTCGGCGCGTCGCTGGAAGTCATGGACCGCGACGCCCGCAAGATGCGCGGCGAGCGGCCCTTTGTGTTCTCCAACCTGAAAACCCAGCAAGGCTTGGCCGACATCGTTGGCTTTATTGAGCGGGAGGGAATGCTGGCCTCTGTGTAGGCATTGCCGCCGCCACGGCCCTTCATTCGGAGCGCGCCATGCGCGATTCATTGCTCGCCTGCCGCCGGATTTGTGGAGAGCATAAACACCGGGGGAGATGAACCGGACGCGCTATCCGTTTTCACAGCCGGTGTCAGCAGTGGCCCAGTGCCCCAACTGCTTTAGTTTGACATGTAGGGTGTCGAGGAGGCTTTGTCACTTGTCGAAGGCCAAAGCCATGCCCACTTAGGTTGTCCGCCTGACAGGAACCGAACGCCACCAATTGGAACATAATGGGTTGCCGCGCAGCGGCTGGCGAATTTAGCCGGGGGTTTTAACCCCCGGAAAACGGCGAGGAAGGCCATCCGTCGCGTAGCGATGGTTGAAAATGGTAGCGTCCGTCAAGGTGGTGTAAATTGCTGATCGGCTTTTTCCGGTCGGGTTGTTCGTGGCCATGCGGGCAAGGCTGGCGGCGGTTCCTGCCGTTCAAGAACGGCGTCGCTTCGCACGACATGTTCGGGCGGGTGTCCGCGCGTTGAGCGGCAAGGCGAACCGGCCAGACCGGGCGGGCGTCAAGACCCTGGTTTTGCCGGAAAGCATCGGCGAAATCAACGGTGTGGCGAGTTGAGAGCGCCCTTGCCGCATCAGATCATTGGCTGCCGGCTGGATTCCCAAAGGTGGGGACATCAAGGACTTCTTGCTCGGCTTCGAGCCAATCCAATGCGTCTTGTCCTTCCCCGAAATCCCGCTGTTCGGCTTTGTAGTAGGCGCGGATCGAGACCACTTCACGAAAAAGCTCGGTCGAGGGGAGATGTCTGTTGATGTACTCCCTGGCAATTTTCTCGCACCTGGATAGCGATGGGACGCAGTCCATGCCCAAAGCCTGGCAATCGGGTTCTTGCATCTTCCGCTCATGTCCGTCGATGAGCGCCTTTACCCTTTCCTCGGCCTTCAATGCCACGGCCTCGGCTCGTGCCTGAGCCTCCTCCAACGTGGCTCTGGCCCGTTTTTCTGCCTGGAGCCTTGTCTGTTCGTGTTCGTGTTCGTTCATGCGGCTGTTTTTCCCGGTGGATGAGGGGCACGCTGGCCCATCCCTGTGGATATTGCGACAAGATATTGATGGATGCAGATATTTTGCCTGAAGTGATGGATGGACTTAAGCCTTATCGGGTCTGTCCGGCTTGTTGTCGCACGGCAATGGCATCGAACCCCGCCCCAAATTGCGGGCTTGGCCGATGCCGTGTCCAAGGCTACGCGCTTCAAGCTCCGACGCTCACGAGAGCCTGAAGGCCGCCATCGCCCAGGTGTCGGACACCGCCTGGCAGCGCTGCCGCGCGCGCTTCATGCGTAACCTGCTGGCTGGCGGGCTGCGGCCGAGGCTCCCGAAGGCGGCGGCGCTGGTGGACGGGGTGGAGGAGGCGCTGGCGCGCTTGGCCTTCCCGGCGGCGCACCGGCAGAAGATCCATTTCACCAGCACCCTGGAGCGGCTCAACCAGGAGGCCAAGCGCCCCGCCAAGGTGGTCGGCATCTTCCCCAACGAGGGCAGCATCCGCCGCCTGATCGGCGCGGCGCTGATGGAGCAGAGCGAGGAGTGGCTGGCGTATTTCACCGGGCCGTGACGAGCGCTAGAGCATTTGCGGCGCAGGGGCGGGTTCATTCGCCTTCGGCACGCCGCATAGGCGAATGAATCCGCCCCTGCGCTCGATAGGAAAACGCTCCAGCCTGGACAAAGCCTGTCAGGGAATGTCCGCCCTGATCCGCCGGGAAAAGTCCGGGGCTTGGTCTGCGGCCCGCGCCGCCGCGTTGATGTGGGCGCGCCGTTTAAGTTCCCCGAAAGGCAGGCTCTGGTCTAGCCGGCCCTGTTCGTAGGCGTACTCCGGGGCATAGCCGCTCAACAGCACCTTCCATGAGTAAGCCATGTGGCCGGGGTTCACCGCCGCATGGGTGAGAATCATCGTGGTGCAGTTGGTGGTGAGCGTGTTGTAGAAACGGGGATGCTCCCGCAGTTCGTTGATGTCGCGCAT
Source organism: uncultured Methylococcaceae bacterium (assembly GCA_964582755.1). GTDB lineage: Bacteria > Pseudomonadota > Gammaproteobacteria > Methylococcales > Methylococcaceae > Methylumidiphilus. The sequence goes on along the minus strand of CAZOTR010000022.1, from coordinate 3,850 downwards.
ATAGTCCAAGAAAAGGCGGCGGCCATTCTCTATCGGCGCCGTCAAGCGGAAGAGATAAACGTCTTCCGGCGGGTCGGCCCGGTAGTTCGTCCGCCCGCGAATGGCGTCGCGCTCGTCGGCGACGACATACACCAGTTCATATTGCCGGAAGAAGCCCGGCAGCGTCCCGTAAGGCCGGGTCCGGTCTTTGCGCGCTTCGATGGAGATGGCCAGATGCTCGTCGCCGAAGCCAAAGGTGACGAACAAATGGGCGATGGCCGGACCCATCCAGTAAGAAGCCGCGAGATCGACCCGGTCCAGGCGGCGCAGGTCGAAGCGGCGGTCATAATAGGCGGGCGTGAAATCGGTTTCCGTGCGGTAGTCGAAATTGCGGATGTTGTGGACGGTCACAACATCGCCATCGATGCTGGCATAGGGCAACACGGCCACCTCCGCTTACCAGTCGCGGTCGTTGGTGGGCGTCGCGCTTTCCCAGACGGCCCACACCAGCGCGAAGGCGGCGGCAAAGCCAATGCCCGCCAGCCAGCGCGTCCGCCGGACGGACAGGCCGGCGAAGGCCGCCAACCCAAGGGCGGCAAAGCCCCAGGCCAAAGCCATGCGAAAGCCATCCGCTCCTGGCGCGAGGTAATAAAGGACTAGCGCGCCCCAGCCGGTGGCGGCGGCCATTATCAGGACGGCCAGGCCTAGGGCGATGAGCGTGCCCATCATGGCAGCGGACTTCCCGGCTGCGCCGCATGTTCGAGCAGGATGCGGCGGATTTCCTCGATGACCTCGGGTTGGCCTTGGCAAGAGTGGTTCCAGCGGACCACTAACTCGGAAACCGCCTCGTCGATGTGGGCGCTCCGGTAGGCTACGACACCATCGTCGCCCTCCTCCTTCGGGCCGTCGCCCTTCACCGCGATGATCGAGTGCGCGGGGATGCGGGCGGGAACCGGGATGGACGCCAGAATTTGCAGGCCGGGGTTGTCCGGGTTCATGTTGTCAATGGCCGTCGGAGGCCGGCGCAGCACCCGGTTTAACGTCTCGTCGCCAGTCGCGGCGACTTGCGCAAGTCCGCTAACCACCGTCATGGGCAGGCTGACCAAGCGGGAGGCAAGCCCCGTCACCCACTGCCAAGCCGCCATTATGGCGCCGTGATGCGGCGTTGCCACGAACACCACCCGCCCGACGAAGGGCAGGGGCGTGAAGAACAGGGATTGCCTAAGCATTTCGCGGGTTTCGGGACTGACTTCGATTGAATCGAATGGCTTGCCGCTGATCAGATCCCAGAATCGGCTGCCACTGTCGATGGTGGTGAACTTGGTCAATAGCCCGCCCTGGCTGTGGCCAATCACCACCATGCGGCGCAGCGCGGGGTCTTTGCCCTCGGCATCGAGTTCCCGCAAGGTATTCGTCAGCGCGGCCCGCAGCCGACCCGCCGAGTAGGCGACGGGGTTGCCGGAGTCGTAGAGAAAGATCCATATCTGGAACCGCTCGCGGATGCGGGGGTCGCCCTCCAACTCGTTGAACAACTCGGCCCAACGCACAGGACTGGATGCCGTCCCATGCACCAGCACGACGGGGATCTTCCCTGGCCGGTACGGTTCCATCATCAGCAAGCCGTCCTGCGTCCGGTCCTTTGGCAGCAGGCCGCTGGCAATGCCCCCGCGTAGAAAACCGGCGATCTCCATGGCGTAGAGCGGGCTGTCGTTGAGTTGATAGGCCAGCGCCGCCGTCGAGTCGGACTCCAGGGGCTGTTCGCGCCCGTCCACCGTCACTTTCGCGGCCTGATCCGTAGCATAAAGCTCCAGGCGTGCGTTGATCTGCCCGCCGGCCAGGCTGGCGCGCGCGCGGTCGAAACGCAGCAGCGCGGTGACCGGCACTTTCATGCGGGTTCCCAGGCGTTTGGCGCCGGGGACGTTCGCCGCCGCCTGTGCCGCCGCCAAACTTGCCGCTAAAGGCGCGCCGAGTCCGGGGATGCGGTAGCGGTTGCGCAGTCCATGCACGTCCAAGGTCATCGTGGAAATGAAGCGGTCTAGCCGATAGCCACCCCAGGCCAGACCGGACTCGTCCAGGGCGACCTCCAATGAGCCGAACGGGAGCTTGTAAGCGCCCGCCGCCAGCCGCACCTCGTCCTTTTTGTCAGGCGAGGCCAAGCCTTTGGCGATGGCTTGGTTGTAGAAATCATAGGCCAGCCGGAAGCGGGGGTCCGAAGGCATCAGGCTCGTGGCCGCGCCTTCGCCGGGGAACAGGAGCGCCCAGGCATACACGGCGGAAGCCAGGAAATAGGCGCGGCCGCCCTTGCCCTGGGCATGCAGAAAGGACAACTCCGCCAACGCAAACAGGCGTTCGTCGTCGTCAGTCTGGGCCAAGCCGCGATGCAACTCGGCCAGCACCGCCTCCGGTTCCTGGTCGAAGCGGTCCAACAGCCCGAACCGCCGCAACAGCATTTTCGAGGGTTCCGACGGCTCGTCCGCCGACAGCGCGCTCTCGGTAAGGATGCGGTAAGCGGTCTGGATGTCGACAGGCTTCACGCCGACCGGGTTCGAGCAGCCTGAAAGAGCCAGCGCGAGGACGGCCAGCCCCAGAATCCATAAGACGGCCGGCCCCGGCCAAGCCTGTTTCACTGAATATTGCAAAGCTTTCATGCGGTTTATGTGTCGTTTGGTGTCTGCTTGTTCAATCCCGGCCAGGAAGCCGAAGCTGCCTTCATCCGGCAGGCGCGGCGCAATAATGCGCCAAGCTGGGTGATTTTACCAACGGCCTGTGGCGGGGCGGGCGGTTCCCCGCTTGGCCCAAAGCCCCGCCACTTCCGGGCCAAAATTGCCGCCCCCTGGCGGGCCAGCCAGCGGTGTGGTTTTTATCCCGAATAGGCAAGAAACGCGCGTCCGCTCGCGCCCATCCACCGACTCGCACAAGGAATACCCATGCCGAAGCTCAAAACCACCCTGGCCAGCCTGGCGGCGACGCTGGCGCTGTCGGGCTGCATGACCGCCCCGCACAAGGCATACACCGTAGGCCAGGCGAAGACCGCGCCAGTGCGCAACCTGACCAACATGGACTTGGCGCTGGGTTGCCTGGACCGGCTGCTGGTGGAATACCAAGTGCGGCCGATGTACATCACCTCCCCAGGGCTGCCCAACCGGGCCGGCGACAAGCTTGGCCTGTCCAGCGGCGCGGACATGCTGAAAACCAGCATCGGCCAGTTGTCGCAAAGCAATGTGTTCCGTTATGTGGACCTGTCCTTTCTGGCCATGAGCCAATACGGCTGCAACGCCAACGAAACCGGCTCGCGCCCGCTGGACGCCAACGCCATCCATACTTGGATCGAATTTTTAAGGCTCTATATAAGTTTGGAGGTGGGTTTAATTGATTTATTGGTATTTTCCGTAGGAGCGGCCCATGGCCGCGAAAGGCTTCGGGCAATGGGTGGGGCCAGAGATCGCGGGCATGGCCCACTCCTACAATTCAATCAATTGAACCCACTTCCTATAAGTTTCGGGGTCTTTTTGAGCCAGACCCCGAACAGCGGGGACAGCAGGCGCTTGCCGCGCCGCTTGAGGTTGTAGACAAACGCGAAGAAGCCCAGGTACAGCGGCAGCTTGTCCTGCGAGATGCCCCGGTGCGGACACAGCCACGGGCGCAGCAGCGACCAGAACCCCTCCAGGGTGTTGACGTGGACTTCGTGGAAGCCGTCGCCGTCCTCGTCGCGGGCGTACTCGCCCTTCGAGTGGTTGACCGTCTTGTGCCCGTAGCCCCAGTCGGCCAGCTTGCCGTAGATGGCGTACTCGTCGGTGTTTGCCAGCGTCCCCGCCGCGACGGTCTGCAAGATCAAGTTGCGGGCCTTGGAGGTGGTCAAGCTATTGAAGCA
>CAZOTR010000021.1:34908-39021 GCA_964582755.1 uncultured Methylococcaceae bacterium | reverse complement strand
TGTCGAGCAGCGGCTTGTCTTTGGCGACAGCGCCACCAATTGTTGTTGCAGCCATAGTAATACCTCCAATTTTTGTATATCAAACACTGATTTGCGCTTACGCGCATCAATGCGTCTTTTCTTAATAGCCTGAATCCCTAGCCTCCCAAACGACCAACAGACGCTTCGGCCCCCAGTCCCATGGGCGTGCGACACTTTGTCACACCCTCCCCCGCATGTCAAGCGACTAAATGCCTTTCATGAAAAATTCCATTTCATCCAGTCCATAGCCAAGCCAAACCACTGAATCTTGGCATGTTTTTTCAAACGCGGCGCGTGTACCGATGCTTCACGCCCGCCGGAAAATACGCCGGGTCGCCGAAAGGCAGCAACTCAACGCCAGGCGTTTGCCGGTCGGCAGGGACGTAGTTGGCAAATTCGCTGTTGAGCCTAAGCAATTGAGATTGAATGGAAAGCGCGATGGCAGCCTGCTTGTCGGCATCTGCGGCAACCGAGGGGAGCAGTTCCACGGCGATATGCAGGAACTCCGAACCCTCTTCGTCGCTGCGGACATCCATGACGAACTTGCCAGTGACCCAGCCGGCCAGCCCCGGCTGCTCCAAGCCGACCACCACATTTTCCGGATAGACATTGGCGCCATAGAAGGAGACTGTGAAATCGGCGCGGCCAAACACCCAGACAAAAGGCAACGGATATTCCTTGGCGTCCACGCCATAAGCCTCCTCAAACGAAGCCAGCCCCCTTCCCTTGAGGAACGCCAACATCTCGCCATGGCCGATCAATCCGCCCCGGTCGGCGATGTGGTAGCGGACCAGCGGAATGCCATTGTCCCCGGTCACCGCCAGGGTCGCGCCGTCCACAAACTCGAAGAAACGGCTTATGGGATCGTATTGCACCAGGGTTGGCAAGCGCGATTCGCCGAACAGTTCGCGGGCGATGGCAGGATGGTCGGCCAGACAACGGCGGATGGCGATGCTCAACGGCGTCTCGTTGCCCAGCACCCCGCCGTCCGCCGTGCCATAGAGCGAAGCGGAGTCGTGGCAAGGCGAGGCCGAACCCACCCGCTCCATCATCAACGCCCGCCATTCTTCGCTAAACACCTCGCCGGCAAACACAAATTTGATGCCGTATGAGCGCCAATCCACCCCTAGTCCCAAACCTGTGTCAATCACATCTTTGACGAAGGGCGGATAGCCCAGCAGCACGGTCTGCTGGAAATATGGCCCCAATTCGCGCACCACCCGCAGAATCTCGTCGGGCTTGTTGCCCGGCGTCGCCACCGTCAACGGGTAGCCCTTCTGCGCCAGGTGCCAGCAACAAGAGGCGGTGAACACCCCGCCGACCCAGTTGCCCAGCGGAAAGCACACCACCGCCAAAGTGTCGCGCTCATGGGCGCGGAAGCTGTGGCGGAACACTTGCTCAAAGCGCAAGGCCACATCCAGCTCGTCCAGCATGGCGCGCGGCCAGAAGGTGGGGACGCCGGTGGACCCCGAAGACACCGCCAGCCGGTCGCAGGCGGTGAGTTGCCCGCCCTTGCAACGCTCCGGCAAGGGATAGGCCTGCATGTAAGTGGCTTTGTCGAGCAACGGCAGGGTTTGGAAATCCTCGAAAGAGCGGATGCACTCGGGGTCTATGCCATGGCTGGCGAGGAATTTCCGGTAGGCGGGAACGTTTGCGGTGGTGGCTCGGAACACGCTTAAGGCATGGCTGCGCGGATCCTCCGCCAAGCGTTGGCGGAGGATGCCGTCCAGCGGACTGCGCAGAAAGGCCGCAAGGCGTTCGATGACTTCGGCGGGACGGTCGGTTTTCATCAGACTCTCCGGCGGATTGACCATAGATTTAAGGCGCGGAAACTGCCGCTTTGATGTCGTTCATGGCATCGATGGCTTCTTTCAGGCACAGCTCCGTCTTGGCCAGCTTCGCGCTCAACTCCTCGCGCTCGGCGGCGGCCTGGATGAGCCCTTCCGCGAATTCAAGGAGTTTTGCCCGAAACAAGGCCTCATGAGCCGCCCGCATGGGACTTTCGGTCTTCCGGTAGGAGTTCAGATGCATCAATTCCTGGATCACTTCTCTTGTTATCTCGATCATGGCCTCACCCATATGCGCGCCCGGAATGGCGAATGGAAACAGTAGGCTTGTTATTTTGCCCGATTTTGCCTGCTGTCGCGCAGCGTTGCCGAGTTCAAGCGAATTTCTTCCTCAGCCGCCAATACACCACGGCGGAAGCCAGCACCATTCCGCATGCCGAACCGATCAAAGCCACCCCCAAAATCAATGTTTTCATGACTGCATAGTCCACCAATTCCTTGCCGCTGGCCCGGGCTTGCCGGGCCAGCGCGTCCACGCGGGCGGAGAGGCTGTCAAGCTTGCCCGGAGCCAGGGTTTGGTCGAAGGCTTGCAGCAATTTCACGAGGTCTTGCGCGGTGGCGTTGATCTGCGCGGCGGCGGCGGTGTAGTCGTTGATGCGGAAGGGTTCGGCGTTGGGGTTTGACGGGCTGGCTTCAAGTTGCCGCAACACGTCTTGAAACGATTTGAGGGTGGAGGTGGAGGCGTCGGACATCTGCCTGCCCGCATCCAGCGCCTTCTCGGTCTGCGCGGCGAGGCTGGTGAGACCTGGCCGTTGCGTGTCCAAGGCTTGGACAATTTGCTGGCGCTCGGCGCTGATGAGTCCGGGCAGGCGCTCCACCGTCTGGCTGAACCGGTCCGCCGCTGCGGACAACTGGGTGGTGTTGGCCAGCAGTTGTTCCACCTGGGGTATATCCACCGTCTGGATGGCCAGCAACTGGCTTTCCCAGCGGACCAGGGCCGGCATGTGCCGGGCCAGGAACATGCCGCGTTCCCCGAACAGCCGGGTGTTGGCCAGTTCGCGGGTGGCGGGGTCGAGGTCCGCCAAGGGGTCGATGGAGAGCAGGTTGAAAACGCTGGGCATCCCCGGCTGGGTGTTGCCCCGGCTCATCCGGGCGACTTCGGACGCGAAGCCCAGCGAGCGGGCATCGCGCGGGGAGCGCTCGTCCGGGTGTTGCTCGTGAAAAGTTTGGATGGCGGCCTGTAGCTCCTCGATCTGCGCGGGTTGGAGCGCCGTCGCGGCGATCCGCCAAATCTCCTTCTCCGATTCTTGCGAGGCGAGCAGCAAGGGCTTGGCCGATTCGCCAAATTGCTTGGGCATCCAATAGTCCTCGACATTCATCCGGTTCAAGCTGACCAGGATGGCCATGTCCAGGAGGTTGGCGTAAGCGTTGGCACCGGTGGCGATGGCCACCACATCGTTGGTGACGGCAATGAGGCGCATCAACACAGTGCGCCGCCGGGCGGGCAGTCCGTCTTCTTGCTCCAATTTGCCGGTGGCGAGGTTGATCGCACCAATATAATTGTCCGCAAAGCGCAGCAACTGGGATTGCAGTTCGACAGGATCGGGCTCATTTTCCCGGTTGAGAGAGAACAGGGCGCGGACGCCCTTCTCCGGCAATTCCAGGGTACTCTTGAGCATGCTGCAACCGCCCGCGCCCAGGAGGACCAGGACACACAGCAGAATGGCCTTCGGCACCAGGCTATGGGTGCCCGGACGGGAAGGCTGAAGCTTGGCGCTCACGAAGAAATCGGCTCCTTAGGACATTCCTGCTCCCCCAGCCAAGCCGCCACCGCCTGGTAGTCAATCTTGCCGGTCGCCAAGACCGGCATCGCCTCGATCACTTGGACAGAGCGGGGCAGATGGATCTCGCTATAGCCCTCTTTGCGCATATGCTCCATCAAGGCCGGCCGCCCGGCATCGGCGCGGTCGGTGACCAGCACGATGCGCTCGCCCTTCTGCGGATCGGGCTGGCTCATCGCCGCATGCAGGTTTTCCGGCCACAGCCGGCCCGCGATTTCCTCCACCGCCGTCAGCGACACCATCTCGCCGCCGATCTTGGCGAAGCGCTTCACCCGGCCCTTGATGAAGACATAGCCCTCGGCGTCTATCTCCACCACGTCGCCCGTGTCATGCCAGCCCTCCCCAAACACCGAGGCGGGCGGAACCCGCTTGCCCGGTTCGCCCGGCAAGAGATAGCCCTGCATGACGTTCGGCCCGGCGACATGCAGCTTGCCGCCGGCGGCGATGCCCGCCACCGGCTCCAA